>NZ_QAIH01000017.1:2500-5268 GCF_003060895.1 Acidovorax sp. HMWF029 | reverse complement strand
CACGGGGATTGGCTATCAAAGTTATAGGGTCAAGCCGCACGAGCAATTAGTACTGGTTAGCTTAACGCATTACTGCGCTTCCACACCCAGCCTATCAACGTCCTGGTCTTGAACGACTCTTTAGGGGGCTCAAGGCCCCGGCAGATCTCATCTTGAAACGAGTTTCCCGCTTAGATGCTTTCAGCGGTTATCTCTTCCACACTTAGCTACTCGGCAATGCCACTGGCGTGACAACCGATACACCAGAGGTGTGTCCACTCCGGTCCTCTCGTACTAGGAGCAGGCTTCCTCAAATCTGCAGCGCCCACGGAAGATAGGGACCAAACTGTCTCACGACGTTTTAAACCCAGCTCACGTACCTCTTTAAATGGCGAACAGCCATACCCTTGGGACCGGCTACAGCCCCAGGATGAGATGAGCCGACATCGAGGTGCCAAACACCGCCGTCGATATGAACTCTTGGGCGGTATCAGCCTGTTATCCCCAGAGTACCTTTTATCCGTTGAGCGATGGCCCTTCCATACAGAACCACCGGATCACTATGTCCTGCTTTCGCATCTGCTCGACTTGTCAGTCTCGCAGTTAAGCACGCTTATGCCATTGCACTATCGTCACGATGTCCGACCGTAACTAGCGTACCTTCGAACTCCTCCGTTACGCTTTGGGAGGAGACCGCCCCAGTCAAACTGCCTACCATGCACTGTCCCCGATCCAGATAATGGACCTAGGTTAGAACCTCAAACACACCAGGGTGGTATTTCAACGTTGGCTCCATGAGATCTAGCGACCTCACTTCAAAGCCTCCCACCTATCCTACACAGATCTGTTCAAAGTCCAATACAAAGCTACAGTAAAGGTTCATGGGGTCTTTCCGTCTTTCCGCGGGGAGATTGCATCATCACAAACATTTCAACTTCGCTGAGTCTCAGGAGGAGACAGTGTGGCCATCGTTACGCCATTCGTGCAGGTCGGAACTTACCCGACAAGGAATTTCGCTACCTTAGGACCGTTATAGTTACGGCCGCCGTTTACTGGGACTTCAATCAAGAGCTTGCACCCCATCATTTAATCTTCCAGCACCGGGCAGGCGTCACACCCTATACGTCCACTTTCGTGTTTGCAGAGTGCTGTGTTTTTATTAAACAGTCGCAGCCACCGATTTTTTGCAACCCCGTTGGGCTCCCTCTGTACGAGTTCACCTACTTGGGGCATACCTTCTCCCGAAGTTACGGTATCAATTTGCCGAGTTCCTTCTCCTGAGTTCTCTCAAGCGCCTTAGAATACTCATCTCGCGCACCAGTGTCGGTTTGCGGTACGGTCGTCAATAGCTGAAGCTTAGTGGCTTTTCCTGGAAGCAGGGTATCACTCACTTCGTCTGCAAGCAGACTCGTTATCACCCCTCATCTAAGCCCGGCGGATTTGCCTACCAGGCACGACTACAGGCTTGAACCAACATATCCAACAGTTGGCTGAGCTAACCTTCTCCGTCCCCACATCGCACTATTGATCGGTACAGGAATATTGACCTGTTTCCCATCAGCTACGCATCTCTGCCTCGCCTTAGGGGCCGACTCACTCTACGCCGATGAACGTTGCGTAGAAAACCTTGCGCTTACGGCGAGGGGGCTTTTCACCCCCTTTAACGCTACTCATGTCAGCATTCGCACTTCTGATACCTCCAGCATCCGTTACCAGACACCTTCACAGGCCTACAGAACGCTCTCCTACCACTTGCAATAAATTGCAAATCCGCAGCTTCGGTAACTGGCTTAGCCCCGTTACATCTTCCGCGCAGGACGACTCGATCAGTGAGCTATTACGCTTTCTTTAAATGATGGCTGCTTCTAAGCCAACATCCTGACTGTTTTAGCCTTCCCACTTCGTTTCCCACTTAGCCAATTTTAGGGACCTTAGCTGGCGGTCTGGGTTGTTTCCCTCTTGAGTCCGGACGTTAGCACCCGGTGCTCTGTCTCCCAAGCTGTACTCTGCGGTATTCGGAGTTTGCATAGGTTTGGTAAGTCGCCATGACCCCCTAGCCTAAACAGTGCTCTACCCCCGCAGGTAATACTTGAGGCACTACCTAAATAGTTTTCGGAGAGAACCAGCTATTTCCAAGTTTGTTTAGCCTTTCACCCCTATCCACAGCTCATCCCCTAGTTTTGCAACACTAGTGGGTTCGGACCTCCAGTACCTGTTACGGCACCTTCATCCTGGCCATGGATAGATCACTTGGTTTCGGGTCTACACCCAGCGACTGATTCGCCCTATTCGGACTCGATTTCTCTACGGCTTCCCTATTCGGTTAACCTTGCCACTGAATGTAAGTCGCTGACCCATTATACAAAAGGTACGCAGTCACCCTTTCGGGCTCCTACTTTTTGTAAGCATGCGGTTTCAGGATCTATTTCACTCCCCTCCCGGGGTTCTTTTCGCCTTTCCCTCACGGTACTGGTTCACTATCGGTCGATTACGAGTATTTAGCCTTGGAGGATGGTCCCCCCATATTCAGACAGGATTTCTCGTGTCCCGCCCTACTTTTCTCTAACTTAGTACCACACGTCTGTTTTCGCATACAGGGCTATCACCTGCTATGGCCGGACTTTCCATTCCGTTTTGCTAACAGTCGTGCTATCACTAGAAGGCTCTTCCGATTTCGCTCGCCACTACTTTCGGAATCTCGGTTGATGTCTTTTCCTCGAGCTACTGAGATGTTTCAGTTCACCCGGTTCGCCTCGCATGACTATGTATTCATCATGCGATACCTCTTG
>NZ_QAIH01000183.1:27561-29587 GCF_003060895.1 Acidovorax sp. HMWF029 | reverse complement strand
GCCCAGAACATCGAGACGGATTCCAGCCCCGCCATGCTCTGCACGCCACCGCGCTGGGCGTAGTCCCAGCCATACCAGATGACGATGCCGATCAGTGCCAGCGCTGCCAGCGCCACCACCCAGTCCAGCACCCGCCGTATGGCGGGGCGGCTCCAGCGGTACAGCACGTCCACACTCACCATTGCCCCCTGGCGGAAGGCTGCCGGGATGGCGAGGAAGACCATCCAGATCAGGCTGAAGCGGATCAGCACTTCCGTCCATTCGGCGGGCTGCTCTAGCACAAAGCGCATGAGGATCTGGAACATGCCCAGCGAGGCAGACAGGGCCAGCATGGCGCAGGCCCCCAGCATGGCGATGAAGGTGGTCCATCGCTCAAAGGTGAGAAAAGCATTTTTCATGGGGCGGTGCCAGCCATGGGCCGTTGAGTCAATAGGGGGAACAACACGGTAAGCAATCAGGCAGTAAACCAGGGGCAAGAATAAAAACGCCCGACAGCGCAATGGCGACGGGCGTTGGTTTTTGCTACAAAGATAGTAGCGCGCGCATCACTTGACGTCGCGGATCTTGTCGAGCGTGGCCTTGCCGAACTGCTTTTCAAACTCCGCATTCACGCCCGCCAGTGCGGCCACAAACTTTGACTTGTCGGGGTTGTCCACCACCGTCATGCCTTTGGCGCGCAGGTCGGCCACGCCCTTGGCATCGTCTTCGTCCACACGGGCGCGGTTGGCCTTGGTGCCTTCCTTGGCGGCCTCGATGAAGGCCTGCTTGTCGGCAGCCGAGAGCTTGTCGAATACGCCCTTGTTCATCACAAAGATGGCGGGCGAGTACACGTGGCCGGTCAGCGTCAGGTGCTTTTGCACCTGGTCGAACTTGGCCGAGATGATGACGGGCAGCGGGTTTTCCTGCCCGTCCACAGTGCCTTGTTGCAGGGCCGTGAACACTTCGGGGAAGGCCATGGGCGTGGTGATGATGCCAAAGCCCTTGTACGCGGCGATGTGCACGGGGTTCTCCATGGTGCGCATCTTCAGGCCCTTGAGGTCTTCAGGCGTGTTGACCGAGCGCTTGCTGTTGGTCATATGGCGAAAGCCGTTCTCAGCCCAGGCCAGGGCCTTGAAGCCCTTGCTGTCGAACTTGGTCAGCATCTCCTGGCCGATGGGGCCGTCAAGCACCGCACGGGCGTGGGCCTTGTCGCGGAACAGGAAGGGCACGTCCAGGATCTTGGTTTCAGGCACAAAATTGGGGATGGGTCCCGTGGAGCTGAAAGCCAGCTCTTGCGTGCCAAGCTGCACGGCTTCAATCGACTCGCGCTCGCCGCCCAGTGCACCGTTGTAGAAGGTTTGCACCTTGTAGCGGCCGCTGGTGCGCTTTTCGACTTCCTTGGCAAACGTGTCGATGGCAATCCCCTGGTGGGAATTCTGGGCCGTCGAGATACTGATTCGCATGGTGGTTTGCGCTGCAGCGGTGGCCACAAAGCCGAGCGCGAGGCTCAGGCCGACGACGAGTTTGGTCAGTTGCATGCTGTCTCCTGTTGGAATGTTGCTTGGTCGCACCGTGTGGTGTACGGGGGAAGTGATGGCATAGCGTGCCAGCCGCTTGGAAATTATGGGGGGGCACCAGACGGTGGGGCATCGGGGTTTGTGCTGGTAAGCGTGCTTACTAAATGCGCGGCGTCAGCTTCCCGTCATGCGCGCGGCAAAGTGCCGGTCGGCGGCGCCGAGGTTTGGTGCGGGCCCAGCAATGCCAAGGGCCCCGTGCTGGCGGTAACCAGCCGGGGCCTTGCCAGTTTGTGCGCTCCGGTAAGAGCGCCTTGATGAAAGAAGTATGCGCCGCGTGGCAGAGATGAATTTGCTGAATTCGCTTTGATTGATCTTGTTTGCAGAAAAATTTGCTGCACTGGAGAATTTTTGTGAATAATCTGGCCGATGGATCGCCTAGACAGAAAAATTCTCGCCGTGCTACAGGGCAACGCGCGCGCCAGCCTGCAAGAGATAGGCCACTCCGTGGGCCTGAGCCCGTCGCCCTGCTG
>NZ_QAIH01000183.1:0-27551 GCF_003060895.1 Acidovorax sp. HMWF029 | reverse complement strand
GGGTTACACGGTGCGCATCAACCCGCAGTCGCTGGATCTGGCCGACACGGTGCTGGTGCAGGTCACGCTCGACAGCCACTCCGACAACACCCTTGAAAAATTTGGCGAGACACTGGCCAGCATTCCCGAGGTGATCGAGGCGCACCTGGTGTCGGGCGATTACGACTACCTGCTGCGCGTGGTGGTGAAAGACACGCGCGACTACGAACGCCTGCTGCGCGAGAAGCTCTACAAGATCAAGGGCATACGTCACAGCCGATCCAGTTTCGTGTTGCGCACACTCAAGAAGGCCGATCTGCCGCTGTTTGTCGGATCAGTTTGAATAAAAAAAGGGGCCCTGCGCGGGCCCCTCAAGCATTGTTTGCTATCAGTTTTGATTACATGCCAGAGTAGTTCGGGCCACCGCCGCCTTCGGGTGTGACCCACACGATGTTCTGCGTGGGGTCCTTGATGTCGCAGGTCTTGCAGTGCACGCAGTTCTGCGCGTTGATCTGCAGGCGCTGTGCGTTGCCGTCCTTGGCTTCATCGGCCACAAACTCGTACACGCCGGCGGGGCAGTAGCGGGCCTCGGGGCCTGCGTATTTGGCCAGGTTGATATTCACCGGCACGCTCGCGTCCTTGAGCGTGAGGTGGGCGGGCTGGTTTTCTTCGTGGTTGGTGTTGCTGATGAACACGCTGGAGAGGCGATCAAACGTCAGCTTGCCATCGGGCTTGGGGTAGACGATGGGCTTGCACTCGGCGGCGGGCTTCAGGTACGCGTGGTCGGGCTTGTCGCGGTGCAGCGTCCAGGGGATATGGCCGCGCAGCACGAACTGCTCGAAGCCGTTCATCAGCGTGGCCGTGGTCAGGCCGTACTTGAACCAGTTCTTGAAGTTGCGGTCCTTGTTCAGTTCGGTGTAGAGCCAGCTTGCCTCGAAGGCTTCGGGGTAGGCGCTCAGTTCATCGTGCTGGCGGCCCGCCACCACGGCGTCGTAGGCGGCTTCGGCGGCCAGCATGCCGGTCTTGATGGCAGCGTGGCTGCCCTTGATGCGGCCCACGTTCAGGTAGCCCGCATTGCAGCCCACCAGCGCGCCGCCCGGGAACACCGTCTTGGGCAGGGCGTTGATGCCGCTGGCATTGATGGCGCGCGCGCCGTAAGACAGGCGCTTGGCCGTGATCTCGCCCTTTTCGTTCTCGAAGTAGTAGCGGACGTTCGGGTGCGTCTTCCAACGCTGGAATTCCTCGAACGGGCTCAGGTACGGGTTGGCATAACCCAGGCCGGTGACGAAGCCCAGGGCCACCTTGTTGCCTTCCAGGTGGTACAGGAAGGCGCCGCCGTAGGTGTCGTTTTCCATGGGCCAGCCAGCGGTGTGCATCACAAAGCCGGGCTGGTGCTTCTTGGGGTCGATTTCCCAGAGTTCCTTCACGCCAATGCCAAAGCTCTGTGGGTCGCGGCCTTCGTCGAGCTTGTAGCGGGCAATCAGCTGCTTGCCCAGGTGGCCGCGTGCGCCTTCGGCAAACACGGTGTACTTGCCCAGCAGCTCCATGCCCAACTGGAAGTTCTCGGTGGGTTCGCCATCCTTGCCTAGCCCCAAGTTGCCGGTGGCCACGCCCTTGACGGAACCGTTGTCGTTGTAGAGCACTTCCGCCGCAGTGAAGCCAGGGAAGATCTCCACGCCCAGGGCTTCGGCCTGTTCGCCCAGCCACTTGGTGAGTGCGCCCAGGCTGATGATGTAGTTGCCGTGGTTGTGCGCAAACGGGGGCAGGAACATGTTGGGCACGCGAAAGCCCGACTTTTCCGACAGGAAGATGTAGGCGTCGTCAGTGACAGGCTGGTTGAGCGGGGCGCCGCGCTTTTTCCAGTCGGGGATCAGCTCGGTGAGGGCCTTGGGGTCCATGATGGCGCCCGACAGGATGTGAGCGCCAGGCTCGGAGCCCTTTTCGAGCACCACGACCGACACATCCTGTCCTTTTTCGGCTGCCAGTTGCTTCAGCCGGATCGCAGTGGCAAGACCGCCAGGGCCGCCGCCAACGACCACCACGTCGTATTCCATGGATTCGCGGGGGCCGTACTGGGCGAGGATTTCTTCGTTGGTCATGTGCTTCTCGTCGGGCGTTTGATAATGGATTATTTTCTACAGAGCGCCGACCGCGCCCTGTCTGTCTGGCGACTGATTGTATTCACGGAATATAGACAATCGAACGACCGTTCTATTTTGATCCAGTAGGGAGACTCTAAATGGCATACAGCATCGACTTGTCAGGCCGCGTGGCCTTCGTCACAGGCGCGTCCAGCGGCCTGGGTGCACAGTTTGCGCGCACGCTGGCACGTGCCGGGGCCGGTGTGGTGCTGGCCAGTCGTCGGGTAGAGAAGCTCAAGGAACTGCGTGCCCACATCGAAGGCGAGGGCGGTGACGCCCATGTGATTGAGCTGGACGTGACCGACCACGATTCCATCAAGTCCGCAGTGGCCCATGCCGAGACCGAAATGGGCTCGATCGATATCCTGGTCAACAACTCGGGCGTGAGCACCACGCAGCGCTTGCAGGACGTGACGCCCGAGGATTACGACTTCATCTTCGACACCAATGTGAAGGGCGCTTTTTTTGTGGCGCAAGAGGTGGGCAAACGCATGCTGGCCCGCTCGCGTGGGGCAGCGCCGGGCAGCTTCACCGGGGGGCGGATCATCAACATTGCGTCGATGGCCGGGCTCAAGGTGCTGCCTCAGATCGGCGCCTATTGCATGAGCAAGGCCGCCGTGGTGCAGATGACCCGGGCCATGGCCATGGAGTGGGGCAAGTTCGGCATCAACACCAACGCCATCTGCCCCGGCTACATCGACACCGAAATCAACCACCACCACTGGCAAACCGAGCAAGGCAAGAAGCTCATCGACATGCTGCCCCGCAAGCGCGTTGGCAACGCACAAGACCTGGACGCACTGCTGGTCATGCTGGCCAGTGACCAGAGCCATTTCATCAACGGCGCGGTGATTGCGGCGGACGATGGTTTCGCCGTATAGGAAGCCCCCCTGAGGCGCTGCGCGCCATCCCCCGAGGGGGATGGCACCGGTGGCCTAGCAGAGCCAGTTCCACTGTGGCGCTGGCCTGGGGGCGCCCCAGTTGCAGAGCGCTGGGCGGTACCACCAACCTGGACTATCGATGAAGATTGAAATTCCTGAAGCTAAGAAGCTGGTCTTCGAGATGCGCTTCCCCGTGCGCTGGGGCGACATGGATGCCATGGGCCATGTCAACAACACCGTGTACTTCCGCTACCTGGAAACCGCGCGCATCGACTGGATGGTGTCGGTCGGCTGCAACCCCGACCCGCGCGGGCAGGGGCCGGTGATCGTCAACGCGTTTTGCAATTTCTACAAGCAGCTCGAATACCCGGCCGATGTGCTGCTCAAGCTCTACGTGAGCGACCCCGGTCGCACCACGTTCGAGACCTGGGGCACGATGGAGCGGGTGGACCAGCCCGGCTTGATCTGCGCGGCGGGCGGGGCCACTACCATCTGGGTGGACTTCCCGCAGCAGAAGGCAGCGCCGCTGCCGGACTGGATGCGGGCGCTGGTCTCGGCAGACTGAATCAAGGCAGAAAAAGGGCCTCTGCGCGCGATGGATAAGCGCTTTATGCTATCAAAAGCATAGTATTTTGGCTCGCCGCCGCGCCCTGTTGTGCTGCTTTACTTCTGCTTGGGAACACGGCCCATCAGATAGAACTCTGGGTTGGGCAACATGCCCGCAAAGCTGGCCATGCGGTTGCTGAGCCCGAAGAACGCCGTGATGGCCGCGATGTCCCAGATGTCCTCGTCGTCAAAGCCGTGGGCGTGCAGGGCGGCGAAGTCGGCGTCCTCGATCTCGTGCGAGCGCTGGCAGACCTTCATTGCAAAGTCTAGCATGGCCCGCTCGCGCGGGCTGATGTCTGCCTTGCGGTAGTTCACGGCCACCTGGTCGGCGATGAGGGGTTTCTTTTCATAGATGCGCAGGATCGCGCCATGCGCCACCACGCAGTACAGGCACTGGTTGGCCGCGCTGGTGGTGGTGACGATCATCTCGCGCTCGCCCTTGGTCAGGCTGCCTTCCTCTTTCAGCATGAGTGCATCGTGGTACGCGAAGAAAGCGCGCCACTCGGCGGGGCGGCGCGCGAACGCCAGAAACACGTTGGGGATGAAGCCCGCCTTTTCCTGCACTTCAACGATGCGTGTGCGGATGTCTTCGGGCAGGGTGTTCAGGTCGGGGAAGGGGTAGCGGGAAGCGGTGCTCAAGGATGTCTCCAACGGTTGTTGCGTGGGGGGACCGTATCACGATTGGCCGACCGTTGGAGAGGAGTGCACCTGGCAAGCGCATGGAAGCCACGTGCCGCGTTGTCCTCATTTTGAGGACGCACGCCGGTACGGCGCTGTGTCTGCTGTATCTATGGTCTGCGATCTATAAATATTTGCTATTGGCTAAATTTGCTTGATTTAATTTACATATTTTCGAGCTGCTTCTACGATGCACTTCATTGTTCTGTTGACCGCATTCACCAAGGAGATGCCCCATGACCACCGAAGCCAAGTGCCCCTTTGACCACACCAAGGCCGTCCCCACGGGGCCCCGCAATGCCGACTGGTGGCCCAACCAGCTCAATCTCCGCCCGTTGAACCAGAACTCGCCGCTCACCGACCCGATGGGCGAGGGCTTCAACTACGCTGAAGAATTCAAAAGTCTGGACCTCTCGGCCGTCAAGAAAGACTTGCACGCACTGATGACCGATTCGCAGGACTGGTGGCCGGCCGACTTTGGCCACTATGGCCCGCTGTTCATCCGCATGGCCTGGCACAGCGCGGGCACCTACCGTCTGGCCGACGGGCGCGGTGGTGCAGGGGCCGGTCAGCAGCGTTTTGCGCCGCTCAACAGCTGGCCGGACAACGCCAATCTGGACAAGGCGCGCCGCCTGCTCTGGCCCATCAAGCAAAAGTACGGCCGCAAGATTTCGTGGGCTGACCTGATGATCCTGACGGGCAACGTGGCGCTCGAATCCATGGGCTTCAAGACCTTCGGCTTTGCCGGTGGCCGCCCCGATGTGTGGGAGCCGGACGAAAACGTGTACTGGGGTGCAGAAAACACCTGGCTGGGCGGCGACAAGCGTTACAGCGGCGAGCGCGACCTTGCCAACCCCCTGGCCGCCGTGCAGATGGGGCTGATCTACGTGAACCCCGAAGGCCCCAACGGCAACCCCGACCCCATCGCCGCGGCGCGTGACATCCGCGACACCTTTGCGCGCATGGCCATGGACGATGAAGAGACCGTGGCACTCATTGCGGGTGGCCACACTTTTGGCAAGACCCATGGTGCAGGCGACGCTGCTCTGGTGGGCAAGGAGCCCGAGGGTGCGGGCATTGAAGAGCAGGGCTTGGGCTGGAAGAGCAGCCATGGTTCCGGCAAGGGCGGTGACACCATCACCAGCGGCCTGGAAGTGACCTGGACCACCACGCCCACGCAGTGGAGCAACAACTTTCTCGAAAACCTGTTCGGCTACGAATGGGAGCTGACCAAGAGCCCGGCCGGTGCCCACCAGTGGACGGCCAAGGGTGCGGCCGCGACGATCCCGCATGCACACGACCCCTCGAAGAAGCTGGTGCCCACCATGCTGACGACCGATTTGTCGCTGCGCTTTGATCCTGCCTACGAGAAGATCTCGCGCCGGTTCCTGGAGCACCCTGAGCAATTTGCCGATGCGTTTGCCCGTGCTTGGTTCAAGCTCACACACCGCGACATGGGGCCGCGCGCCCGCTACCTCGGCCCCGAGGTGCCGGCCGAAGTGCTGGTCTGGCAAGACCCGATCCCGGCGTTGGACCACGCGCTGGTCGATGCGCAGGACATCGCAGCGCTCAAGGCCCAGGTGCTGGCCTCAGGCCTGTCCGTGGCCGAGCTGGTGTCTGCCGCCTGGGCCTCTGCATCCACATTCCGGGGCGGCGACAAGCGCGGTGGCGCCAACGGGGCCCGCATCCGCCTGGCGCCGCAGAAGGACTGGGCTGTGAACCAGCCTGCTCAATTAGCCAAGGTGCTGGGCCAGCTCGAAAAGATCCAGAGCGCGTTCAACGCAGGGCAGACGGGCGGCAAGAAGATCTCGCTGGCCGACCTGATCGTGCTTGCCGGTGGTGCTGCGGTGGAGGCTGCGGCCAAGCAGGCTGGGCAAGACGTGACCGTACCTTTCACGCCTGGTCGCACCGATGCCTCGCAGGATCAGACCGATGTGCCTTCGTTCGAAGTCATGGAGCCCGTGGCCGATGGTTTCCGCAACTACGTGCGCCCCGGCCTGGAAGGTGCCGTGGCCGAGCTGTTGGTGGACCGCGCCAACCAGCTGACCTTGACTGCGCCGGAGATGACGGTGCTGATCGGTGGCCTGCGCGTGCTAGGCGCCAATGTGGGCCAGGCGCCGCATGGTGTCTTCACGCAGCGTCCCGGCGCGCTGAGCAACGACTTCTTTGTGAACCTGCTCGACATGCGCACCCAATGGCAGAAGTCCGCCACTTTGGCGGGCGTCTTGGAAGGTGTGGATCGCGGCACGGGCGCCAAAAGGTGGAGCGGCACGGTGGCCGACCTGGTGTTCGGCTCCAATGCGGTGCTGCGTGCGCTGGCCGAGGTTTATGCCAGCAGTGACGCCCAGGCGGTGTTTGTGCAGGACTTCTTGCGCGCCTGGACCAAGGTCATGAACCTGGACCGGTTTGACTTGGCGGCAGCCAAGGCCTGAGCGTTGTGGCAACGCCTACTGCGGGTCCTGAGGGACGTCTCAGGGGGCGTTTTTCTTTGTGCCCGCATGGGGGCGGCTACGATGGCGGCCCCCACTCCATCGGAGAACCCGCATGACGCAACCATCCAACCCCTCCACAAAAGACTTCGATAAAGGCCTGGCCACGCGTAAGCAGGTCATGGGTGAAGACTTTGTGGCCAATGCCTTTGGCAATGCCACAGACTTCACCCAGCCCATTCAGGAGTTCATCACCCGCAACGCCTGGGGCGATGTGTGGCAGCGACCGGGGTTGGACATGAAAACGCGCAGTCTGATCACCGTGGCTTTTCTCACGGCGCTGGGCAAGCAGCATGAGCTCAAGGGCCATGTGCGTGGCGCGCTCAACAATGGCGCTACGCCGGCGGAGATCCAGGAGGTGCTGCTGCACGCCAGCATCTACTGCGGCCTGCCTGCGGCGGTCGAGGGCTTTCGCACCGCGGCCGAGGTGATCGACGGGCCCAAGAGGGGCTGACGATGCGGTCTTCGGCTTGGACTGCTGCCTGTTGCCCGTAGAACTGGCATGTACCAAGCCAGCGCCACCGTGGAACTGGCTTTGCCAGGCCACTGGTGGTGTCCCCCTCAAGGGGAAGGCGCGAAGCGACTCAGGGGGAGCCTATCCACCGGCCAGCAGCTTGTGCACCAGGTCGGCGGCGGTGGAGGCGTTGTACTTGCGCATAAGGCGCGCGCGGTAGATCTCCACTGTGCGGTGGCTGATCTCCAGTGCCCGGCCGATCTCCTTGGAGGTCAGGCCCTCCAGCAGGCGTGCCGCCACCTCGCGCTCGCGGCCCGTAAGCTCGGCCTTCACGGTACGTTGCGAACTCAGGTCTTCAAAGCTCCAGATGCCTGAAGCGTGCGGATTCTCGCGGTTGAGCGCACGGCCCGATACATGGCACCAGAACACCTCGCCGTTGGCGCGCTTCATGATGCGGTTGTCCGCATAGTGGCCCTTGGCGTTCAGGATGGGCTCCATGTGCGCGCCCAGGCGCTCATATTCGTCGGCGCTTGGGTAAAGTACCTGGAACGACTGGCCGATGAGCACCTCGCGCGAAGCGCCGAACATCTCGCAGACATGGCGGTTGCAATCGACCATGGTGCGGTTGCGTGACAGCACCAGCCCCACGGGGGCCATGTCAAAAGCCAGTCGGTAATCTACGTCCATAGTGCAAGTCTTTACGGGGTACTACTTATGTTTGTACGTAGTATCGTATCGCATCCAACATTCACAAGGAGATCGTGGTGAACAAGATATTCCCCTCCGCAGCCGAGGCCCTCAAGGGCGTGGTTGCCGACGGCCAGCTCATGGCTGTGGGCGGTTTTGGGCTGTGTGGCATTCCTGAAGCCCTGATCGACGCACTGCGCGATTCGGGAGCGAAGAACCTCACCGTGATCTCCAACAACGCGGGCGTCGATGGCTTTGGCCTGGGCAAGCTGCTCGAAACCCGGCAGATCAAGAAAATGATCTCGTCCTACGTGGGTGAAAACAAGGAGTTCGAGCGCCAGTACCTGGCGGGCGAGCTGGAGCTGGAGTTCACGCCCCAGGGCACGCTGGCTGAGAAGCTGCGCGCTGGTGGTGCAGGCATCCCGGCCTTTTTCACCAAGACTGGCGTGGGCACCATCGTGGCCGAAGGCAAGGAACTGCGCGAGTTCGACGGCGAAACCTATGTGATGGAGCGCTCGCTGGTGCCGGAGGTCTCTCTGGTCAAGGCCGACGTAGCCGACAAATCGGGCAACCTGCGCTTCAACCTGACGGCGCGCAACTTCAACCCGGCGGCGGCCACTGCTGGCAAGGTCTGCATCGTTGAAGTGGAAAAAATCGTGGAAGTGGGTGAGCTGGCCCCCGACGACATCCATCTGCCCGGCATTTATGTGCACCGCATCGTGCTCAATGCCAACCCCGAAAAGCGCATCGAAAAGCGAACGATTACCGAGACCAAGACCGAGAAAGCAGGAGCCTGACCATGCCGTGGACCCAAGACCAGATGGCCGCCCGTGCGGCGCAAGAACTCGAAGATGGTTTCTATGTGAACCTGGGCATCGGCATTCCTACGCTGGTGGCCAATTTCACCGGTGACAAGGAAGTGTGGCTGCAGTCCGAGAACGGCATGCTGGGCATCGGGCCCTTCCCGACCGAAGACAAGGTGGACCCGGACCTCATCAACGCTGGCAAGCAGACGGTAACAACCATCAAGGGCTCGTCCATCTTTGGCAGCGACCAGTCGTTCGCCATGATCCGTGGCGGCAAGATCAACCTGTCCATCCTGGGCGCCATGCAGGTCAGCGAAAAGGGCGATCTGGCCAACTGGATGATCCCTGGCAAGATGGTCAAGGGAATGGGCGGTGCCATGGACCTGGTGGCTGGTGTCAAGCGCGTGATCGTGCTCATGGAACATGTGGCCAAGAAGAAGGATGGCACCGAAGACCTCAAGATCTTGCCTGCCTGCACGCTGCCCCTGACCGGCGTGGGTGTGGTGGACCGCATCATTACTGACTTGGCTGTGCTGGATGTGACGCCACAAGGCCTCAAGCTGGTGGAGTTGGCACCGGGAGTAACGTTTGAGGCGTTGCAAGCCAAGACCGGTGTGACCATCCTGCAGTAACAAAGGCAGCACTTTTCCGTGACTGGTGTGGCGACTGCCAATCACATGAAGCCGGGGCCTGAGGGCCCCGGCTTTTTTTGCTCGCGCAGCCTCCAGAGCCTTGGGGCAACGGTCAGGGCAACTGGAGCCAGTTCTGGTTGTTGCCCGCATTGCAGGTCCAAGTGAGCAGGGGGATGTCCTGCGCAGTCGAGTTGTTGGGCACATCGAGGCAGGCGCCCGATGCACGGTTGCGCAGCGTCGATCCTGACAAGGTCCACTGCGCCGTGTTGCCCACCGTGCAGGCCAGTTGCACCACACCGGCACCGCTGGTGGCGGTGCTGTCCTGTGCCAGGCACAGGTTGCTGTGCTTGGCGACCAGCTGCACGTAGCCGCCCGAGAAGTTGCGCACCGTGAAGGTCTCGTTGTTCGCCGTGCCACAGGGCCACTGGATGGCGACCGCGCCGCTGGCAGCCGAGGCCCCCCTGATGTTCACGCACAGGCTGCTGTGGCTGGAGCGCAGGCGCGTGGTGTATTCGGACGCCGTGTCCAGCGAGCGCACGTAGTTGGCCAGCGCCTGCCGGTCGGCTGCGGGCAGGCCTGCCGCGTTGCCGTGGCCTCCCGCGATCACGTCCAGCACGCTGGCCTTCTGGCCGTTGTGCAGGTAGGACTTGGCAGCCCAGCTGCCCAGCAGGGTGGGGGTGTCGAAACCCACGCCGGCCAGTGGCTGGCTGGCACCCTTGCCGGATGATGGCTGGATGCTTCCCACATCGTGCCGGAGGCCGTCCTGGAAAGTCCCGCCCGCATGGCAACTGGCGCAGTTGGCGTTGGCAAACAGGGTCTGCCCGCGCGCAGCCTCTACCGTGAGGCTGCCGTCGGCAGCGCGTGCCGGGCTGCGCAGGTACTTGTTGAGCGATGCCAGATAGGCCGCCAGGTCGTCGAGCTGCGCATTGCGACCGGCCTTGGGTGCGCCCAGCGGGTCGCTGGTCGCAGCAAAGTCCGCGTCGCTCAGGAAGCCGGTGCCGCCGAACGCGCTGCGCATGTCGTTCTCGAAGTCTTGCACCTCGTCGAAGTTGGCGCTCCAGTGCAGCTTGCCGTGGCCGGTACCGCGCCGGCCCTGCAGGCTGATGGTGCGGCGCAGGCCCTCTCCGCGCTGCGTGAAGTCCCAGACCATGCCGTCGTCGCCGCCATCTGCGTGGCAGCTCGCGCAGGACATGTAGTTGTCCTTGCTCATGCGCCTGTCGGCGGCGTTGTAAAACACCAGCTTGCCGCGCAGAGCGGCTGCCGCCAGCGGCTCTTGCGCCACCGTGGTGATGTTCTGCAGGAACACCGCCGCCGCGCTGCGCGAGGCCAGAACGTCAGCCACATCGTGCACGGTGACCGAGCGCGCGAGGAAATTGTTCACGAACAATCGCTTGCGTGTGGCGTCCAGGTACAGGCCGTGCGGCGCGCTGCTGGCCTTTATCTCGCCGCGCACGGCGCGGGTGTAGGTATCGACGATGGCGATGTTGTTGCCCTCCATCTGCGCGACGAACAGGTAGTCGCCCGCAGGGGAGAAGAGGGCGGCCCGCGCCGGTGCGCGGTCGTCGAAGTCGATCTGCTCGGGCAGCAGGTGCGTTGCCTGGGCCAGATCCACCTGCGAGAGGATGGAGCGCACCGTCTGGTCGTGCAGCAGGTCGTTGCCGTCGCGGAAGCGCCCGCGCACGATGTTGTCCTTCTTGCCCGGCAGCACTGCGCGCGAGCCATCGGGCGAGATCACCACCTGGCTCAGGTAATTAGCCACGCCGCGCGCGCTGTTCTCAGTGTCCACTGTCGTCGTGTCCACAGGAAGAGCGATGGTGGACAGCAGTTGCATGCCATTGAGATTCACCTTGTGCAACTGGCCGCCCGTCATCAAGGACTTGAAACGTGTGATGTAGGCAGTTTGAGAGTCTGCCGCCACTGCAATGCCGCGCAGGTCGCCTTCGAGCGTCAGTGTTCCCGTGATGCTGCCGTTGGCAGGATCGAAGGTGAGCAGGGTGGATTTGCTCTCCAGCGAGAGCAGCCCCTTGCTGCCGTTGGGTGTGAACGCCACGCCATAAGGGCCGCTGCCATAGGCCAGCGAAATGGTCGCGGAGATGCTGCCATCGGCTGGGTTCAAGGCCACGAGCTTGTCCTCGCCCTGCACGGTGACCCAGAGGCGGCCGTCCGGTGCGCGGGCCAGGGTTTTGGGCTCGTCGCCTACGCGGGTTTCCCAGCGCTTGCTCAGGGCCGTGGCGTCGATGGCCGCTACCGTGCCGCTGTCTGGGTTCACCGTGTAGACGTTGTTGGCGTCGCCGACGATATTGCTCGAATGCGTGGGCGCTGTGGCCGTGGTCGGGAAGGTCACAGTCACGTTGTAGGTGTAGAAGGTCTCCAGGCCCGCTGCGTCGCGCACTGTCAGGGTCACCGTGTAGTGGCCGGGGCGGTTGTAGCTGTAGGTGGTATTTGCCTGTGACGAGAAGGCGGTCTGCGTGCCGTTGCCGAAATTCCAACGGTAGGTGACGCCGCTGCCACCGCCCAGGCGGGTGGGGTCGAACGACAGTTGCCCGTTCACCAACTGCGGCCCGCCGCTGACGCCTGCATCGCCGATGATGGCTTGCGAGCGCAGCTGCGCGACATCGGCATCGCTGAGAACACGCCCGTAGACGCGCACATCGGCCAGGCTTCCGCGGAAGAAGTCGGTATTGCCCTGGATCTGCCCGAGCAGCGCGAACTTGTTGGATAGGCCCTTGGTGCCGGGGAGACCTGTCGAGCTGGTTTTGACGCCGTCGATGTACAGGGTCTGCGCGCCCGAGGCCGCGTCGCGTGTCATCACCACATGGTGCCAGTTGCCGTCGTTCACGGCGGTGGTGGAGCGGGTGCCGGAGTTGTTGCCCGTCACGTTGCCCACCGAGAGGTTCATGCGGCCGGTGTTGTCGATCCAGCCCCAGAACACATCGTCCGCGCCGCCCGACTGGTCGCGCCCGAAGAGGCCTGGCGCCGTCCAGGCGTTGGCTGAACCGTTCTGCGTGGTTTTCATGTAGAACGCCAGCGACGCCGTGCCGCCCAGGGCAGTGGCCACACCATCGTTTTTAAGCTGCACGCCGCCGGTGCGCTGCGCAAAATTCAGGCCGATGCTGCCGAACTGGTCCGCTGCCGAAGCCGTGCCATTGTTGGCGCTGATCTCATCGGCAAGCCCTCTGATCAGAGGCCAGTGGTTCATCAGGCTGATGTCGGTGGCGTTGCCGGTGTGGAACACGGAACGGTACTGACTGGCGATGGCATTGCCTGCATAGTCTTTCACGCCGCCTGCGGGGAGCAGGATTTCATAGGTGGTACCTGCTGCCAAGGGTTGCGCGGGGTGGAAATTGATGATGCCCAGTTGCACGCTGTAGGTACCTTGCAGGGTGTTGCCATTGACAGGGCGCACGATGAAGGTACTGGCGTTCACGCTCTCTGGCAGGATGCTGTCCGTCAGACCTACGCCGATGCGCGAGGTCAGCGCCTGCTGCTTGGCGCCTTGGGGGGGAGATGTTTGCTTGACCGCAGGTGGCGTGGTGTCGCGTGCCGTCTGGTGCACGATGAAGCCGCTGCCCGAGCCGTGGTCGTTGCCGATGAACAGTAGGTTGCCCATGGGCGCGACCTGGCCGTGGTCGGAGTGCGAGTATTCAGGGTCACTGGTGGCGAACAGGCTGCCCTGGCCCACTTCCACGTGGTTGAGCGGGTTGCTCACGTCCACCTTGTGCACCTTGAACTGCGCCCCCTGGAAGACGTAGTGGTCCTGCGTGCCGCAGTACAGTTGCTCGTCGATGACGAGGCGGTTGTCCTCCACCACGAACTGCGTGCGGTCCAGCAGGTCGTAGCTGTACATCTTGGCGCCGCTGCCACGGGCCGAGGCATGCAAGTTGCGGCCATCGAAGCAGGTAGCGTAGTAGTTGGGGTTGGAGCCCACGGTGTCTAGCACCTTGGGGTTGAGCGGGTCGGAAATGTCCAGGCTGGCAAAGCCGTCGGTGTTGTCCATCGAGGTCAGCACCATGTGGTTGCCCATGGTGAAGATGGGGCCCACGCGAAAGCCGCCGAGCTCGCCGGTGGGCACGGGGTTGGGCTTTCCCGCCCCGCGGTTGGCGATCACGGCATTGGCGGGGTCACTGGCATCGACGATGTACACGCCGTCGTTGGCCGAGGCCACATACACGTAAGGCGCCTGCCACCAAAGCTGCCAGGCCACGTTGGCGTAGTCACCGCCGTTCACTGTGGGCAGCGCCAGCTTCTTGACCTGCTGGATGTTGTTGATGTCGGTGAAGTCCCAGAACTCGATGCCCTTGATGCTGGGTACCACCACGTACTGGCGGCCACCGATCTTGGCCGTGCCGAAAGCGTGCGCCTCGCGGAACTCCTTGGTGCGGCCCTCGGGCTCGTAGATCTTCTTGACGAGCACGATGGCCCGCGGGTTGGATACGTCGTACAGCAGAAAGCCCCCGGGGCCCAGGCCGCTGTCGGGCGCGAAGGAGGTCAGGAAATAGCCGTTGAGCATGATGCCCACGTTCAGCCCGTAGTCCTTGCGGCCAGGGTAGGTGGCCGGCACGTCGCCCGAGGCGCGGGTGATCATGGAGACCGGCTTGAACAGCTCGGCCGAGGTGTAGGTAAGATTGCCCAGGCCCGGCCCCTGCAGCGGGAGCGGTGCCGCGGCGGCCTGCGTGACCGCAGCCGCCATGGTGGTGAGGGTCGTCATCGGGTTGACCCCCGTGATCGCCGCATGCGTGAGCAAGGTGGCGAACGGCAGCAGCAGTGCCATCAGGTAATACCGGATTTTCATCGTCGTCTCCTGTTTGAGCGGTTCTGTGTGAACCTTCTTCCTCGATCCTTGCGATCGCCCGCCGCAGGCGCGCACAGGCGCGCCGGGCCGCTGGCTTTCTCGCCATAGGCCGCGGGGTTTTCTCCTGGGTCCCTCTCTTCTTGTTTTGCTCTCGTCGGTGCGCAGCCTTCTGCGCGCAATGCTCTTTTTGCCTCAGGACGCGTGCGCTCCCGTGCTGTAGATGTCCCAGGCTGTTGCGGCGCTGGCACCGCGGTGGATCATGGCCATCAGCGCGTCGACCACGGCCGATGGTTTGGCGTGCTGGTACACGTTGCGCCCGTAGACCATGCCCACGGCCCCCTGGTCGAGCAGAACGCGCGAGCGCGCGAACACATGCTGCAGCTCCTCGCGGCCGCCGCCACGCACAAGCACCGGGCAGCGCGCGGCCTGCACCACGCGGTGGAAGTCGGCTGGGTCGGTGGTCGGGTCGGCCTTCACGATGTCGGCGCCCATCTCGCGCGCCAGGCGCACCAGGGTGACGATCTTCTCGGCGTCGCCGTCGACCATGTAGCCGCCCTGGTCGCTGTGCGGGCGCATCACCAGCGGCTCGATCATCAGCGGCATGCCGTAACGGTCGCAGTCTGCGCGCACGCGGGCGATGTTTTGCACGCACTGGCGGAACAGGTCGGGCTCATTGGGCAACATGAAGAGGTTGACCACCACGCAGGCCGCATCGCGCTGCACGGCCGGCAGCACCGGGTCGTGCTCGTTCTGCAGCACAGCCCACATCACGCGGTGGGCCGTGGCGTTGTAGGGGTTGCCCATGTCGATGCGCATCACCAGCGCGGGCTTGCTGCGCCCTGGGCGGTCCTGCAGCAGGTCGGCTTGGCCGTAGTTGAGCTGGATGGCGTCGGGCGCGGCGGCCACGAGCTTGTCCATCACCTGGGGCATGTCTTCCAGGCTATTGAGGAAGCTGGGTTCGTTGCATACGCCGTGGTCGAGCGCGATGTCCAGGCAGCGGCCGTTGGTGAGCAGGCGGTTCAGGCGTGCGGTCTTGTCTTTCGACATACGAAGAAGTCCTTGGGTTGGGGGTGGATATGGGTCAGGCCAGGGCCTTCAGGTGGGCGCTTGCGGCATCGTCGATGCGCTGCACTGCTTCCTCGGGCAGCTCCAGCGCACCCGCAGTCGCGTTTTCGGTGGCCTGCGCCCGCGTGCGCGCGCCGCACAGCGCCACCGACACGCTGCCGCTGGCCAGCGTCCAGGCAATCATCAACTGGCCAAACGAGCACCCGAACTGCCGGCGCAGGGGCTCCACCTCGTCGAAGAAGCCCTTGAGCCGGGTGCGGTTGGCCGCGCTGAAGCGCGGATTGCTGGCGCGCTGGTCGTCGCCCGTGAACTGGCGTGCCGGGTCGATGGGGCCGGCCAGCAGGCCCAGCGCCAGCGAGGAATAGCCCAGGATGGCGACGTTGTTGCGGCCGCACAGCGGCAGCAGGGTCTGTTCGATCTCACGGTCGATCAGGCTGTAGCGCTCCTGCGCGGCATCCACGGGGCCGTGGCGCAGGTACTCGGCCAGGGTCGGCGCATCTACGTTGCTCACGCCGATCGCGCGGATCTTGCCTTGCTTCTTGAGGTCGAGCAGGGCATCCATGGTCTCTTCGACCGGCGTGGTGCTGTCCTGCCAGTGGGTGATGTACAGGTCGATGTAGTCGGTCTGCAGGCGTTTCAGGCTCTCCTCGGCTTCGTGGAAGATCGATGCGCGGCCCAGGTGGCGGTGCACAGGGTGGCCGTCTTCGTCGAAGAAGTGAGTGCCCTGCTGCGTGTGCCAGACCAGGCCGCACTTGGTGGCGATCACCGCCTCGTGGCGGCGACCCTTGAGCGCCGCACCGACGAGCTGCTCGGAGGCTCCCAGGCCATAGGCCGGCGCGGTGTCGATCAGTGTCACCCCGGCGTCGAGTGAGGCGTGTATGGCTTCGGTGGCGGCAGCGCTGTCCTGCCCGCCCCACATCCAGCCGCCCATGGCCCAGGTGCCCAGGCCAATGGCCGAGCACTGGATGCCCGACGGGCCCAGGGTGGTGGTCTTCATCGCTGCGTTCATCATCACGGCATTCATCGCTTGGTCTTTCGGGTGTTCATGAGGTGGTCGATGGTCACGGCGGCCAGCAGGATCAGGCCCTTGATCACGTCCTGCCAGTAGGGCGATACGTCCAGCAGGATCAGCGAGCTGGTCACCACCGAGAGCAGGGCCAGGCCCAGCACGGCGCCCAGCACCGTGCCGGAGCCGCCCTTCAAGCTGGCGCCGCCGATCACGGCCGCGGCAATCACGTTGAGCTCCATGCCCACGCCGAAGGTCGGCGTGGCCGCACCGAAACGCGCGGTGTAGATCACACCCGCCAGGCCTGCCGAGGCTGCGCACAGCACCGTGACCCAGAACTTCACGTGGCCCACGCGGATACCCGAGTACAGCGCCGCCTTCTCGTTGCTGCCGGTGTAGAACACGCGGCGCAGCAGGCTGGCGCGGCGCAGCACGAAGTCGCTGACCACCACGATGAACAGAAAGATCAGGATCACCGCCGGAATGCCGAACAGATTGCCCTGGCCGATGAACTTGAACGAGGCCGGCAGCGAGAACAGCGACTGGGGCGTGCCCTGCGTGAGCGCCAGGCACAGCCCGCGCACAATGACCATGAAGGCCAGCGAGGCGATGAAATGGTTCAGCCCGATGCGCACCACGCAGCCGCCAATCATGGCCCCGATGAGCGCGCTGGCGGCGATTGCGATGAGCCCGGCAGTCCAGGGGTCGAACCCCATTAGGAAGAGTTTGCCCGTGATCACCATCGCAAAGCACACCACCGAGCCCACCGACAGGTCGATGCCACCCACGATCAGCAAGATGGTCATGCCTACGACCACGATGCCCTCGATGGAGAACGACAGCAGCATGGCGCGGATGTTGTCCCAGGTCAGGAAGTAGGGCGAGGCGAAGCTCATGCCGATGCACAGCACCAGGATGATGGCCAGCAGGCCCATCTCGCGCATGCTGGTGAGTTTGGTGCCGCCAGGTTTGCCGGGCCCTCCCGGTGCCTGGCGCTGCGGCTGCAGGCCGGCCATGGTGCCAGCGTCTAGTTGTGCGGGGTGATTCATGCCGTCTCCTCTTGTCGTTCCAGTCCCGAGGCCAGCCGCAGCAGCGCCTCTTCCGTCATGTCCTTGCCTTGCACCTCGCCCGCGACACGGCCGCCCTTGATCACGAGGGCCCGGTCGCACAGCCCGATGATCTCGGGCAGTTCGGAGGAGATGACCACCACGCCCACGCCCTGGCAGGCCAGGTCGCGCAGGATGTGGTGGATCTCCGACTTGGCGCCCACGTCCACGCCGCGCGTGGGCTCATCCATCAGCAGCACTGCGGGGTTGGTGGCCAGCAGCTTGGCAATAGCCACTTTCTGCTGGTTGCCGCCCGACAGGCTCGCCACCTCAATCTGCACACCGTCGGACTTGAGCTTCAGGCGTGCGCCCAGCTCCTGCGCCAGCCGGTGCTCGGCTACACGCTGCAGCAGGCCGAATCGCGAACTCACGCGCGCCAGGGCCATGGAGGCGATGTTCTGCGCGATCGGCAGGTCCAGGTACACGCCTGCGGCCTTGCGGTCTTCGCTGAGGTAGGCGATGCCTTCGCGCAGCGCATGGCTGTACTTTCGGATCGAGAGCGGCTTGCCGCGCAGGTGTACGCTGCCGCCGGTGGCGGGGCGCAGGCCGCACAGGGTCTGCGCCAGCTCGCTGCGCCCGGCACCCATGAGCCCGGCAATGCCCAGGATCTCGCCGCGCTGCAGGGTGAACGAAACACCGTGCACGCGCTCACCATCGGCCAGGTTACGCACTTCGAGCACGTCCTCGCCGCGGTTTGCGTCCTGCTGCTTGGGCGGGTAGTAGTTGCCCAGGTCGCGGCCGACCATGCGGCGCACCAGGGAGTCGGCGTTTAGATCGGCCAGCGGGCCCGAGTGCACGTTGCGGCCGTCGCGCAGCACGGTCACGCGCGTGCAGTGCGCAAAGATCTCGGCCATGCGGTGGCTGATGTAGATGATGCCGATGCCCTGGTCCTTGAGGTCGTGCAGCACCCGAAAGAGGGCGGTCGATTCGTTGTCCGTGAGCGCGGCGGTCGGCTCGTCCAGGATCAGCACCTTGCAGTCGAGTGTGAGCGCCTTGGCGATCTCGATCAGTTGCTGGCTGGAGATGGAGAGCTCGCCCACGCAGGCCGCAGGGTCGATGTCCTGCCCCAGCCGCTGGAGCACCCTGGCGGCGCGCGCGTTGAGGTCGGCGTAGTCCATCCAGGTCTGCCGGCCCGCGTTGATTTCCGGCATGAAGATGTTCTCGGCCACAGTGGCGTCGGCGCACAGGGCGATTTCCTGGTGCACCAGGCCGATACCCAGGCGCATGGCCTGGGCCGGGCCATCGATGACCACCGGGCGGCCGTCGAGCACAATCTCGCCCGCGTCCGGCTGGTGGATGCCATCGATGATGTTCATCAGCGTGGACTTGCCCGCGCCGTTCTCGCCGCACAGGGCGTGGATCTCGCCCGCCTGCAGCGAGAAGTCCACGCCCGAGAGCGCATGCGAAGCGCCGAAGCGCTTGCTGATGCCGCGCAGCGCGAGCAAGGGGGAACCCATGGCGTCGTTGCTCACTCGCTGATGCCCTTGGTGCCGCGGCGCGCGAGGTACTTGTCCCAGTAGAAGTCGTCGGCGTTGGCCTTGCTGACCACGGCCAGGCCGTTGTCCAGAAAGGGCACAGCCATGGGGTTCGTGCCGTTGCGCTTGGCGTCGTTCATCGGGTCGATGAGGCCGGGGTTCTTGGCGAGGAACAGCATCATCATGCCCATGTAGCCCTGCATGCCCTGGTTGGGGTTGATGGCGCCGAACACATCGCCGGACTTGATCATGTCCAGGATCTTGGCGTTCACGTCGCAGCACATCACCTTGATGTTCTTTTTGGTCTCCACCTTGGCCTGTGCCGCACCCAGGGCCGAGTTCGCCTCGGGCATGAACAGTGCGCCCAGGTTGGGGTTGGCCTGCGCCAGGCTCTGCACGGCCTGGTAGGCCTTGTTCGGGTCCTGGTTGCTCGCGGCGCGGCCCACCAGCTTCATGCCGGGGTGCTTGGTCTTCATGCGGTTGATGAAGGCGGCGATGCGGCGGTCGTGGTTGTCCTGGCCGGGGTTTTCCAGCACGGCGAATTCGCCCTTGCCGCCCAGCGATGCAGCAATGGCGTCGGCGGCCTGCGCGCCTTCGCGCTCGTTGTCCGAGGTGATGAAGGAGGTGCGCTTGGAGTTGGGCGAGTCGGCTGCGAAGGTAACCACCGGGATCCCCATGGCCGCTGCGCGGTTGATGGGTTCGATGAACGGATCCGGGTTCATGGGGTGCAGCAGGATGCCGGCAGGCTTGCGTGCCAGCTCCTGCTCGAACGATGCCAGCTGCTTGTTCACGTCGTATTCCGGCGTGCCGGTGTAGCGGGTGCGCACGCCCAGGGTGCGGCCCAGCTGCTTCATCATTTCGTAGACCGGAAACCAGTACTCCACGCCCGAGACCATCACGTTCATCACGTAGACGTCGCTGGGGTTGCCGCGCAGGCCGCCCGCTGCGGCGGGGGCCGCTGCAGGCTGCTGTGCGAATGCGCTGGTGCCGGCCAGGCCGATACCGGCGGCGGCTGCGGACTTCAGGAAATTACGCCTCATTTTTTGTCTCCTCTTGTTGAACGGTGCAGCATGGGATGCTGCTTTCTCCAGGGCTGCGATGGGGTGCTTGTTGTCATGACAGTTGTTATGACAGGTAGAATGTAATCGTGGATCTAATCTCCAGATAGTTAGGGGAAACACTACTGGATATACCTGCTGGTTCGGCGGAAGCTGTTATGACATGAAGACCCAACTACTGATCGGCATCGACCTCGGGTCGAGCAGCCTCAAAGCCCTGGCCCTGGAGGCCGCGAGCGGCCGCACCGTCGCCCTGTCCCGCATGCCCCTGCAGCACGACCGCCTGCCAGGCGGTGGCTGCGAAGTGGGCGAGCCCATGCTGCGTTCGGCCCTGTCCGCCGTGCTGCGCGATGTGGTCCACCAACTGGGCCGCCGCGTGGCCGATGTGCGCGCCATCGGCTGCACGGGGCATGGCGCAGGCCTGTACGCGCTGGATGCGCGCGGTGAACTCGCAGGCGGGCGCGCCGTGGCCTCGACCGACCAGCGCGCCGGCGCACGCGCCCAGTCCCTGGCCGCCAGCCACGGGCCACTGCTGCTGGCAGACGTCGGCTGCCAGCCCTGGCCAGGCCAGCCCACCGTGATCGCCGCCGAGCTGCTGGGCAGCGATGCCATGCGCAGCGGCGCGCTGCAGCGCCTGATGTTCGCCAAGGACTATGTGGGCTTTCTGCTCACAGGCCAGATCGCCACCGACGCCAGCGACGCCAGCACGGCAGGCCTTCTGTCCGTGGCCAGCGGCGAGTGGTCGCCGCTGGCCTTTTCCGCCCCGGGCATCGCCGGCCTGGGGCCGCAGGCCTTCGGGCCACTGGTGCGCAGTGGCGAGGTCATCGGCACGCTGCAGCCATCGGCGGCATCCGCGCATGGCCTGCCCGCGGGCATTCCCGTGGCCATGGGCGCCATCGACCTGCTGGCCGCGATGACGGCCGTGCGGGCCGAAGAGCGGGGCCGTGCGGTGTCGGTGCTGGGCACCTGGTGCGTGAATGCCGTGATCGGTCCGGTGCTCGAATCTCTGCCCGACGTGGCGTCCACCGTGAACTTCGGTCCCCGCGACAGGCGCTTGTACATGGAGAACAGCCCCTCGTCGATGGCCAACATCGCCTGGCTGGCCGGCGTGTTGGGCTTGCCCGATGCGCGTGCGGTGGTCGACCTGGCGATGTCCGTGCCCCTGGGGGCCGGCGGACTGCGCTTTTTGCCCTTTGTGAACGGCGGAGGTGGTGTCACGGCGGGCTTCGTGGGCCTCAAGAGCCACCACACGCGCGGCGACATGGCGCGTGCCGTGGTCGATGCGGTGGCGGCCCTGCATGTACGCCACACGGCGCGGCTGGCGGCGGGGGGCTTGTCGGTCTCGGCTTCCACCGTGCTGGGCGGCGGCGCCAGCGATACCCGCCTGGTGCGCCTGCTGGCGGGCCTGCTGGGGCACCCGGTGGAGCGCTGTGCAGACGACGAGACCGGTGCCCGTGGCGCGGCGATCTATGCCGCCCGGTCCCAGGGCATCGACCCCCATCCCTTGCATGCGAACTGCGACACGGTCGAGCCCGATGCCAGCCAGGCACGTGCCCACGCTGACTTCAACGCCTCCTTCAACGAACTGATCGCCACCATGTCCCCTGTCTTTGGCCATCTGGCCGGCCACGTGCCCGAGCGCGCGCCACAGCCCCCCGCAGCGACGGCGACCCCCGTCCCGCCGCAGCGCGTGGAGGCCTTGCCATGAGCGCCTCCATCCCCTTGCCATTCGTGCGTCCAGCTGCCGTGGCCGGCCGCCACTTCTCTACGGTGATCGTGGGGGCCGGCATCAACGGCGTGGGCGTGTTCCGCGATCTTTCCCTGCAGGGCGTGGACTGCCTGATCGTGGACAAGGGCGATTTCAGCGCCGGTGCCAGCAGCGCGCCCTCGCGCATGATCCACGGCGGCCTGCGCTATCTGGAGAGCGGCAGCTTCTCGCTGGTGGCCGAGGCCACGCGCGAGCGCAACCTGCTCTTGCGCAATGCGCCGCACCTGGTGCAGCCGCTCAAGACCGTGGTGCCGCTGTCCAGCTTCTTCGGCGGGCTGATGAGCAGTGCGCTCAAGTTCCTGGGCCGCACGCCGCCCCAGCGAACACGCGGCCTTCTTGCCGTGGCCACGGGGCTGCGCCTGTACGACCTCCTGGGTCGGCGCCAGCGCGTGATGCCCAACCACCGCATCAACCGCGTGCAGCCAGCCGACCGCCTGCTGTTCCGTGCGGCCGTGCGCTGGACAGCGACTTTTTTCGACGCCTGGATCAGCCACCCCGAATGGCTGGTGCTGGAGCTGGTGCGCGACGCCTGGCGCGACGAGCCCCGGTCCGTGGCCAGCAACCACTGCCGCGTGATGGGCTGCGCGGGCAAGACCCTCACGCTGCGCGACGAAGTCACGGGCGAGGTGGTGCAGGTGACGGCCGACACGGTGGTCAATGCCAGCGGCGCCTGGCTGGACCGCAGCACCGAGCTGCTGGGCGGCGCGGTGCCGCGCGTGATGGGCACCAAGGGCTCGCATCTGGTGCTCGACCACCCCACACTGCGCGACGCGCTGGGCGGGCGCATGGCGTATTTCGAGGCGCTGGACGGGCGCGTCTGCATCGTCTACCCCTTCCTGGACCGGGTGCTGGTGGGTTCCACCGACATCCCGGTGGACGACCCCGACCAGATCGCCACCGAACCGGCCGAGGTGGACTACCTGCTCGAGGTGCTGGGCGAGGAGTTCCCCAACCTGGCCTTCGACCGGCGTGACGTGGTCTATACCTACGTCGGAGTGCGGCCACTGGCACGCTCGGACGCCGACAAGCCCGGGCAGATCTCGCGCGACCATTCGGTGGTGATCGACCCGCCGTCCCCATCGCGCGATATCCCGGTCGTGGGCCTGGTGGGCGGCAAATGGACCACCTTTCGCGCGCTGGCCGAGGAGGCCACCGATGAGGTGCTGCGCCTGCTGGGGCGCGGGCGCAAGGCTTCGACCCGGCAGATGCCCATTGGCGGCGGAACCGACATGCCGCAGGGTGGGCAGGCGACCGAGCGCTTCATCGACCGCATCGCCCAGGATTCCGGCCTGGACCGTTTGCGCGCCCAGGCGCTGCTGCGCCGCTACGGCACCCAGGCCTTGCGCATGGCCCAGCATTTCAAAGTGGCCGGCGACGTGCCGCTGCAGCACGCACCCGACTATTCGGCTGCGGAGGTGGCTTGGCTGTGCACCGAAACCGGCGTGATCCATCTCGATGACCTCGTGATCCGCCGCACGCTGCTGGCCATTCGCGGGCTGGTCACCGATGCCGCGCTGGCTGAGATGGCCGACATTGCCGCAGAGGCTTTGGGTTGGGATGCGGGGCGCGAACGGCAGGAGTTGCACAATTGCAGCACTGCATTGCGTGAGCGCCACGGCGTGCGCCTGGCCCCCGCAGCCCCCGATTCCGACGCCGTGCCGGCTTTCCATGCTCCATTGACCACCCATCCGGCCCTGAGCCCGACATGACGTGAATTCTCCGAACGAACTCCAGCCGCTGCTCGACCGCAATTCCGAATCGCCCCTGTGGGCGCAGTTCCGCGATGCCCTGCGCCTGCAGATCCTGCAGGGTGAACTGGCCATAGGCGCCAAGCTGCCCTCCGAGGCCGAACTGGGCGAGCAGTTCGGCATCTCGCGCATCGTGGTGCGCGAGGCGCTAGCCGACCTGGTGCGCAACAACCTGATCTACAAGATCAAGGGCCGCGGCGCCTTTGTCGCGGCGCGCGAGCGCGATGAGGATTTTGTCTCCACCGTGCTCGGCTTCTCCGACGAAATGGAGCGCAAGGGCCGCTCGGTGCGCACCCAGATCCTGTCGCAGCAGCTGCGCGACCCCACGCCGCAGGAGATCAGCGCATTGGGCCTCACCGACGATACCCAGGTGGTGGCGCTCAAGCGGCTGCGCAGCGTGGACGGTGAGCTGCGCCTGCTGGTGGAAACCGTGGTGCCCGCCGACCTGGCGCCCGGCCTGCACCGCATGCGCCTCGATGACCGTTCGCTGTACGACGTGCTGCGCCGCCAGTACGGTGTGCGCCTGGTGCGCGCCGAGCGCTGGATCGACGCCGTGCTGCCCGACGCCGAGACCTGCGAGCTGCTGCAGCTGGCAACCCCGGAGCCGCTGCTGCGCATCGAATCCATTGCCTATGGCTCCAATGGTCGGCGCCTGGAGTACTACAACGCCTTGCACCGTTGTAAATCAAGCCGATTGCACGTGCAGACGACAACGTAGCCATCACCGGACTGTGGGCGGTGCTCCTGCCGTACATCTGTCACTTACAAAGACAACGGGCTCCCGAAGGAGCCCGTTGTCTTTGCTGAGCCGCCAGCCATGTCCTGCGACATCCCGGCAGGCAGCCGGTGGCTTACATGGCGCTGAATTCGCCCGAAGGGATCTGGCCCGTGCGCAGGGCTTCAGCAGCCAGGGCACGCACAGCAGCACGGTCAGCCGTGGACTTGTAGGTCACCACACGCGAACCAGCAGGCTCGATAGAGCGGGTCTGGGCCACCGTGGCGGCTTCAGCAGCCACTTCAGCGCGGGTGCGGTTCGTGTCGAACTTCAGGGCAAATTGCGAGCCATCAGCTTCGTCAGCGTGCGCGCCGAAGGCAGAGAAAGCAGCCACAGCGGCGATGGAGATGATGCGAGCGGTCTTGTTCATGGTGAAACTCCGATGAAATTCAAAAAAGAGGGATGTACTGAGCAATACGAAACAGAAAGGGCGGTGGATTCAGCGAATCAGGCGCTGAAAAATCAACCACGCTCACCGTAAGAAATCTGGCCGGTGCGCACAGCGTCAGCAGCCTGGGCACGCACGGCAGCGCGGTCGGCGGTGCTCTTGTAGGTCACCACACGCGAACCAGCGGGCTCGATGGAGCGGGTCTGAGCCACGGTGGCGGCTTCGGCGGCCACTTCGGCGCGGGTGCGGTTGGTTTCAAACTTCGTGGCGAACTGCGAAGCATCGGCTTCGTCGGCGTAGGCGCCAAAAGAGGCGAAAGCAGCAACAGCGGCGATAGAGAGGAAACGTGCGGTGTTGTTCATGATGAAAATCCTTGAAGTTAAAAAAGCGTCTCAAAAAAGCCGGGTCAAAAAACCATTCCTGAACCGGGTTCGGTGAGTCGCCTTGCGGGTTCGGCTCATCGATGGGATGAACTGTACGCCGATGGTGTTCAAGGAAAAACCACCCGGTCGCGAACTAACTGTTCCAGTATTGGAAACAATCAATGGGGAACTTTTCAGGGTTTTCCCAGGCCTGAATGCCTGGAGGATGCAAAAAATGGCCTTTGGCCATCTGTATCCCATGGAAACCCTGGTGCTTATCTGGAACAGTGTGAGTTGAGGTTTTACGTTGGAGAGAACGCCGAGGCAGCGGGTAAGCGAGGGCTCCGCGTGGCGTAAGACGGTGATGAACAGGGTTTTGCGCCATAGCCCCATAAGAAAACGTAAGCGACGGCGGTAGCCTGGCTGCTGTGGCTTTCTCGCATGACCTGGGTGTGCCGCATAGGGATCGGGTCTGGAGCAGACCCTATATGGTCTCTTGCGTTCGAGGCTGAAACGCTGCCCTCTCGCTGCGAAGTAAACAGGCGCTGAGCGGGAGTGGGGCCATCAGGCCTCTTCGGTCTTGCCTGCAAGCGCCCGCAGGCCCATGTCCTCTGGATCCTGAAACCTTCCCCACCTGGCTCGCCATGCTCCAAAATACTGGTTATATTTACAGTATTCTTGTTCTTTGAAGCCTCGCCACAGTCATGCCTGCGCCCAGCCTGTCCTTGCGGATTGCGCCCGATCTGCCCTCTGCCGTGCCTGGTGTCTGGCATGCCGATGCTCTGGGTGCGGGCCCACAGGAGGCTCAGCCCACGGGGCATGTGCTGCTGGATGCCCAACTGCCCGGCGGGGGCTGGCCGGTGGGGGCGCTGTGCGAGGTGCTGCAGCCCCTGGCGGGCCTGCACGAATGGCAGCTGGTGCTGCCCGCGCTGGCACAGGCCACGGCCCGCCGCTCCGGGGCCGTGGTGGCGGTGGCGCCCCCTTGCGATCCCTTTGGCCCGGCGCTGAAAGCGCAGGGGCTGCCGCCCGAGCGGCTGTGTGTGGTGCGCGCAAGCAGTGCCCGTGCGGCATTCTGGGCGGCGGAGCAGGCGCTGCGGTGCCATGGTGTGCTGGCCGTTATGGCCTGGCTGCCGCAGGCACCCGCTGCTGCCCTGCGCAGGCTGCAGCTGGCGGCGGCGCAGCAACAGCAACTGCTGTGGGTGTTTCGCCCGGTCAGTGCTGCGCGACAGGCGTCACCGGCCTTGCTGCGGCTGCAGGTGCAGGGGCTGCAGGTACAGGGGCTGCCTGCCGGGGTATCCACGTCTGCCGCGCCGGGTTTGCAGGTGCAGATTCTCAAGCGCCGGGGGCCACCCCTGGTGCAGGCGCTCGATCTGCCGGGCTGCCATCCCAGGCTGGCGCAGGCCCTGGCGGCGCAGGCCCAGCGTCGCCACGCCGCGCAGGTGGTGGCCCGCGCCACGGTGGCAAGCTACAGCACAGCAACCCCGGCCCCGGGGGAGCTGGCGGCGCTGCAGGGGAGGGGACATGCACTGGATCGCATTGCCGCTGCCATGGCGGGATGAACCCGCAACCGGCCCGGAGGACACAGGGGCTGCGGCTGGCACGATGGCTGCGCCGCCAGGCCCCACCGCAGGCTGGTGGGCCCTGCGCTTTACCCCGCGTGTGGCGCTGGTGGATGGCGACACCGTGCTGCTGGAGGTCTCCACCACCGAGCGCCTGTGGGGCGGGCGTGATGCCTTGCTGGCCCTGGTATTGCAGGCCTGGGCCGAAGCCGCCGGGGGGCAGGGCGCACCGCCACAACCCCCAGGCATGTTGCCCCCCTGGGGCAGCGGCCCCACTGCGCTGGTGGCGCAGGCCTGGTTGCGCATGGCGCTGGCCGGGCATGCACCACGAGGGCAGCAAAGGCCTGCGGTGCACACCCTGCCTTTGCACACCCTGACCGCCTTGCGCCCGCATGTGGCAAGCCTGGAGCGCATGGGTTGCCGCACCTGGGGCGCATTGCGGGCGCTGCCGCGTGCCGGGCTAGCCCGGCGCGTGGGGGCCGGGGTGCTGCGGGTGCTGGACCAGGCCCTGGGCGAAGCCCCCGAAGCCCATGCCTGGCTGGAGCTGCCCGAGCAGTTTGCGCTGGCCACCGAATTGCCCGCGCTGGCCACCTCGGCCGATGCCCTGCTGTGGAGCGCCCACCGTTGCCTCACGGCCCTGCAGAGCTGGCTGCAGGCACGCCAGCAGGGCGCACTGGCGCTGGAGCTGGCCTGGCGCCACGACCTGCGGCGCATCGACGGGGTGGTGATCGCCCCCACGCAGGCCCTGCAGGTGCGCACCGCCCAGGCCACGCAGGACATGGCGCACCTGCGGCGCCTGCTGTCTGAAAACCTGGCGCGCACCACCCTGGCCGCACCGGCCAACCAGATCACGCTGCGCCTGCTGGAATCGGCCCCGCTGCTGCACCGCAGTGCCAGCCTGCTGCCGCCCGGCGACCACGGCGGCGGTTGCCGTGGCGGTGCCGACGACACTGCGGCCCCAGGCGAAGCCTTGCACCAGCTGCTGGAGCGCCTGTCGGCCCGCCTGGGGCCCGAGCAGGTGCAGGCCCCCGTGCTGTGGGCCGACCACCGCCCCGAGCACATGCAGCAGTGGCGCCCTGCGGCCGAAGTGCTGGGC
>NZ_QAIH01000182.1 GCF_003060895.1 Acidovorax sp. HMWF029 | reverse complement strand
CGCCCACCCCGCGCGCAGAACCCGCCGCCACGCCGCCGCAGCAACAGCAACGCAGCCCGCGTGCGGCCGACGCTGCAGCGGGCATCAAGAACCTGCAACAGCTGATCGAGCTGCGCTGGATCGCCGTGGTGGGCCAGGTGTTCACCATCGAGATGGCGCACTACAGCCTGAACCTGCCGCTGCCGCTGCGCGAGATGCTGCTGGTGGTGGGCTGCCTGGCCGTATTCAACGTGGTGAGTCTGCTGCGACTGCGCACCGGGGTCATGGTGCGGACCATCGAGCTGTTCCTGGCCCTGCTGATCGACGTGGCCGTGCTCACCGTACAGCTGTACCTCAGCGGCGGCACCACCAACCCGTTTGTGTTCCTGTACCTGCTGCAGATCACCATTGGAGCCGTGCTGCTGCGCGGTGCCTACATCTGGTCCATCGTGGTCATCACGCTGCTGTGCTTTGGGGTGCTGGCCACACACCACCTGCCGCTGGAGTTGCCGCAGGACCTGCACCAGGGGCTTTCCAGCCTGTATGTGCTCGGCCTGCTTGTGTGTTTTGTGCTCAACGCTACGCTGGTGGTCGTGTTCATCACCCGCATCAACCTGAACCTGCGAGAGCGCGACGCGCGCCTGGCCGCCGCACGCCGCCGCCGCGTGGAAGAAGAGCACATCGTGCGCATGGGGCTGCTGGCCTCGGGCGCGGCGCACGAACTGGGTACACCGCTGTCCACCCTGGCTGTGATCCTGGGCGACTGGCAGCACGAAAAACGCCTGGCCGACAACGCCCCGCTGCAAGAGGACATTCGCGAAATGCAGGCCCAGGTGCAGCGCTGCAAAAGCATTGTGAGCGGCATCCTGCTGTCGGCGGGCGAGGCGCGCGGCGAGGAGTCGATGCAGACCACCGTGTGCACCTTTGTCGATGCGCTGGCCCGCGAATGGCGCGGCACCCGCTCCATGCCTACGTTCGAATATGACAACCAGTTCGGTGCCGACACGCCCATGGTGTCGGACACCACACTGCAGCAAATGGTTTTCAACGTGCTGGACAATGCCCGAGATGCCTCGCCCGACTGGGTGCGCCTGGCCGTCATGCGGGATGCCGATGTACTGCGCATCACGGTGACGGACCGGGGCCCCGGTTTTGCCCCCGACATGCTGTCCAAACTGGGAACCCCGTACCAGTCCACCAAGAACCGCCCCGGCCGGGGGCTGGGCCTGTACCTGGTGCTCAATGTGGCGCGCACCCTGGGTGGCAGCGTGGCGGCACGCAACCTGCCCGAAGGCGGGGCGCAAGTGACCATAGAGCTGCCCCTGGCAGCCATCGCCCTGCCCGGCACCACAAACTGAGCCATGCACACCGAAGACAACGCACACGATGACGACGACGGGCAGCGCCTGCTGCTGATCGTGGAAGACGACGAGGCCTTTGCCCGCACGCTCGCGCGCTCATTCGAGCGGCGCGGCTACCGTGTGCTGCAGGCCGCCAGCCTGCCCGAGGTGGAAGCCCTGCTCGCCGAACACACTCCGGGCTATGCCGTGGTGGACCTGAAACTCAAGGGCGATGCATCAGGCCTGGCCTGTGTGCAGCGGCTGCATGCGGCCGATGCCGACATGCTCATCGTGGTGCTCACGGGGTTTGCCAGCATCGCCACGGCGGTAGAGGCCGTGAAACTGGGCGCCTGCCACTACCTGGCCAAGCCCTCCAACACCGACGACATCGAGGCAGCCTTCGGGCTCAAAGAGGGCAACACCGAAGTGGAGCTGACCAACCGCTCCAGCTCCATCAAGACGCTGGAGTGGGAGCGCATCAACGAGGTGCTGGCCGAGACCGGCTTCAACCTCTCGGAAGCCGCCCGGCGCCTGGGGATGCACCGGCGCACGCTCACCCGCAAGCTCGAAAAGAAACAGGTGCGGTAGCGAGCCACCGGTCCTACGCAGAGACCGGTGCGGCCTCCTGCATCTGCCGTTCGAAAGCCCGCAGGCGCTTGTAGATCGAGACTTGCTCCACCACCGTGCTCCAGTTGAGCACCAGGAACTGGAACGACTCCAGCACCTTGTCGAACGCCCGCGCTATCTGCTGCATCACGCCGAGGGTGATGGCGCCCGCAATCAGCGTGGGGCCCAGCGCAATCAACGGCACCAGCACGCTCACCTGCAGGTACGACCACTTCACCACGTCGAAATACAGGTAGTGAAAGAACAGCCGGAAGTAGTTGCGCCGCACGGCCGCAAACAGCTCGGCCGCCGTGGGCGGCGCGGCGCGCGCAGGGTCGTCCTCGCCCAACACCAGCTCCTTGCGGTAGGCCGCCTCCACACGCTGGTTGTGAAACTCCAGCCCCGGCAACTTCACCCCGACACAAGCCAGCAACAGCGTGCCCCCTAGTGACCAGGCCAGCGCCACCCACACCAGCGCGTGGGGCACGGCGCCTATCAACGGCAACGCAGTGACCTTGTCCGACAGCGCCCACAGCACCGGCAAAAACGCCGCCAGCGTCATCAGGCTACGCATGAAGCTCAGCCCCAGGTCTTCCATGGTGCGGGCAAAGCGCATGGTGTCTTCCTGCACACGCTGGGCGGCGCCTTCGATGTGGCGCAGCCGGGGCCAGGCAGCCATGTAGTGCTCGGTCATCGCCTGCCGCCATCTGAAGATGTAATGCTTGCTGAAGAAGTCCACCAGCACCGCCGTCGTCACATAAATCATGGCGATGCGCGCGAAGGTGGAGAGCTGGCCCCAGAACTGCTCGGCCGTGATGCTGCCGGGCTTGCCCAGCGCCTCCTGGATCAGGTCATAAAAGCTGCCAAACCATTCGTTGATCTGTACATCCAGCTGCACGCGGTAGGCCGTGGCCAACAGGATCACGGCAGAGCCCAGAACAGACCAGACCCACCAGCGGCGGGCAAAGAAGAAGGACTTGAACATCGTGGACGGGGTGTTGTGGTTGTGAAAAGGGTCGCCCGGCTCTGACAGCCGCAGGGCCCGAACGTTCCGCAGCGGCTGCCGACCCCGCGACACGCAAGACACGCGCGTGGTGGGCAGGTTCCACACGGCACAAGCAGGAAAAAATATGGCAAAAATGGCCGTTACCGCGCGATGGGCCTCAAAAATTGCTTCAAAAACAATAGCAAATGTTACCTATGGACCGCTAGCGCCCGCCCCCGGGTCTTCCCGCAGCCCTCTCAGCATGGCCAAGGCTTGTGTGGAGGAAGTTCAGCCGTGCAGGCCCCCCCTACCGCCGAGACCCCAGGTGCTCCGCCAGCCAGCGCTCGGCATCGGTCTGCCCGCGCCACTGCGCCCAGTCCTGCGCGCTGTGGCCCTGCCGGTCGCGCCGGGCCAGGTCCACACCTTGCGCGTGCATCCACTGCAGCACCTGCACACGGCCCTTGGCTGCTGCCAGCATGACCGGGGTTTCGCCCCGGCTTGCGGGCGCGGGCTCGTCCAGGGCCTGCCCCTGTTCGGCCAACCACTCCAGGCACGGCACACAGCCGCTTTGCGCTGCCATGTGCACAGGCCCCCAGTCCCAGCGGTTGCGCACCTGCAGGCTCGCCCCGGCCTGCACCAGCCGCTGCGCCACGATCAGGTGGCCGCCATAGAAGGCGCGCAGCAGCGCCGTGTCGCCGCGCTCGCTGTCTTTCTGGGTCTGGCGCAGGTCCGGCACGGCACCGGCCTGCAAAAGCAGCTCCACATGCGCCATCTGTCCCCGGTGCGAGGCAAGCATGAGCAC
>NZ_QAIH01000181.1 GCF_003060895.1 Acidovorax sp. HMWF029 | reverse complement strand
GTGTTGGGGCGCGGGGGGCGGGGTACCGGGGCGTCATCCCCCGCCAGCGGGTGCAGCACCTCGAAGGCAACACCGTCCCATTCCCAGCGCTGGCCCGCGAGACAGGGCCTGGCAGCGCGCAGGGCCTGCAAGCCGTGGTCGGCCTCTATGGAGCCGGTGAGTTCGGCCCGGGGCTGCTGCGCCAGCACCGCCGCTGCGCCGCCCGTATGGTCGGCATCGCGGTGGCTGAGCATGAGCACATCCAACCGCTCGCCCACAGCACGCAGCAGCGGCACCAGCACACGATGGCCCGCGTCGCTCTCGCGGCTGAAACGGGGCCCCGCGTCGTAGAGCAGGCTGTGGGTGGCCGTACGCACCAGCACCGCGTTGCCCTGGCCGATGTCGGCCGCCAGCAGCTCGAACTGGCCCGGCGCAGGCCGCGCGGGCTGCCACCAGAACACCGGCAACAGCAAAGGCAGCGCCAGCAGCCGCAAGCGCCAAGGCAGCCGCATGGCCAGCAGAGCACCTCCCACCACGGCAGCCACACCCGCCCACAGGGGGGCGGCGGGCAAAAACAACATCGCCCCCGGCCACTGCGCCAGCCACTGCAGCCACGCGGTAAGGGGCCACAAGCTCCAGGCCGCCAGGTTCCACAGCGGCCCCCACACCACACCGCCCAACGCCAGGGGCGTCACCACCAGCGTGACCCACGGGATCGCCACCAGGTTGGCCACCCACCCCACCACCGACACCTGGCCAAACAGCAGCAGGCTCAGGGGCGTGAGCGCCAGCGTAACCACCCACTGCTCACGAAAAAGTGCAAATAAATGTCTCTTTGCGCCTGATCCATCTACCTTTTCAGCTATTGAATTAGTAGCAAACAGCACACCCACAGCCACAAAACTCAGCCAGAAACCTGCCTGCGCCAACGCCCAGGGGTCTGCCAGCACCACGGCGGCACAGGCCAGCAGCCACACCTGGGGCCAGGGCCAGCGCAGCCCGATCCACTGCAGCAATGCCACAGTGCTCAGCATGATGACGGTACGCTGCGCAGGCACGCCCCAGCCGCTGAAAAGCGCATAGGCGCTGGCCAGAAAAACGCCAGCCAGCAGTGCCGCCGACGGCGCAGGCACCCACAGGCACAAGCGCGTGGAACGCCGCCACAGCGCCCGCACCACCCCGGCCGCCAGCCAGGCAAACAGCGTGATGTGCAGCCCCGAAATGCTCATGAGGTGCGCTACGCCCGTGGCGCGGAACATGTCCCAGTCCGCACGGTCGATGGCACGCTGGTCACCCGTCACCAAAGCCGCCACCACGCCCGCAATGCGTGCACGGCCCGTGTCGCCGGCCTCGTCTGCACCCCGGCCCAGGCGGTCCAGGATGGCATCGCGCACACTTTGGCGCGCCTGCTCTACCGGGTGCTGCCAGGTGGTGGCCTGGCGGCGCGGTGGCTCGTCTTTCGGGCCCGCGCGCACATAGCCGGTGGCCTGCACGCCCTGCTCCCAGGTCCACAGCTCAAAGTCAAACCCATGGGGATTGCGCAGGCCGTGGGGCGCTTTCAACCGCACCGTCATCTCCCAGCGCTCCCCCGCGCGCACCGGGGCGGGTTGGCGCTGCAGGTCCACGGCATCGCCCGCATCGCGGACAAAAGCGCCGCCGTACCAGGCGACCTCGATCCGAGGCGGTAACTGCACAGGGTTGCCCTGCAGCCGCGCGGACAGGACCTCCAGGCGCAGCCGGGTGCCCGCCTCATTGGTCTGCGGCATGGCCGACACCACCCCGGTCACGCGGATGTCCTGCCCCTCCAGCGCCGGGTCCAGGCCCTGCTGCAGATAGGCCGTGGCCCGCAAGCCACTGACAGCCGCCATGGCCATCGCCCCGGCCAGCAGCACCAGCACCGCCGCCGTAGCAGCGCGCGCCCGGGCATGGCGCACCGCCCCCGGGCGGCGTGGGCGGTTGGCGGCAACCCCGCACCAGCCCACCACCAGCGCGGAGCACAACAGTGCGACATAGGCGCCAGCGCTCCACAAGCCGGGTTGCTGCAACTGCAGTGCCGCCCCCGCCAACACCCCCAGCAGCAGGGCCGGCAGCCGCCACGGCAGGGCGGGCTGCAGCCACTCACCCGCCCCGGGCAATCCGTCGGGGCC
>NZ_QAIH01000180.1 GCF_003060895.1 Acidovorax sp. HMWF029 | reverse complement strand
GCCCCCGGTGACGCTGCTGGTGGTGGACGACCACACGCTGTTCCGCAGGGGCCTGATCGCGCTGCTGGCGCTGGACCCGGGCCTGCTGGTGGTGGGCGAGGCAGGCGATGCCGCCGAGGCACTGCGCCTGGCGCCGCAGTTATTGCCGCAGGTGATACTGCTCGACAACCACCTGCCCGGCGTGATGGGCGTGGACGCCATCGGGGGCCTGCGCGAGGTGGCCCCCGCATCGCGCGTGCTGATGCTCACCGTGAGCGAGGACGGGCAGGACCTGGCCGCCGCGCTGCGCAACGGCGCGCAGGGTTACCTGCTCAAGACCATCGACGGCGACCTGCTGGCCCAGGCCATCCGCCGGGCGGCCCGGGGCGAGCCCGTGGTGAGCCCCGAACTCATGGGCAAACTGGTGGCAGCCTTCCAGTCGCAGGGGGCTCCGGAGTCCGCACTGACCCCGGTGGCGCAGGCGTCACCTCCGTCCGATGCCTCGGCTGCCGTGGCGCAGCTGTCCCCGCGCGAGGAAGAGGTGCTGCGCGAGATTGCACGCGGCGCCAGCAACAAGGAAATCGCCCGCACGCTCGATATCGCCGAGACCACGGTGAAGATCCACGTACAACACATCCTGCGCAAGCTGGGCCTCAGCTCGCGTGTGCAGGCGGCGGTCTACGCCTCCGACCGCCATCGCGCGGAGTAGGGTTGGCGGCGCTGCACGGCAGTGCTGGTCCTATATTGCTTTGATGCTATCAAATATATAGCTATTGAGGCTTGCCTATAGCGCGGCAGGGCCGATTTTTCCATCAAATCCACGCCATCTGCCGGTGTGCAGGTCTGCGTCCGCACCTGCGCACCTAGCGCTGCGCGTTGCCTTGCTCCTTGTGCGGGCAGGGCATTCCTATTGAGTCGGCATCTTTGAACTTGAAAAATCCGTTCGGGCTGAGCCTGTCGAAGCCCTGCGCGGCGCTTCGACAGGCTCAGCGTGAACGGTTCAAGTTGATTCAAGCCGACTCAATAGTTCTTTCGAACGATGCCCTCGCCCCTTGCCGCGCCGGGGACTACTCCTTCTGCCGTGACCGGGCTGTGCTTGTGAAGGATGTTCAGCGCGGTGCTGAAAACCGACCATAGCGCCATACCCAAGAGAAGAAGAGGAACCGCGCAATGGCACACACCACATTGCCCCCGGGCGACAGCCCACAGCGCACCCGCCAGGCCTGGTCGGTGCTCATCGTCAGCACCTTCGCTTTCACCGTCTGCTTCATGGTCTGGATGATGTTCGGCGTCATCGGTATCCCCATCAAGAAGATGCTCAACCTGAACTCCACGCAGTTCGGGCTGCTCATGTCCATGCCCGTGCTCACGGGTTCGCTGGTGCGGGTGCCGCTCGGTATCTGGACCGACAAGTTCGGCGGCCGCATCGTGATGGCCGCAGTGATGGCCACCACCGTGCCCGCCATCTGGATGATGGGCTACGCCACCGAGTATTGGCACTTCCTGACCATCGGCTTGTTCGTTGGCCTGGCGGGGGGCTCGTTCTCTGTGGGCACGCCCTATGTGGCGCGTTGGTTTCCCAAGCACCGCCAGGGCACGGCCATGGGCGTGTACGGCGCGGGCAACTCGGGTGCCGCCGTCAACAAGTTTGTCGCCCCGGTGCTGCTGGTGGCATTTGGCTGGACCATGGTGCCGCAGGTGTACGCGGCCATCATGCTGGGCACGCTGGTGCTGTTCTGGTTCTTTAGCCACAGCGACCCGGCCCACCTGGTGCCCAGCAACGTCAAGTTCACCGACCAGCTCAAGGCGCTGAAGGACCCCAAGGTCCTCAAGTACTGTCAGTACTACAGCATCGTGTTTGGCGGCTATGTGGCGCTGTCGCTGTGGATGGTGCAGTACTACGTGGGCGAGTTCGGCCTCGATATCCGCGTGGCGGCTCTGCTGGCCGCCTGCTTCTCGCTGCCAGGTGGCGTGCTGCGTGCCATTGGCGGCATGTTGAGTGACAAGTACGGCGCCCACAGCGTGACCTGGTGGGTGATGTGGGTGAGCTGGATCTGCCTGTTCCTGCTCTCGTACCCACAAACCGACTTCACCATCCTCACCGTCAACGGCCCCAAGACTTTTCATATCGGTCTGAACGTCTATCTGTTCACCGGCCTGATGTTTCTGCTGGGCATTGCCTGGGCCTTCGGCAAGGCCAGTGTCTTCAAGTACATCAGCGACGACTATCCCCACAACATCGGCGCCATCAGCGGCATTGTGGGCCTGGCCGGTGGCATGGGGGGCTTCATCCTGCCCATCCTGTTCGGTGCGCTGATGGACCTCACGGGAATCCGCTCCAGCGCCTTCATGCTGATGTACGGCGTGGTCTGGGTTTCGCTCATCTGGATGTACTTCACCGAAGTGCGCCGCATGCCCGTCATGGGCCCACAGGACGCCGCCGCGCAAACGGTCGTCCGCTGATTTTTCCCCAAGGACCTCACCATGTCTGCCACCACCACCAGCGGGCGCCAGGGGCGCCTGCTTACCCTCTGGACACCCGAGGACAAGACCTTCTGGGAGCGCGAAGGCGAAGCCGTCGCCAAGCTCAACCTCTGGATATCGGTGCCCGCGCTGTTCCTGGCCTTTGCCATCTGGCAGGTCTGGAGCGTGGTCGCCGTGAGCCTGCCGGGCCTGGGCTTCAAGTATTCGACCAACCAACTGTTCTGGCTGGCGGCAGCGCCCGCGCTTTCGGGCGCCACGCTGCGCATCTTCTACTCGTTCATGGTGCCGCTGGTGGGCGGCCGCCGCTGGACGGCGATCTCCACCGCCAGCTTGCTGATCCCTGCAATCGGCATCGGATTTGCGGTACAGGACAACACCACGGCCTATCCCACCATGCTCATCCTGGCGCTGCTGTGCGGCCTGGGCGGTGGCAACTTCAGCTCCAGCATGGCCAACATCAGTTTCTTCTTTCCGAGGGAGCGCAAGGGCTCGGCGCTGGGCGTGAATGCGGGCCTGGGCAACCTGGGTGTTTCGGTCGTGCAGTTCTTGAGCCCGCTGGTCGTCACGGCTGGCATCTTCGGCATCTTTGGCGGCGAGGCGCAGACCATCGTCAAGAACGGCCAGACGATGCAGGTGTGGACGCAAAACGCCGCCTTCATCTGGGTGCCCTGGATCGCGATCACCGCGCTGGCTGCCTGGTTCGGCATGAACGACATCGCTGACGCACGCGCCTCGTTCGCTGCGCAGGCCGCCATCTTCAAGCGCAAGCACAACTGGCTGATGTGTGTGCTGTACCTCGGCACGTTCGGCTCGTTCATCGGCTACGCCGCAGGTTTCCCGCTGCTCATCAAGAGCCAGTTCCCCGGTGTGAACCCGCTGGCCTACGCCTGGCTGGGGCCGCTGGTGGGCGCGGTGATCCGCCCGTTTGGCGGCTGGCTGTCAGACAAGCTGGGTGGTGCGCGCGTCACGCTGTGGAACTTCATCGTCATGGCCGTGGCCGTGATGGGCGTCACGGTGTTTTTGCCCTCGGGCGGTAACGACGGGCAGTTCGCGGGCTTCTTCGTGTGCTTCCTGGTGCTGTTTCTCACCACCGGCATCGGCAACGGCTCGACTTTTCGCATGATCCCCGTGATCTTCCTCACTGAAGCCATGCGCGGTGTGGACAAGAACGACGCAGCAGCAGTGGCCAACGCCAACAAGGAAGGCAACACCCTGGGCGCCGCCACCCTGGGCTTCACGGCTGCCATGGCGGCCTACGGCGGGTTCTTCATTCCCAAGAGCTACGGAAGCTCCATAGCCCTCACAGGCAGTCCCCACGCTGCGCTGTGGACCTTTCTGGCCTTCTACGTGATTTGCATCGTACTGACCTGGTGGTACTACGCCCGCAAGCACGCTGAGATGCCCTGCTGAGCAGGCACCCCGAACAAGACAGCAGAACAAGGAGCCCCCGATGAGCCATTTCCTCGACCGCCTTTCGTACTTCGCGCAACCCCGCGAGACCTTTGCCCAGGGCCATGGCGAAACCAACGGTGAAGACCGCACCTGGGAAGATGCCTACCGCGACCGCTGGGCACACGACAAGATCGTGCGCAGCACGCACGGTGTGAACTGCACGGGCAGCTGCTCGTGGAAGATCTACGTCAAGGGCGGCATCGTGACCTGGGAAACCCAGCAGACCGACTACCCCCGCACCCGGCCCGACCTGCCCAACCACGAACCCCGGGGCTGCGCACGCGGCGCCAGCTACAGCTGGTACTTGTACAGCGCCAACCGTGTGAAGTACCCCATGGTGCGTGGCCGCCTGCTCAAGCACTGGCGCGCCGCCATCGCCCTGGCCAAGAGCCCGGTGGACGCCTGGGCCAGCATCGTTGAGAACAACGCCTCGCGCAGCGAATGGCAAAAGCAGCGCGGCCTGGGGGGCTTTGTGCGCAGCACCTGGGACGAAGTGAACCAGATGATTGCTGCGGCCAACGTCTACACCATCAAGAAGCACGGCCCGGACCGCATCATCGGCTTTTCGCCCATCCCGGCGATGTCGATGATTTCGTACGCCGCAGGCAGCCGTTACCTGAGCCTGATGGGCGGCGTGTGCATGAGCTTTTATGACTGGTATTGCGACCTGCCCCCCAGCAGTCCGCAGACCTGGGGCGAGCAGACCGACGTGCCCGAGTCGGCCGACTGGTACAACAGCTCGTACATCATTGCCTGGGGCTCCAATGTGCCCCAGACGCGCACGCCCGACGCGCACTTTTTGACCGAAGTCCGCTACAAGGGCACCAAGGTCGTGTCCATCACGCCCGACTATTCCGAAGTGGCCAAGCTGGGCGATTTGTGGATGCACCCCAAGCAGGGCACCGACGCTGCCGTGGCCATGGCCATGGGCCATGTGATCTTGAAGGAGTTCTACTTCAAGGACGGTGGCAAGGGCCGAAGCAGCTACTTTGACGACTACGCGCGCCGCTACACCGACCTGCCGCTCTTGGTGGTGCTGAAGGAAAAGACGCTGCCCGATGGCCGCACGGTGATGGTGCCCGACCGCTATGTGCGCGCCAGCGACTTCCCCGGCCAGCTCGATCAGTCCAACAACCCCGACTGGAAGACCGTGGGCTACGACGAGCTGGGCCAGGTCACGCTGCCCAATGGCTCCATCGGCTTTCGCTGGGGGGCAGACGGCCGCGCCGACCAGGGCCTGTGGAACCTGGAGAACAAGGAAGCCCGCACGGGCAACACCGTCAAGCTCAAGCTGTCGGTGATCGAGGACGGCGCGCAGGCCCATGACGTGGCTGATGTGGCCTTCCCATACTTTGGCGGCGTGGCAACGCCCAACTTCACGGCCAACGAACAAGGTGGTGATGTGATGGTGCGCCGCGTGCCGGTGTCCCACCTGGAACTGGCCGGGCACGAAGCCCAGGGCCGCGTGATGGTGGCCACCGTGTTCGACCTGCTGGCGGGCAACTACGGCATTGACCGGGGCCTGCCTGGCGAAGAGCAGGGCGTTACCTACGACAGCGACCGCCCCTACACGCCCGCCTGGCAGGAAAAGATCACCGGTGTGCCGCGCGACCAGGTCATCACCGTGGCCCGCCAGTTTGCCAACAACGCGCACAAGACCCACGGCAAATCCATGGTCATCATCGGTGCGGCCATGAACCACTGGTACCACAGTGACATGAACTACCGCGGCATCATCAACATGCTGATGCTGTGCGGCTGTATCGGCCAGAGTGGTGGTGGCTGGGCGCACTACGTGGGCCAGGAAAAACTGCGCCCACAGACCGGCTGGACGGCGCTGGCCTTTGCGTTGGACTGGATCCGCCCACCGCGCCAGATGAACAGCACCAGCTTCTTCTACGCCCACACCGACCAGTGGCGCTACGAGAAGCTGGGCATGGAGGAGGTCCTCTCGCCGCTGGCCGACAAGAAGGCTTATCACGGCGCGCAGATTGACTACAACGTGCGCGCCGAGCGCATGGGCTGGCTGCCTTCCGCTCCCCAGCTCAAGACCAGCCCTCTGCAGGTGGCCAAAGACGCCGCAGCGGCAGGCATGGACGCGAAGGACTACGTCGTCAAATCGCTCAAGGACGGCACGCTCACCATGAGTTGTGAGGACCCGGACCATCCGTCCAACTGGCCGCGCAACATGTTCGTGTGGCGCTCCAACATTTTGGGCTCGTCGGGCAAGGGGCATGAGTACTTCCTCAAGCACCTGCTGGGCACCACCCACGGCGTGCAGGGCAAGGATCTGGGCAAGGATGAAGCCAAGCCCGAGGAAGTGCAGTGGCACACCAACGCGCCCGAAGGCAAGCTGGACCTGCTGGTCACGCTCGACTTCCGCGTGAGCACGACCTGCCTGTACTCCGACATCGTCTTGCCCACGGCCACCTGGTACGAGAAGAACGATCTCAACACCAGCGACATGCACCCCTTCATCCATCCGCTGTCCACAGCGGTGGACCCTGCCTGGCAGGCCAAGAGCGACTGGGAGATCTACAAGGGTTTCGCCAAGGCCGTGAGCGAGGTCAGCGTGGGCCACCTGGGCGTCGAGAAGGATGTGGTGCTCACGCCCATCATGCACGATACGGCGGGCGAAATGGCCCAGCCCTATGGTGTGCGCGACTGGAAGCGGGGTGAGTGCGAGCTCATCCCTGGCAAGACGGCGCCGCAGGTCACGGTGGTCGAGCGCGACTATCCCAACCTCTACAAGCGCTTCACTGCCCTGGGCCCGCTGATGGACAAGGTGGGCAACGGTGGCAAGGGCATTGGCTGGAACACGCAAACAGAGGTGGGCCAGCTGGGCGATCTGAACGGCCGTGTGAAGGAAGAGGGCGTGACGCAAGGCATGCCCCGCATCGTGACCGACATTGACGCCACCGAAGTGGTGATGATGCTGGCCCCTGAAACCAACGGCCACGTGGCCTGCAAGGCCTGGGAAGCGCTGGGCAAGCAGACGGGCCGCGACCACGTGCATCTGGCGCTGCACCGCGAGGACGAGAAGATCCGCTTCCGCGACATCCAGGCGCAGCCGCGCAAGATCATCAGCTCGCCCACCTGGTCGGGCCTGGAGAGTGAAAAGGTCAGCTACAACGCGGGCTACACCAATGTGCATGAGTACATCCCATGGCGCACCCTCACGGGCCGCCAGCAGTTCTACCAGGACCACCCGTGGATGCGTGACTTTGGCGAAGGTTTTGTGAGCTACCGCCCACCCGTGCACCTCAAGACGCTGGAAGAAGTCGAGGGTAAGAAGCCCAACGGTAACCGCGAGATCGCGCTGAACTTCATCACGCCGCACCAGAAGTGGGGCATCCACAGCACGTACAGCGACAACTTGATGATGCTCACGCTGAATCGGGGTGGCTCCGTGGTGTGGCTGAGCGAGGACGACGCCAAGGTCGCGGGCATCGTGGACAACGACTGGGTCGAACTCTTCAACGCCAATGGCGCCATTGCGGCCCGTGCGGTGGTGAGCCAGCGTGTGAACCCCGGCATGGTGATGATGTACCACTCGCAAGAGAAGATCATCAACACGCCCGGCTCCGAGATCACCGGTACGCGCGGCGGCATCCACAACTCGGTCACGCGCATCGTGCTCAAGCCCACCCACATGATCGGCGGCTATGCGCAGCTGAGCTACGGCTTCAACTACTACGGAACCATCGGCACCAACCGCGACGAGTTTGTGCTGGTGCGCAAGATGGACCGCATCGACTGGATGGATGGCGAAGCCGCTGCATCCGACCACGCCTGAAGCCGAAGACAAGGAGAAACACGATGAAAATTCGCGCACAAATCGGCATGGTGCTCAACCTGGACAAGTGCATCGGCTGCCACACCTGCTCGGTTACCTGCAAGAACGTCTGGACCAGCCGCCCGGGCGTGGAATACGCCTGGTTCAACAACGTGGAGAGCAAGCCTGGCATCGGCTACCCCAAGGAATGGGAAAACCAGGACAAGTGGAACGGCGGCTGGGTGCGCAACCCGGACGGCTCCATTGCCCCCCGCCAGGGCGGCAAGTGGAAGCTGCTCATGCGCATCTTCGCCAACCCCAACCTGCCGCAGATCGACGACTACTACGAGCCCTTCACGTTCGACTACGACCACCTGCAGTCGGCGCCCGAAAGCAAGGCTGCGCCCACGGCCCGCCCGCGCAGCCTGATCACCGGCAAGCGCATGGAGAAGATCGAGTGGGGACCGAACTGGGAAGAAATCCTGGGCGGCGAGTTCAGCAAGCGCAGCAAGGACAAGAACTTCGACGATGTGCAAAAAGACATCTACGGCCAGTTCGAAAACACCTTCATGATGTATCTGCCGCGCCTGTGCGAGCACTGCCTGAACCCGGCGTGTGTGGCATCGTGCCCCAGCGGCTCGATCTACAAGCGCGAGGAAGACGGCATCGTGCTGATCGACCAGGACAAGTGCCGTGGCTGGCGCATGTGCGTGAGCGGCTGCCCCTACAAGAAGATCTACTACAACTGGCAGTCGGGCAAGGCCGAGAAGTGCATCTTCTGCTACCCGCGCATCGAAGCGGGCCAGCCCACGGTGTGCTCCGAAACCTGCGTGGGCCGCATTCGCTACCTGGGCGTGCTGCTGTATGACGCAGACCGCATTCAGGAAGCCGCCAGCGTGGAGCGCGACCGCGACCTGTACCAGGCCCAGCTCGACATCTTCCTGAACCCGAACGACCCCGATGTCATCAAGCAGGCCCGCCTCGACGGCATCCCGGACAGCTGGATGGACGCCGCGCGCAACAGTCCTGTCTACAAGATGGCCGTGCAATGGAAGGTGGCCCTGCCGCTGCACCCCGAGTACCGCACGCTGCCCATGGTCTGGTATGTACCGCCCCTGTCGCCCATCACGGCCGCTGCCAACGCCGGCCATGTGGGCGTGAATGGCGAGATCCCCGATGTGTCGCAACTGCGCATCCCTGTGCAGTACCTGGCCAACCTGCTCACCGCCGGCGACACCGGCCCCGTGGTGCGGGCGCTTGAGCGCATGCTGGCCATGCGCACCTACCAGCGCGACAAGCATGTGGAGCAGCGCCAGAACCTGGCCGTGCTCAAGCAGGCCGGCCTGTCGATGGCCGAGGTGGAGGAGATGTACCACGTGATGGCGATTGCCAACTACGAGGATCGCTTCGTCATCCCGTCGGCCCACCGTGAGTACGCCGAAAACGCGTTCGACATCCGGGGCGGCTGCGGCTTCTCGTTTGGCAATGGGTGCTCCGACGGTGCCACCGAAACGAGCATGTTTGGCGGAAAGAAGCCCCGAACCATCCCCATCAAAGCAACGGTATGAAACACCCCCTGAGTCGCTTCGCGCCTTCCCCCTCCAGGGGGACGACAGCCTTTGCCGCGGGGCGGCCCTTGCTGGCCGTCCTCGCGATACCACTGCGCCAGTCTCATTCGCCTCAGTTCACAACTGGCGCAATGGGCCACTGAAAACAAGGAAACCACCATGTTCAAGAAGAACCCGACCTCCGTGCGCCTGACCCTGCGCGCCCTGGGCTACCTGCTGAGCTACCCCGATGCGCAGTTGCGCAGCGTGATGCCGCAGCTGATCGACGCCCTGCAGGCAGAGCAGGCCCTTCCGGCCGATCGCATGAATGAACTGAAGGCTGTGTGCGAGCACCTGGCTACGTTTGACCCGCTGGAGGCAGAAGCCCGCTACGTGGACAACTTTGACCGGGGCCGCCAGACGTCGCTGCACCTGTTCGAGCATGTGCACGGCGACTCGCGCGACCGCGGCCCTGCGCTCATCGACCTGATGCAGACCTATGAAAAGGCCGGCCTGCAATTCCAGGCCGACGAGCTGCCCGACCACCTGCCGGTGGTGCTGGAGTTCGCCTCCACCCAGCCACCCGAAGTGGCCAAGGAGTTCCTGGGCGAAATGGCCCACATCCTGAATGCCTTGTTCAGCGCATTGGTCGCGCGCAATAGCCCCTATGCCAGCGTGATCGCCGCTGTGCTCGAAGTCTCGGGCCAGCGTGTGCAGTCGGTGGCGCTCACGCCTGAGCCGCCCATGGACGAGGTGTGGGCCGAGCCCGAAGCGTTTGGTGGCTGCAGCACCCAGGGCCAGGCCAAGCCTGACCAGCCGCAGCCCCTGCATTTTGTTCGTACCCCACGCGCCGAGCGGGCACCCGAAGGAGTCTCAGCATGACCACCTGGCTTGATACCCTGTTGTTTGGCATTTACCCCTACATCTGCCTGGCCGTTTTCTTCATCGGCAGCTGGGCACGGTTTGACCGTGACCAGTACACATGGAAAAGCGATTCGTCACAGTTGCTGCGCACCGGCAGCCTGCGCTGGGGCAGCAACCTGTTCCACATCGGCGTGCTGTTCCTGTTCTTCGGCCACACGGTGGGCATGCTCACGCCGCACTTTGTGTACGAGCACTTCATGAGTGCGGGCGCCAAGCAGCTCATGGCGATGGTCTCTGGGGGCATTGCGGGCACGCTGGGCTTTATCGGCCTGTCCATCCTGCTGCACCGCCGCCTGTCGGACGCGCGCATCCGCGCCACGTCCAAGACCAGCGACATCCTGATCCTGGTGCTGCTGTGGCTGCAGCTGGCGCTGGGCCTGGCCACCATTCCCATGTCAGCGCAGCATCTGGATGGCTCCATGATGATGAAGCTGGCCGAATGGGGGCAACGGGTGGTGACCTTCCGCAGCGGCGGGGTGGAGCTGCTGGCTGAGGCGGGCTGGATCTTCAAGGCCCACATGTTCCTGGGCATGACGATTTTCCTGGTCTTCCCGTTCACCCGCCTGGTGCATGTTTGGAGCGGCTTTGGCACGCTGGCCTATGTGTTGCGCCCCTACCAGGTGGTGCGTGCGCGCCGCCTGAATCTGCCTCCAGGCCACATGCAGTCGCAAGACCGCGGCGCCTGAAATCCACTGACTATCAAGGAGCACACCATGAGCGGATGTGGAACCGGGAGCTGCGGATGTGGCTCCACCGAGCGCAGTGCTGAGACAGCCCCTGCCAGCACGCTGACCCCCACGCAGGCTTCGGCCTATGAGGCCCTGGCCGCGACTATGGCCGATGTGTCCCCAATGGTCCTTTCGGTACCTGCGGCGGGTGCAATGGCCGACGCGGTGGCTGCCGTAGCACGCATCAACGGCGTGGCCCTCAATGCCCCGCACGAACTGCTGGACGAAGAGGCCTTGCGCCAACGCGCTTGCACCGAGCTGCTGCGCCAGGCCGCCCAGCAGGCGGGGCTGCTGTCGGCAGACGATGTGCCGGGTGTCCAGGGCGCCATCAGCACCGAGGCCTCCAACGCCATTGAGCAACTGCTGGACCGCGAGTTGATCACTCCCGATCCCTCAGAAGAAGCCTGCCGCCGCTACCACGAGGCCCACCCATCGGCCCATGCCCAGGGGGAGCGTGCGCAGCTGCGCCATGTGCTGTTTGCGGTGACGCCAGGCGTGGATGTGAAACTGCTGCGCCTGCGGGCCGAGGCCTTGCTCATTGAATTGCGCTGCGCCGACGATGGCGGCGCCCAGTTCGCCAAGGCCGCCGCCCAGTGGTCCAACTGCCCCAGTGGCCAGCAAGGCGGTGAGCTGGGATGGCTGACCCGTGCCGACTGTGCTCCCGAGTTCGCCCGCGAGGTGTTTGGCAGCGCCGAGATCGGCGTGCTGGCGCGCCTGGTGCACAGCCGCTTTGGCCTGCATGTGGTGGAGGTGGTGGCGCGCGAATCCGGGCAGCAACCCGCGTTCGAGGAAGTACGCCAGGCCATTGAACTCACCCTGCGACAGCAGGCCTGGGTGAACGCGCTGCGCCAGTACCTGCAGCTGCTGGCAGGCGCCGCCGTGGTCGATGGGGTGGCGCTTGATGCGGCCGAATCGCTGCTGGTGCAGTAGCGGCATGCATTTCTCTGGGTCGTACTGCCATGCCTGACGAGTTGTTGGACCGCCTGCGCCGTTTTCACAACGACGCATTTCCCCAGTACCGCGAACAGTTCCAGACCCTGGTGGACGAGGGGCAGCACCCCACCACTCTGTTTGTCGGCTGTTCTGACTCGCGCCTGGTGCCCTACCTGTTGACCGGGGCGGGGCCGGGCGAGTTGTTCCTGTTGCGCAATGTGGGGGCCTTCATTCCGCCGTACGACGGATCGCACGGCCACCATGGCACCACGGCGGCCATTGAGTTTGCGGTGCTCAACCTGCAGGTGCGCCGCATCGTGGTGTGCGGCCACAGCCACTGTGGGGCTATCAAGGCGATGTATGGTGAGGTATCGCCCGAGGCCCCCAATCTCAACCGCTGGCTGGATCTGGGGCGCGAGGCACTGTTGCCCATGCAGCCAGGCCCCGAGGTGCTGCGCCGCACTGAGCAGCGCGCTGTGGTGCTGCAGCTGGAGCGCCTCATGGAATACCCCATGGTGCGCAGCCGGGTGCAGTCTGGCCAGATCAGCCTGCATGGATGGCATTACGTGATTGAGGAGGGCGAGGTCCATGTGTTCGATGTCAGCACCGGCGGTTTTGTCCCCGCCTCGCGCGCGGACAACAGCGGTACGGGTCCCTATCAGCCATACGTGGAGCATGACGGCCAGGTGCTGGTGAACGAGTGATCGGGCATCGACTTGCCATAGGGATGCATTCGGAGTGGAATGAGCGCTCCTTGACGGAAAACAACACCGTTTCAGTGTGAAACCCAAATCATCGGCCCCCATGAAACGCGAACCCCAGCCTCCTATCAGCCCCACCCCGTCCCTGCAACCCATCAGCCTGGATGTGCTGCGGGAGAAATACCTCAAACCCGGCGAAACCACGGTCGACGAGC
>NZ_QAIH01000179.1:2378-10855 GCF_003060895.1 Acidovorax sp. HMWF029 | reverse complement strand
GGCAACGACTGTGCGGGCGCCTCCCAACGGGTGGGCCCCAGCAAGCTGGGGGTGGTGCGCTTCGCGCGGTCTGAAGCCAACCCCGCGCTGGCCGCCCGCTGGGGCGAGCTGCACACCGTGGTGGGCACACGCGCTGGTGCCATCTGGGCCCTGCCGTCCGCCCACCAGCTGTGCCTGCTGGGCGACGAGATTCCCAGCAGCAGGCCGTCGCTTTCGGCTGTGGCCGCGAGCGTGGCAAGCCACTCCGCAGACAACTGCTTTGTTCGATGAAACCGATGACCCCGATGAAACCAAGGAACCCCATGAAGTCTTCTACACGCCCCGCGCTTTTGGCGGTGGCGCCCGCCTTTGCCGCACTGGCCCTTCTGAGCGGCTGCGCATCCACCCTCGACCAGCGTGGCCTGGAGCAGCGCACCGCACAGGCCATTGGGCGGTCTGTGGGCCAGTTCACCATCACCGACCGCGCAGAGGAAACCGGCGGCCGCATCAACTACACCGTCAACACCCTGGACGGCGTGGCCTACCGCTGCTACCTGTACGGCGCCACGGGTTTTCAGAAAGCCATGAGCTTTGGGCAGACGCCGCACTCCGACGCCATCTGCACCGCCATGGTGGCCAGCAAAGGCAGCAGTAGCCCGGCGGCAACTGCACCCACAGCAGCCCCAGCAGCCCCCGCACCCGCAGCCCGTGGCCGCAATGCCAGCCCCGAATGCAACGCCTTGCTGAAAGCGGCCGGGCGGTGCTGACGCGAGCCAGCCCGTGCCGCCACTGCTTACCGTGGCCCCGGCTTGCGTTGACAAGCGGGGCGGCTCCACACATCAGGAAGGGCAAGGCGCAATGAACCGATGGCGATTGGCGGGCTTGTGCTTGTCCTTGTCCTTCTTTCTGATGGGCTGCGCCACGGTGCCGGGCGTCGTGACCAGCACGGTGGGTGGGCGCACGGTGGAGTACGCCCTGGCGGGGCAGGGCGCACCCGTGGTGGTGTTTGAGAACGGGCTGGGGGCCCGCCTCGATTGGTGGTCCAAGGTCTGGCCAGACACCGTGCAACAGACCACCGCGCTGGCCTACCACCGCGCAGGCTACGGCCACAGCGAGGCATCGGCGGCCCCCCGCGACGGCGCCCACGTGGTGGAAGAACTGCGTGCGCTGCTCCAGGCCCGCAAGCTGCCGCCGCCCTACGTGCTGGTCGGCCACTCGCTGGGCGGCTTGTACATGCAACTCTTTGCGCGCCAATACCCCAGCGAGGTGGCCGCGCTGGTGCTGGTGGACTCCACCCACCCCGACCAGATGCGCGGCGCTGGCAACCCAGACCTCTGGCCCACCTGGCTCAAAGTGGCCTTCCGCCTGAGCACCACAGACGTGGCCAAACAAGAGCTAGCAGCGCTGGATGCCACCGGCCAACTGGTGGCCAGCCTGCCGGTAGACCCCGCAATGCCCGTGTTTGTGCTGAGCGCGCTGCGCGCCACGGGGGCATCTCCGTCAGCCCTGGCGGACGACGCCCACCGCAAGCGGGCCGAGATCGCCGACCTTTATCCAGGCTCCACCCAGATGTGGGTGGACAGCGGGCACGGCATCCCCTTGGAAAAGCCCGAGGCAGTGGCGCAGGCGATTCGGGCTGCGGTGCAGGCAGCCCGCGCGTCTCCAGCGCCCCGCGCTGCGGCGTCGCTCTGTGCGCCTGCGGTTGCTGGGTTGGCGGCTGCGTGCACACAGGGCGTGCAATCAGGTAGGTAGAGGTAGGTAGTCTGTTTGCTATGAAATAGATAGCTAACAATGAATACAGATGGGCGGAGGGCACCATTTTTGTTCAAAAAATAGGCCGCGTGCGTTGCCCCTGCCGGTAGGCAAGGCGCCTACGGGTAGGGGCGGGCCATGGGTGGCCGCTGGTTTCCGCGTGCGTTTTGGCGAGCTGGATTGCTGAAAGCGGTGGAGGTCATGCCCATGGCGATTTCATCGTGGCGTGCCAACCAGACCCCGTGCCAGAATGAAACGATGAGCAGCACCACCACCTCGTCCTTCCAGTCCAACGCAGACGGCACCCGGGTCACCACCTACACCTGGGCCCAAACCCCGGGCCAACCTGTGGGTGTCGTTCAAATCTCCCACGGGCTTGCCGAGCATGGCGAGCGCTACGACCGCTTTGCGCGGGCCCTCAACGCCGCAGGCTTCATCGTCCACGCCGTGGACCATCGCGGCCACGGGCGCACGGCAGGTGGCAAGCTGGGCGACTTCGGCAGCGCTGGTTTCGGCGGCCTCATTGCCGACGTGGCCCAGTTCGGCGCGCTGCTGCGCGCGCAGCATGGGCCGCAGCAACTCCCGCTGTTTTTGTTCGGCCACTCCATGGGCTCGTTCGCAGCGCAGGCGGCCATCCTCGATCATTCATCCACCTGGTCCGGCGTCATCCTGTCAGGATCCACCGCCCTCGACCTGCTTGCCGCCGCCATGGCCAACGCCCCCGCCGACGCGCCCGCGGGGCTGGCGGCCTTCAACGCAGGCTTTGAGCACCGCACCGGCTACGAATGGCTGTCGCGCGACGCTGCAGAGGTCGATGCCTATTTGGCCGACCCGTGGTGCGGCTGGGACGTGCCACCCGACGTGATCCCCTCACTCTTCGCGCCCGCGCCCAGGCTGGCGGACCCCGCGCAACTCGCGCGCATCCGCAGCGATCTGCCCATCCTCATCGCATCCGGCGACGCAGACCCGCTGGCCGCAGGTGGCGTCTTGTTGGAGCAACTGGGGCAGCGGTATCGCGATGCCGGTGTGGCCGATGTGACGGTCAAGCTGTACCCGGCGGCGCGGCATGAGATCTTGAATGAGACGAATCGGGATGAGGTGACGGGGGATGTGGTGGGGTGGTTGAAGGCGCGTGTGGAGGCGGTGTAGTCGATGGTCGATGCCATCGTGGGGCTCTGATTGATGCCCTCTTTAGGCTAGTCTGAGTCGTTCACAAACGGCAGGAGCTATGACCGCTGTTGCGTATGCCAGTCGTTGGAGTGCGATCAACTCGAATGCCTGCACATTGTTAACGGCGGTCACGCCACACTGGTCAGTGTTGTTCCAACCTTTCTTAGCAATGACGACAGAACAAGGCAATAACGGTCAGCAGACCCCAGACACCACGCAAGTAGCGCCACGCGGGACATCACCGGAGTTGACTGGCGGCCAGGGCTTCACCTTCGAGGATGCTGTTTCTTCGGTATATGCAGCAGCGCTGCTCTGCGAGGCGACAGCGCCAGGCCTTCCGGGCCGCGTCGTCAGACATGTCTCGGTGCAGCAAGGTTCGTTTGGGCAGCCGCTCGACGACCTCATCGTTCGGGCAGAAGGCGCCGACCAAGTCTCGATTACCTTCAGTGCCCAAGTCAAGCGCAAGCTGGTAGTCAGCGCGGCGATCACGAACCTTGACTTCCGAGAGACGATTGAGCGCGCTTACGAAACGCTCTCGGACGCCGGTTTTCAGGTTTCGTTGGACAGGGTGGGCGCTATCGTCGGCGAAATATCGGACGCAGCCAAGCGGAGCTTCGAGACGCTTTGTGAATGGGCGCGGGCAGAGAGCTCCTCGGAACAGTTCGTCCGTAAGTTGCAGACTGACGGCGCCGCGGGAGGCAAGCTATCGCAGTTCGAGGCAGTCCGCGACATCCTCTCGTCCAAGGCGGCGCCGGGCGAGCTCGAGGCGGTCACCCACAAACTACTGAGTCACTTTGTCCTCATACGCCTGGACTTGCTGACAGACGGTTCACCGACCGAGGCGCAGACAGTTGCTGGCCTTGCCAACACGCTGGCTCCAGTTGACCGTCCCCGCGCTGATGACCTATGGCGTCGTTTGCTGGCGTTGGTGCGCGTTTCGCAGGGGCGCGCTGCAGGGTACGACCGCAAGACGCTCGTCGCTCGGCTGAACGGCGCATTCCGACTTGCCGGGGCGCCGAGTGCGCAAGCAACACTGAAAGCCATACAGCAGGAAAGTCGACTTGCCGCTGCCGAAATCACGAACAGCATCTCTGGGCTGAGTGTGCCGCGCGACACCAGTGTTCAAGCGGTGGTCGAGGCTGCAAACTCGCCTGGATTTGTGCAGATTGGAGGCGTGCCCGGTGCGGGCAAGTCGGTCGTTCTCCGCTCGGCGTTCGAACGACTTGCAGGCTCTGGAACTATCCTCTTCCTAAAGTCCGACCGTCTGCGGGGGAGCACGTGGGCGCAGTACGCCGCCACTGCGGGCATGACACACGGCAATTTGGAAGAGCTGCTGGTGGAGCTTGCTGCGTCCGGCTGCAGAGCGCTGTTCGTCGACGGTATTGACCGTGTGGAGGTTGAACACCGAGGCATCGTCCTGGACCTGCTCAACACCGTCCACTCCTCGCCGTTGCTGCCTGGATGGTGCGTCGTGGCCACCGTGCGCGACACGGGAATGGAGCCGCTGCGGACTTGGCTGCCTGCACGTCTGTTCTCAAGCGGAGTGCGGACCATTACCGTTGACTCTTTCGACGACGGGGAAGCAGAGGCGCTCGCACAAGCCAAGCCAGCCCTTCGACCGCTGCTCTTTGGCAGTGATTCTGTTCGTGCGGTTGTTCGTCGGCCTTTCTTCGCGGCTGTGCTAGCCAAGGAGGTTGACTCGTCGAACGCGCAGGCTACCTCTGAGGTCGACCTTGCAGCGCTGTGGTGGGAGCGCGGCGGCTACGGCGCTGACGCTACGAGGGTGGGCTACCGGCGCAATGCCTTGGTACAACTGGCCAAGACAGGCGCACACCAACTTGGCAGGCGCATTCCCATAGCCGATGTCGATGCTCAAGCTCTCGCCGAGCTGGAGGCGGACGGCATAGTTCGACCTGTCAGAGGCGGACATACCGTGCGGTTCTCCCACGATATCTTCTTCGAATGGGCGTTCCTACAGCACCTAGTCCGGGCGGATGGCGCCTGGCCGGAGATCATTCGCGAAGTCGGGGAGCCGCCAGCGCTCGGGCGGGTCGTCGAACTGCTCTCCCAGGCGGAGCTTGCCCACGGCGAGAACTGGGCCAACCACTTGGCCGCCTTGGAGGAAGACCAGAGGCTTCGCTCCCAGTGGCTGCGCGCGTGGATGGTCGGGCCGTTTTCCCTGGAGACGTTTGCGCAGTACTCCGCCGCTTTCGACCGAGCGATGCTCGGCATTGCCCACTCGCGGGTCCGCAAGTTGGTCATTTGGTACCAAGCTGAAAAGACGAAGCCCAATACGGCCATTCTCGAGCGCTCGGATGCTCCAGACCTCGACCTCGCCAAGCGTATGCTCTACGCGGACATGTTGGGACATCCATCAGACGTCGCTGCCTGGGCTCGCTTCTGCGACTGGCTTTTGGATCATGCTTCTGACATCCCAACCAGAGTGATTCCAGATGTGGTCTCAGCGTTTGAGGTCTGGCAAAACATGTTCTCCCACTACCGAAACTGGGTGTCGGAGCGGATGGTGCAGACGTGCCTCGCTTGGCTGCACCACATTGAGCACGTACAGCATCGAAGGGAGTTCTCAACGGATCGGGGTGTTTGGAACGATATTGATGACAGGCGGGATGGCTTGAACGAGCTCGAATCCGCGCTACGCAGACTGGTGTTGAACTCTTCGTCCACCCAGGGTTTTTTGGTCACTCTGTATCTCCGCGATTTACGTCGCCTAGAACAGATTCCACGTCAGGCCGTGCAATCCGTGTTTGCACATGCGTCGTCTCTCTCTCGTGCTTGCCCTGCGGAGTTGGTCGACTTCACTCTGTCGGTTGTACGAAAGCATCTCCCTGTGGTTGTAAAGAAGAATATGCGAGGCCAAAACTACTTGGTGTCACGCAGCTTCGGCCACTTCGAATGGGACCATCTCTCCATCAACGACCACTCCTCCTTCCTTCCTGCAGCCCCGACAAGGGAGCCATTCCACTCACTGCTCCAGCAAGCTCCGGACCAAGGTAGGAGACTGATTCGGGAGGTCGCCAACCATTCCATTCGATCATGGAGGCAGCTGCATCGGCTCTCCCACGAGCGTGATGGAACGCCTATCCCGATCGTCATGCAATTTCCTTGGGGCAGGCAAGTGTTCTGGGGGGATAGCCGTCTTTATTTTGGTGCACGTGGATACTTTGGATCGTCTCTCGTCAATTCGGGCTGGATGGCTCTCGAGGCTTGGGCGTTCCGTGAGCTTGAGAACGGCGCTCCAGTTGACGATGTCCTCAATGCGGTCTTGGAGGGACACCAGTCCGTCGGCGCCCTCGCTGTTGCAGCAGCTGTCGCCCTGCAAGCACAACACCCGTCCGCAGTATCTTTGCCAATTGCGACGAATCAACGGCTTTGGCACTGGGACATTCAGCGCCAAGTGCACGATTTGTCGAAGACAGCGAACCTTATCGGGTTCTTCAAGCCGGAAGACAGAGCTCACGGTTTGGCGGTGAGGGACGGTAACAATCGTCCGGTGCGCCGTGCGGACATCCGCTCGCTTGGGACGCTCATGGTGATCAAAGGGGGAGAGCTAGGGGCACAAGCGGCTGCAGCCATCCAAGGCTTCCCTGGCGAGCTTCCCTTCGACTACGCCGAGCAAAAAAATAACGCTGAAGTAAGTTCAAGCCTCGCAAGAACCGCAGAGAGATGGGCGGAGCTTGGCAAACCGGAGAACTATCGAGCAGAGCTAAGCCTGGATGAGTCCAAAGTGGTTATCTCCCACGAGAATCCCAAGGCAACGGGTGAGGACATCCAAGCTATAGAAGCCCGGCAGAGCGAAATGGGACGCTGTCTTACGCCTCTGAACTGGGTCCACTCCTATTTTGATGACGGCAATCTGAAAGATTCACTCACGCTCGAGGCTGCTGCAACAGCAGCGATAGAGATCGACTCCGAAGCCCTCTTTGCAAGCGGATATGAGTTCACGGAGTTGGAACATCTAAGGCAATCGACCGTTGCTGGAGTCGCTGCAATCCTTCTGATCGAGAAGGCTGAAGCGCACTACGAATGGGCAGTTGGAGTTTGTGCCCGTGCGGCGCAGACGCCGGAAGTGCCTCAACCGTTTTTTACCCGCAGCGTGAAGCTCATGCACCATCCGGTGCTCTATTCAGCCAAGGGTTTGGGGGCATTGTTCGCAGTTGCTGAAGACGACGAGGACGTCAAATCTTTGCAGTCTTTCCTTACGGAGCTGTGTGCCAATCCCTATGAGGAGATCGCTGTCGCCGCATTCGCTGCATTGCTCGGTGCTTGGCCTAGGTATCCGGATATCGCTTGGGCAGCGATGCGGCTGGCTACGGCGTTAGCGCTCTTGGAAGTGCAGTATGGCCCCGGAGATGCAGAGGCACGGCATTACGCGCGAATTCAGGATGTCGTCGCCGAGGAGCTTCTACGTCTGCAAGATGGACCGCCTTTAGCCGGTCCCTTGCCCACTTGGCCCGAGCCCTGGGTGCCGATTTCTGACGGCGAGGCCGTTCAGGCTCGTCGGCGCCGTGGCCGCACTGTCGATGCCGAGTGGCGGGTCAACTCCGTGCGCGTTGACACCTCGTTCTTGGAGAAGGTTCTGCAGAATATTCCCTTGGACTTCGCGTTGGCGGACCAAGCGAACGGGGATCTGTTCCTGGACTGGTGTGAGGGCTTAGCCACGTGGACCATCAAGCGAATTGCACCTGCCTGGGCGAGAAGTCGGCGGGACCTTGATGACGCCTATGGGCCAGACTACTTCGAGTGGCGCCGCCATCTATACCAGTTTCTGTCCCGGCTCGCACTGAAACTGCCCGTAGAGGAAAGCACACGGCGTTTCTTGCTACCTGCCATAACCACCAATGACGAGGCCTTCGCGAGCCTTGGCGAGTGTTTCACAGGTCATTTGATTGCCCAGGTGGCTGACAGCCCAGAAATTCCTCGAATCGCTTTGGAGTTGCTCTCCGTTGTTACGCAGCGCGTTCTTGCCTATCGGGGCTGGCCCCACGCCGGTCAAGGCGGGCACACAGAGCAGGACTTCGTCGACATTGTTAAGCACCTGTTCTTCGCCGATCTGAGATATGCAGGTGGTGCAGTTCGCTTTGCGAACCGAAACTGGGCCAAAGTTGGAACTGTGATTCCCGTTTTCGAGCCGATATTGCGCGTGCATGGTTCTGTCACCTTCGTTGCGCTCGCCTGGATGAACCTTTGCGAAAGCAGCTTCGAGCACTACCCCGTTCAGCACTTCGTCGACAACCTTGAGCACGTCCTAGTCGGAGAGGGGACCCCAGCGGGATGGCGTGGTACGCAATTGCCGGGGCGGCTTTCGGGGCTGATTCAGCGCTTCAGTGAGCGACAGCAACCCATACCCTTGGCGATGGCGCAGAAGCTCTTGAGAGCACTTGACAGGCTGGTGGATATGGGCGACAGGCGCGCTGCTGCTGTGCAGCTTAGCGAGGTCTTCCGCACCGTTAGAGTCACGAGTTGAAGCCGCCACTTGTCAAGACATCAGACTATCCGCGTTAAATCGTGCGGGGGTATCGACGGTATCTCGCCCACCAGTGAGCCAATGGCGGTTT
>NZ_QAIH01000179.1:0-2368 GCF_003060895.1 Acidovorax sp. HMWF029 | reverse complement strand
CCTAGACCGTCGGCAGGGCAATGCGACGTGAAGAATGGCAACCGCTGCTAATCAGCCAGAACCCCGAGTATTCAATCTCGTGGGTCACTGATCCATCTACCGACCCCGACCCCCGCGCCACCTGCGCGCTGCCCCAGCGACCTGACAAGCCCGCCGGTATGCGCGCAAGGTTAGCTCCGCCCGCTGCATCACCGTGTCCTCCACCGTGGCCGCCCCCCCGGCCAGCTCATCGGCCTGCGCCTGCAGCAACTCCGCCGGGCTCATCCCCGACGCCTCGCCCGTCAGCAGCGCAATTCCCTCGCTCACATGCCCCATGGTGTAGACGTGGAACAGCCCGCGCTGCACTGCATCCAGCACGCTGCGGTCCAGCATCAGGTGGCGCTGGTTGCGGGCGGGGATCAGCACGCCGTGGGTGCCGTCCAGCCCCGCCGTTGCGCAGGCGCGGAACCAGCCTTCGATCTTTTCGTTGATGCCGCCCACGGGCAGCACCTCGCCGTGCTGGTTCAGTGCGCCCGTCACGGCGATGCCCTGACGCAGGGGCAGGCCTGACAGGCTGGACAGCAGCGCGTACAGCTCGGCGCACGAGGCGGAGTCGCCTTCCACGCCGCTGTATTCCTGCTCGAAAACGATGGATGCATTCAGTGCCAGCGGGGCCACGTGGCTGAACAGCGCGGTGAGGTAGCTGTGCAGGATGAGCACGCCTTTGTCGTGGATGGGGCCGGACATATCGACCTCGCGCTCGATGTTGAGCAGGCCCTCTTGCCCGGCAAACGTGCGCGCGGTGATGCGCACCGGAAAGCCGAAGCGGTAGTCGCCCAGGTCGATCTGCGTCATGGCGTTGATCTGGCCGGTGATGGAGCCCGCCAGCGAGATCAGGCGCTCGCCCTCGGTGATGGAGTCGTGCAGCTCTTCTTCGGGCTGGTTGTGGCGCTGGGTGCGGGCGGCCAGGGCGGCCAACACGTCGTCTGCCTGCACCAGCGTGCCGCCGCGTGCCTTGCACAGGCTTGCGCTTTCGATGGCCAGCGCTTCGGTGTGTGCAAAGCGTGCGCTCTGGCGGCGTTGGTCGTCGGCCTCGCGGTGGGTCTGCTCCAGCAGCAGTGCCACGGCGTCGGGGCCGAAGTGGGGCAGGCCGCGTTTTTTGCAGACTTGCGCCACCAGGATGGCGGTGGCGTGGTGGGTGGCGGGGGTGGCGGCAAAGTGGTCTGAAAAGTCCACCTTCACGCGAAAGCGGCGTGCGGCGTCGGGGTCGGCGTCTTGCAGCGCGTAGTACTCGTCCACCGATCCGATCAGCACGATCTTCACATCCACGTCCACGGGCTCGGGCTGCAGCGCCGCCGCACCGCCCGGCGTGTGGCCGGGGCCGCCGCCGCCTTCCTCGATCTGCAGGCGCCCGCAGCGCAGAAAGCGGCGCAGCCGCTGCCACAGGCCTTCTTCGGAGGCCAGGTCGTGCAGGTGCAGCAGGATGAAGCCGCCGTGCGCCTTGAGCAGGCTGCCCGCGTGGATGCTGGTGTGGTCGGCCTGCACGGTGTCGGCGTCCGAGCCATGCTCGATGCTGCCAAACAGCGTGCGCTGGGTGGGGTTGTCTTCCACCACCACGGGGGCGGTGGTGCGGCCGTGGTTGTCTACCACTAGGTTCACCTGGCAGCGGGCCAGCAGGTCATCGAGCGCGTCTTTGCGGTCGTCTTCAGCATCGGCGCCTTGGTCGCTACCCCGGTCGCCACCTCGTTCGGCGTCCAGGGGCTCGAACAGGTCGATATCGCCCAGCACAGCCTGCTCCACTTGGTCGAGCCAGTGGGTGAGCTTGACGGTGTCCTTGATCTGCTTGCGCAGGCCTTGGCGGATGTCGTGCAGGGCGTGTTCCACCAGGGGCTTGATGGTCTGGCGGCGCAGTGCGGCCAGGGCGTCGTCGCGGGTGCGCTCCAGCGGGCGGGTGGCTTCGAGAAAGCGGGCGATTTCGGTGCGCAGTGCGTGTTCGGCGGCGTCGATCTCGGCGCGGCGCTCGCGGGGCAGGGCGCGGGCCTCGGCTTCGGTCAGTGGCTGGCCTTTGGGGCCGGTGAGGGTGAACACCATTTGCCCGCCATCACGCGAGAGGCGGAACTGGCGCGCTTCGGCAAACGCGTCGAGCACGGCAAAGGCCTCGGCCTCTTGGGTTTGCCAGGCTTTCTCGATGCGTTCGGCCTCGGCCTTGAAGTCGGCGGCGGCCAGGCGTTTGGGGATGTCGGCCTGCAGGTTCTTGGCCATGTCGGCCAGGCCCTGGCGCAGTTGACGGCCCTGGCCCGCTGGCAGGCGCAGGGCGCGGGGGCGGTCGGGGGTGTCGAAGTTGTGCAGGTAGCACAGGTCGGGCGGCACGGCGCGCTGGCTGGCCGCT
>NZ_QAIH01000178.1 GCF_003060895.1 Acidovorax sp. HMWF029 | reverse complement strand
GCACTGCAATCGCCCCTGCCGCCCCCCCGCAGCCACCCCCTTCAAAGGAGATCCCCATGAAATCCCGCGCCGCCGTTGCCTTCAAAGCCGGAGAACCCCTTCAGATCGTCGAAATCGACGTGGCACCGCCCAAAAAAGGCGAAGTCCTCATCAAGATCACTGACACCGGCGTCTGCCACACGGACGCTTTCACCCTGAGCGGTGACGACCCCGAAGGCCTTTTCCCCGTGGTGCTGGGCCACGAAGGCGCGGGCATCGTGGTGGCAGTGGGCGAAGGCGTGACCAGCGTGAAGCCGGGTGACCATGTGATCCCGCTCTATACCGCCGAGTGTGGCGAGTGCCTGTTCTGCAAGAGTGGCAAGACCAACCTGTGCGTCGCCGTGCGTGCCACGCAGGGCAAGGGCGTGATGCCCGACGGCACCACGCGTTTCAGCTACAACGGCCAGCCTATCTACCACTACATGGGCTGCAGCACCTTCAGCGAATACACCGTGGTGGCCGAGGTGTCGCTCGCCAAGGTCAACCCAAAAGCCAACCCCGAGCAGGTGTGCCTCTTGGGCTGCGGCGTGACCACGGGCCTGGGCGCCGTCAAGAACACCGCCAAGGTGCAAGAGGGCGACACGGTGGCCGTGTTCGGGCTGGGCGGCATTGGTCTGGCCGTGATCCAGGGCGCCAAGCTGGCCAAGGCCGGGCGCATCATCGCCATCGACACCAACCCCAGCAAATTCGACCTGGCCCGCACCTTTGGCGCGACCGACTGCGTGAATCCCAAAGACTTTGACAAGCCGATCCAGCAGGTCATCGTGGAGATGACCACCTGGGGCGTGGACCACAGCTTTGAGTGCATCGGCAACGTGAACGTGATGCGCGCCGCGCTCGAATGCGCGCACCGGGGCTGGGGCCAGAGCGTGATCATCGGCGTGGCAGGCGCGGGGCAAGAAATCAGCACCCGCCCCTTCCAGCTCGTCACCGGCCGCAAGTGGCTGGGCACGGCGTTTGGCGGCGTCAAGGGCCGCAGCGAGCTGCCCGGCATGGTTGAAGACGCGATGGCAGGCAAGATCCAGCTCGAACCCTTCGTGACCCACACCATGGGCTTGAAGGACATCAATAACGCGTTTGATTTGATGCACGAAGGCAAGTCGATCCGCTCCGTCGTCAAGTACGCTGCGTGAAGTGAAGCTCCCCCTGAGTCACTTCGCGCCTTCCCCCTCTCTCGCCTTGCTGCGCAAGGCGGGAGGGGGACGCCCCCGGTGCGACGGGGCGGCCCTTGCACGGGGGCGCTGGCTTCGTGCGTGCCAGTTTCGACGGTCACCGCGCATTTCCAGCATGGCAGTGCAACGCGCTGCCCCATGACAAAAGACACCGGACATCATGACGAGCCCCTCTAACACCTCTTTGGAACTGCTCAGCAGCCACGCGTGCTTTGGCGGCGAACAGCGCTTCTACCAGCACGCCTCCACCACCATCGGCTTGCCGATGAAGTTTGCGATCTACCTGCCGCCGCAGGCGCAGCAAGGCCCCGTGCCCGCCGTGCTCTACCTGGCGGGCCTGACTTGCACCGAAGAGACATTTATGGTCAAGGCGGGCGCACAGCGTATGGCCGCTGAGCTGGGCCTGGCCCTCATCGCGCCCGACACCAGCCCGCGCGGCGCGGGCGTGCCGGGCGAGGCCGACAGCTGGGACTTTGGCGTGGGCGCTGGCTTCTACCTGGACGCCACCCAGGCGCCCTGGAACACCCACTGGCGCATGGAAAGCTATCTCTTGGGCGAACTGCTGCCCCAGTTGGCCGCCCAACTGCCCATCGACGGCAGCCGCCTGGGCATCACCGGGCACTCGATGGGCGGGCATGGCGCGCTCACGCTGGCGCTGCGCCACCCGGGCCGGTTCAAGTCGCTGTCGGCGTTTGCGCCTATTTGCGCCCCCACACAGTGCCCCTGGGGCGACAAGGCCTTCACCGGCTACCTGGGCCCGGACCGCAGCACCTGGATCGAACACGATGCCACCGTGCTCATGCAGCACCAGCCCGTTGCCCCCTACCCCGCAGGCATCCTCATCGACCAAGGCCTGGCCGACAAATTCTTGTCCGACCAGCTACACCCGCACCTGCTGGAAGCCGCCTGTGCCGCCATCGGTCAACCGCTCACGCTGCGCCGCCATTCGGGCTACGACCACGGCTACTACTTTGTGCAGAGCTTCATGGGCGACCACCTGCAGCACCATGCCCAACAGCTTGGAGCAAGCCGTATCGCCGTCGCGGACGCTACGAAGCGCCGCTGAATTTATTTTTATCATTTTAATGATAGAAATGATCAAAACATCCAGAGATAGCGCATAATGCCTTCCAGGCGTGGCGATGCAATGTTCACGGTTTGCTCTACCGCCGCGCAGGGAGACGCCCTATGCAATCAGTCACCGCTGAGCTGGACACCCCGGCGCAGCCACTCCATCCCATTGGTGCCAATGACGCGGCCGAATCACTGAAACGCCGCGTCTTTGACACAGCGCCTTTCGGTCTGTGTGTTCTGGTGCGGGGGCTCCCGCAACTCGTCAATCAGCAATTCATCCATCTTCTGGGTGGTGAGCCCGCCCTCGCGACCAGCGCTGGGTTGAGCATGCTGACGTCCTGCTGGCCCGAGTTGTGGCCGCAGTTGCAGGGTATTGGCCGAACACCACGCCACGTGACGGTACGCAAAGCCTCGGGGGAGACTTTCAACGGCCGCGCCTATGCCCGCCCATTCCCCTCACTGGACCCTGAGGCGGAGCTGATCACGCTGGTGGACGACCCCCACCGCGCGCAGATAGCTTTCTCGTCGCACTGGCGCGCACGCATGCTGGAGCACATCGAAACAATGGGCCGCAGTGGATCAGGAGAGATAGACCTCCAGGCGGGCAAGGCGGTGCTCTCCAAAGGGATGCACATGCTGCTCGGGATTCCCTTCGATGCTGCTGCGCGCTCCGCATGGCGCATGCTGCGCTGGGTCCCCCCGAAGGAGAGGGGTTACGTGGCCTCTATTTGGCGCGGCGCGTTGCCCGATGAGCCTTTCGAATTTCAGCACCGACTGGTTCGCGCCGACGGCACGCGGCTGGAGGTACTGCAGCGCGGCATGGTGGAAACCGACGCCACAGGCCGCCAGCATGGGTACATCATCGTCCAGGACATCACCGTACAGCGCGAAGCAGAGCAGCGTATCCAGGAACTGGCCAACCACGACGAGGTCACTGGTCTGGCCAACCGGACACAACTGCTCGATCGAATCGATGCCGCCGTTCACAGCGCACGCTGGAACCCGCAACCATTCCTGGTGCTGTCGATCCAGGTGGATCAGGTGGATCAACTCAAGCAAGCCATGGGGTACGGCGCAGGTGATGCAATGGCCATGGCTGTGGCGGCCCGCCTGACGACTGTGGCCCAGCCCGGAGACACGGTGGCACGTATCGACGGCGGAGAGTTCGCCATATTGCTGAACCCCGATAGCTGCGCGCAGGACCCACTGGGGCTGCAACATGCCCGCGCAGTGGTGCAGGCGATGGCCAAGGCTGAACGCCTGGGGGCTGCAGAAATTGTGCCGGGCGCGCGGGTCGGCGTGGCGCGATTCCCGGCCGATGCAGAAAGCGCGGGCCAGTTGCTCGAAGCCGCACAAACCGCCCGCATGGGCATCCGTTCGGACGGTGAGCAGGTGGCTGCCTTCACGCCTCAGACCCGCGCGGCCAGCCTGCGCCGCCTGGCCATTGAGTCCGGGCTAAGGCATGCGGCAGAACGCTCGGAGCTGTGTCTGTCGTTCCTGCCGCAGGCCGACCTGACCAGCGGCGAGGTGATCGGAGCACAGGTCCATCTGCAATGGAACAGTGCCGACCTCGGCACGGTGATGGAAGACGAGTACGTGCCCATCGCCCTGCAGACCGGACTCATCGTGATGCTGGGCGACTGGCAGCGCGACATGGCCTGCAAGCAACTGCGCGCCTGGGATCAGAACGGTCGGCGCATGCCCCGCCTGCACCTGAAGGTCTCCACACTGGAACTGCAGCAGCCAGATATCGTGGACAAGCTGCGCCGCAGCCTGTCGAGCAACGGCTTGACGCCGCAGGCGCTGGGGGTGGAGATCAGCGAACACGCGCTCGTGAATGCCACTGCGCAGCTGAGCCGCACGCTCAGCCAGCTGCGCGCGATGGGCATCGAACTGTCGCTGGGGGATTTCGGATCGGGCTCCACCAACCTCGGGTTGCTGGGTACGCGCCCCGTGGATGTCATCAAGGTCCACCGCTCGTGCGTGCCCGACGTCACCGCAGCCACAGGCGACGTATCCCTGACACGGGCCATCATCAACATGGCGCACAGCCTGCAGATGAAAGTGCTGGCCGAAGGCGTGGAAACCACAGGCCAACTGGCACTGCTCATTGCCAACGGCTGCGACCGCATGGAAGGCCCCGTCTTCGCGCAGGCAGCGCAAGCGCAGGAGCTGGCCAACCTCATCGACCAGCACATGCGTTTGCCGGAAAACCTGCTCACCCGCAAGCGTGAGCGAACGCTCCTGCTGGTGGACGATGAGCCCAACATCGTGTCTGCGCTGCGCCGGCTTTTTCGGCGCGAGGGGTATCGGATCGTCACCGCAGGCAGCGGCGCGGAAGGCTTGCAACGCATGGCGGAATGCGAGGTGGACGTAGTGTTGTCCGACCAACGTATGCCTGGCATGACCGGGGTGGAGTTCCTGCGTCGCGCCAAAGAGCTGTATCCCGACACGGTCCGCATGGTGCTGTCGGGTTACACCGAACTCCAGTCCATCACGGACGCCATCAACGAAGGGGCCATCTATCGCTTTCTGACCAAGCCCTGGGACGATGAAAGGCTACTGGAGCACGTGCGGGAGGCCTTTGCGCACAAGGAACTGGCAGACGACAACAAACGTCTTGCCACCGAAGTGATTGCAGCCAGCGAAGCCCTGACGCGCGCGAACGAGCGGCTGGAACTGGTGCTGGGCAGCCAGCAGCAGCAGATAGACCTGGAAGCTGCACGCGCGAATACGGCGCGCGACATGCTCGACATCCTGCCTGCTGCCGTGCTCGGCGTGGACCCGGACGGAACGATTGTGCTGGCCAACCGCGAGGCCGAGCGCCTTTTTCAGCCCCACACCCCACTACTCGGAGAGTCCGCGCAGCGCGTGCTCGGGCTGGTCGAACCCTTGCCGACCGAGTGGGCGCAGGCGCTGGACGATCCTGCCGTTGCAGCCCCCATTGCGCTGCATGGCTCGCCTTGGCAGGTACGTGCGCGCTCCATGGGCGCAACGCCACCCAGAGGCGTACTGCTCGCGGTTTCACCGGCAGAGATTCCACACGGCTTCTGAAACCTGGACCCCATCATGACCCTCAACCAACCGACACTGCCTGCGGCGCTACATCCTGCCGCGCAGCCTGCCAACGTTGCGCAGGTGCCACCGCAAGGCCAGTCGCAGGTCACGCCCCTGCACAAAGCGCCACAGATGGCCTTGCAGGAGGCCTGTGAAACGACTCCAGCACACTCCAGCCCCGCAGAACATCCCGACACGGCGCCAATGCAGCTCGCCCAACGCCTAGACTACATTTTCAGGCGTGTGAATGGGCAGGCCAACAGCAGCACCGAGGCCCTGCAACGGGCCGTGCGGATCTACAGGGGGGTTGCCCCATGAATGCACTCGCCCCATCGGTTTGCGCGCTCACGCTGGACCGCGAAACCCTGGCGCGCGATATTCGCGCCCTCCCCTCGCTGCCCCCAGTGGTACTGGAGCTGATGAACCTGCTGCAGCAACCCGATACTGGCCTGGACGCATTCGCCCACACGCTGCGGCTGGACCAGGCGCTCTCCGTCAAAGTGCTGCAATTGGCGAACTCGCCTTTCTACGGCATGTCAGGGCGCATCACTACCGTGCGCGATGCGATCAACGTACTCGGGCTTCGCCAGCTGGGCACGCTGGTCATCGCAGCTGCGCTGACGCTGCAGTTCGAAGCGCTGCATGGCCCGTCGCTGCACATGCGGGCGTTCTGGCGGCATGCCATCGCCTGTGCGGTGGCCGCGCGGCAATTGGCTCAGCAGCAGGGGTGGAACGACGCCGCTGCATTCACCGCAGGCTTGCTGCACGACGTAGGCAGGCTCGTGGTCGACAGCCACTACCCGGAAAAGGCCGCTGAGATCATCGCCTGGGCAGACCAGCAAGACATCTCGCACAGCGAGGCCGAGGAAACGTTAATGGGCATCGACCACACAGAGCTGGGGCATTGGGTGTGCCAGCACTGGCGGTTCTCCCCCGATATCTGCCATGCGATAGCAGGCCACCACAGGCCGAGGGCTGACGGGCCCGCCGACTTGGCTGACGTGGTTCACGTTGCAGACGCCATCGCGCACGCCCTGGACGTAGCAGGGCTGGACAACGAAGCCGTGCCCCCCTTGAGCAACGCCGCGTGGCAGCGCCTGGGATTGACCGAGTCAGGCCTGCTCACCCTGCTGGGCAACATCGAAGAAGAGTTTTCTCACCTGGAGACCGTGCTCAGCCCCTCGAAGGAAGCACCATGACCAATACACTGCATACCCCTTTCCAAACCACAACCCACGGACCGCTGTGTACCATCGTTCAACCCAGCGAAATGACTCTGGCCGAGATGTCCGACGCCCAGATCCGTGCCATCGTTGGCGAGCTTCTTCAAGCGAATAAAGCGCTCAAGGAGCTCAACACCAAGCTGTCCGACGCCCAGAACAAACTCATGCAGTCCGAAAAGCTGGCCTCCATCGGACAGCTGGCCGCTGGCGTCGCCCATGAAATCAACAACCCCATCGGTTTCATCTTTTCCAATTTCGGCACCCTCGAGCAGTATCTCCAAGACCTGTTCGAAATGCTCGACGCATATGAGGAATCCGAGCCTGGTCTTCAGGACCCGACAACCCGCCAGCGTCTGCAGAAGCTGCGCAAAGACCTTGATATCGACTACCTCAAAGACGACATCCCGAACCTGATGCGCGAGTCGCGGGATGGCATACAGCGGGTGCGCAAGATCGTTCAGGACCTCAAGGACTTCTCGCGCGTGGACGCACGCCAGGAATGGGAATCCGTCAACCTGCACCACGGCATCGACTCCACACTGAACATCGTCAACAACGAAATCAAGTACAAGGCAGATGTCATCAAGGAATATGGCGACCTGCCGGAGGTGCAGTGCCTTCCCTCGGAGATGAACCAGGTGTTCATGAATCTGCTTGTCAACGCGGCCCATGCCATTACCGCAGAGCGAGGCACCATCACCATCCGCACAGGGACGGAAGGCACCAATGCATGGATCGAGGTGGCCGACAACGGCCAAGGCATTGCGCCGGAGAACCTTCAGCGCATTTTTGACCCCTTCTTCACCACAAAACCCGTCGGCAAGGGCACTGGGCTAGGACTGTCGCTGTCTTATGGCATTGTGCAAAAGCACCAGGGCCGCATGGAGGTACGCAGCGAAGTGGGGCAAGGCACCACCTTTCGCGTGACCCTCCCCCTGCACCACTCAGCAACAGCCGCGCAGGACTCCGCCAGCTGAAAACCCTTGGCACCCTGCAAGACACCGCCATGAACGCAACAGACACGCCCCTGCCCACAACCACGCCACACACCTCATGGACAGTGCTGTGCGTAGATGACGAGCCCAGCATTTTGGCCGCCCTCAAGCGTGTGCTGCGCAGTGAAGACTGCCAGGTACTGCAGGCGGGCAGCGGGGCAGAGGCGCTGACGCTGCTGGAACAGCACCCTGTGGACGTGGTCGTGAGTGACATGCGCATGCCCGGAATGGACGGTGCGCAATTGCTGGCCCAGGTCCGCCAACGGTGGCCCCACACCGCCAGAGTACTGCTGACCGGCTACGCCGACATGAATGCCACCATAACGGCCATCAACGAGGGGCAGATCTACCGCTACATCCACAAGCCCTGGGACGAAGCCGATCTGCGCCTGACCATTCGCCAGGCCGCTGAGCGCCAGCTGTTGGAACGCGAACGCACCCGTCTGCAGGCGCTGACTCAAGAACAGAACGAGGAGTTGAAGGCCCTCAACATTGGCCTGGAGCAACGTGTCGATGAGCGCACATCAGAGCTGCGGCAGGCCAACGAACAACTTCGCCGCAACTACCTCACAAGTATCAAAATTTTCTCCAACCTCATGGAGCTGCGCAGTGGCGTGCTCGCCGGGCACGGCAAGCGCACGGCCAGCCTGGCGCGCAAGGTCGCCCAGGCCATGGGGCTGCCCGAGGAAGTACTGCAAGACGTGTTCGTGGCGGGGCTGCTGCATGATGTTGGCTTCATGGCACTGCCCGACGCCATTCTGAGCAAGCCTGTCGGCAAGCTCACGGCCGAAGAGATGACAAGCTACCAGCGCCACCCCGTGCTGGGCGCACAATCCTTCATGGCACTGGACGACCACCAGGCGGTCGCCGCCATCATTCGGTCTCACCACGAACGTCATGACGGCACCGGATTTCCCGACCAGCTCGAGGGGGAACAAATTACGGTCGGTGCCCGAATTCTGGCCGTGGTCGACACCTACGACGATTTGACACACGGGCACCTCACAGGAGCCCCGCTGACCGAAGCCGAGGCCAGGACCATCCTGCAACGAGGACGCGGAACACAGTTTGATGCGGAGGTCATCGACGTTTTTCTGCACATCACCCAGGAAGTCAAGCCCAAACCAACGCGGATTGAACCTGTGACCGCTGAAAAATTGGAGCCCGGCATGACACTGGACAAGGACCTCCTATCCAAGGAGGGCGTCTTGCTGCTGTCTGCAGGCCATGTACTCACTGCAGACATGATTTCCCGCATCCGACGCTACGCCAAGATCGAAGGCCTGCTATTGGCGCTGGACATCCGCCTTCCCCCCGCAGACTAGTACCAGTACTCTCTGCGCGGCGCGGCGATCTTCTGCGCCGGGCAACCTCAGAACCAGCAGGGGGCTATCAACCTCTCTTGGAGCGGCGAAATAACTCAGCGAAGCGGCCCTGGCCAGTCGTTACGCCGCAGGCAGTACCAGCAGTACGACAAGACCAGGCAACGACGCCAGGGGAGTCTTGTTAGCCGCTCTTAATGCCGCCTTAAGGCGACATTTAAAGAATGCTGAGCATGCCACTTGCACTGCCCTTCCCTGCCCGACTCATAAGCACCACGCAACCAAGGCAGCCTGAACGGCACACGCCCCTGCACCCCGTGTGGGTGGTGGTGCTCATCAGCACCTGGCTGGCCACGGCCTGCAACGTGCCACTGTGGCGCGAGGTGGCCCAGCTGCCCGGCCAGGGCAGCCTGCGCGGCTGGGGATTTGCCATTGCGTTCGCCGTCATCGTGGCCGCAGGCAATGCCGCCCTGCTCAGCCTGCTGGCCTGGCGCTGGACACTCAAGCCGGCCGCTGCGCTGATGGTAGTGATGGCCGCATTCGGCGCCTACTTCATGCTCACCTACGGCATTGCCATCGACGCCAGCATGCTCACCAACGTGCTGCAGACCGACGCCCACGAAGCCACCGACCTGCTGAGCTGGCGCATGGCCGCCACCGTGCTCGCCCTGGCTGCACCGCCGCTGGTGTGGCTGTACCGCCGTCCCTTGCGCCGCCTCGGTGCCTGGCGCCATGCCGCACACAACGGTCTGCTGCTGCTGGGTGCGGTGGCGCTCATCGTGGTATGTGTGCTGGCCGTGTTCCAGGACTTCGCCTCCACCATGCGCAACCACACGCGCCTGCGCTACCTCATCAACCCGCTCAACAGCGTGTACGCCCTGGGCCATATCGCCACCCAGCCCCTGCGCATGAACACCCGCACCCTGCTGCCCGTGGGGCGCGACGCCCAGCTGGGCGCCAGCTACGCAAGCCAGGCCCAGCCGCCTCTGTTGGTACTGGTGCTGGGCGAAACCGGCCGCAGCGGCAACTTCGGCATCAACGGCTATGCGCGCAACACCACCCCCCTGCTCTCGGCCCGCACCGACCTGGTGAGCGCAGGCAACGCCTGGTCGTGTGGCACCAGCACCGCTGCATCGGTGCCCTGCATGTTTTCGCACCTGGGTCGCACGGGCTACGAGGCACGCGCCGCCAATTTCGAGAGCCTGATCGACGTGCTGCAACACGCAGGCCTTGCCGTGCTGTGGGTGGACAACCAGTCCGGCTGCAAGGGCGTGTGCGACCGCGCAGGCCAGACCAGCACCGCCAGCTGGAGCGACCCCACCCTATGCCCCACCAGCGGCGAATGCCTGGACCGCGTGATGCTGAAGGACCTGGACGCGCGCATCGACGCCCTGCCCACCGAGCAGCGCCAGCGCGGCACCGTGGTCGTGCTGCACCAGATGGGCAGCCACGGCCCAGCGTATTCCAAACGCTCGGCCCCCGAGCACAAGCGGTTCCTGCCCGAATGCACCTCCACCGCGCTGCAGGAGTGCGAGCGCCAGCAGGTGGTGAACGCCTATGACAACAGCATCGTCGAGACCGATGCCTTCCTCGACGGGGTCATCCAGTGGCTCTCAACACGCGGCGGCAAGGCACAGACCGCCATGATGTACGTGGCAGACCACGGTGAATCGCTGGGCGAAAACAACCTGTACCTGCACGGCCTGCCCTACAGCATCGCCCCCGACGTACAAAAACACGTGCCCTGGATCACCTGGCTCTCCCCCGCCATGCAGGCCCGCACCCACATCGCCACCGGCTGCCTGCAGGAGGACCTGGCGCAGCGCCGCATTACGCACGATAGCTACTTCCACTCGGTGCTGGGCTTGATGGACGTGAAGACCGGAGCGTACAGCGCGGGGCTGGATATGTTTGGAGGG
>NZ_QAIH01000177.1 GCF_003060895.1 Acidovorax sp. HMWF029 | reverse complement strand
GGGCCTGGGGCGGCGGTGGGGGTGGGTAAGGCAGATCCAGCGCCGAGAAGTGCACGGCCATCTCGCGCAGGTAATCGTCGGTCAGGTGTTCGATGAGGTAGGTCATCTGCGGGTAGCTGCGTCGCCCGTCGCGAAAGTTGAGCAGCTGGTTGGCCAGGTAGCCGGCCGGTTTGCCCGCGATGCGAGGGAAGTAGCCGTCTGGCGTGGCCCGGCCCTCCTTGCCATGGCACACAGTGCACGCCAACACGCGCGACGCCAGGGCAATGCCCGGTGCAGCGGCGGCAGGAGCGGGCTGGGCCGCAACCCCGGCAGCCCAGCCCGCAGACAAAGAGAACACGACAGCAAATGGGCGCAGCAGGCAGCGCAAGCGATCAATCATGGGGATATGGGTGGCAAGCAAAGCACCAGGAAATTTCACAGCAACTCTAAGCGCGCACCAAAAAACAGTACAGATTCAGTTTAAATTTAAAAATACAGATCAGTTTCCCCTGCATCAAGAGTGGCCTCCCACCTTTAGCCCATGAAACGCTACGAAAGCCACGCCGACGCCATTGCCCAGCTCATCCACAGCGGCGCCCTGCGTCCCGGCGACCGCGTGCCCTCGGTGCGCGAGGCCAGCCGCACGCGGGGCATCAGCCCGTCCACCGTTTTCGAGGCGTATTACCTGCTGGAGGCCCAAGGCCTGATCCACGCGCGCCCGCGCTCGGGCTACTACGTCAGCACCCGGCTGCCGGGCGCGGCCGAGGCCCGCCCCGCCGAGCCCCTGCCCTCGCAGCCTGCGGCCACCTCCACCGGCGTGGCCATCAGCGACCTGGTGTTCGAGGTGCTGGGTCTGGCGCGCGACCGCGACCTGGTGCCGCTGGGCTCGGCCTTCCCGGGGCTGGAGCTGTTTCCACTCGATCGCCTGGCGCGGTGCCTGGCCAGCGGCATGCGCAAGCTCGACCCCTGGAACATCGTGCAAAGCCTGCCGCCCGGCGACGAACGCCTGCGCCAGCAGATTTCACTGCGCTACGGCGTGCATGGCATGGCAGTCGATGTGGAAGAAATCATCATCACCAACGGCGCGATGGAAGCGCTCAACCTCTGCCTGGAGGCCGTCACCCAGCCCGGCGACGTGGTGGTGGTCGAATCCCCCACGTTCTACGCCGCGCTGCAGGCGCTGGAGCGGCTGAACCTGCAGGCGCTGGAGGTGGCCACCCACCCGCGCGATGGCATCGACCTGGCCGCGCTGGCCGAGGCGCTGCAGCGCCAGCCCCCCCACCAGCCCGTCAAAGCCTGCTGGCTCATGCCCAGCTTTCAGAACCCGCTGGGCAGCCTGATGCCCGAGGCCAAAAAACGTGAACTGGTCGCCCTGCTCGCCCGCCACGGCGTGCCACTGATCGAAGACGACGTGTATGGCGAGCTGCACTTTGGCCCCCAGCGCCCGCCCCCGGCCAAGGCGTTTGATGGTGCGGGGCTGGTGATGCACTGCAGCTCGTTCAGCAAAAGCCTGGCGCCCGGCTACCGCGTGGGCTGGGTGGCGGCGGGCCGCCAGGCCACGGCGGTGCAGCGGCTCAAGCTCATGACCACGCTCTCGGCCGCAACGCCATCGCAGCAGGCGCTGTCGGAGTACCTGGCACAGGGCGGCTACGACCGGCACCTGCGCCAGCTGCGCCGCAGCCTTGCCCAGCAGCAGACCATCGCCTTGGCGGCGGTGGCCGCGCACTTTCCGCCCGGCACGCGCGTGTCGCGGCCCGAAGGCGGGTACTTTCTGTGGGTGGAGCTGCCGCCCCCGGTCAACGCGCTGGAGCTGCACCGGCTGGCACTGCAGCAGGGCATCAGCCTGGCGCCGGGGCAGATCTTCTCCGCCGACCGGCGGTTTGCGCACTGTGTACGCATCAACTACGGCCACCCCGCCCAGCAACGGCTGCAGGCCGCACTGGCCACCGTGGGTCAACTGGCCACGGACTTGGCGAAAGCCACGGCATGACGCCGAGCGAGGCCAAAATGCTACTGAAAACATAGCTAAAAAGGCATACTGATCGCGCGCAGAGGCCATTTTTTCCATCAAGAACCTGACACTTGAACCCTGCGCGCGTCCCCTTTCGCCTTCGCCAGCCTTGCACAAAGCCGACACCCGCCCTTACGTTGGAAAGGCACAACCTCGGGTTCTCCCGAAGCAGGCGCCGCGCTTGCAACGGCATACTTGCGCCCGCCCGCATCCCGGGCAACACAGTCCCTGCGCGAACCGTCCGTACCAAACATCCAACCCCAACGCCCAGCACCATGGCCGCACCCCAGCATGTTCCGTTTGTGACGGTGGAAGACGAAGACGACTGGGTGGTCTCGTTCGCGCTGGGCCCCCGGGGCACCGACCGCCTCACCCTGGTGCGTACCCCCCACCTTGAATTCATGCTGCGCCCCGAACAGCGCGGCGTATCCGTAGGCGCCCAGGCAGGCCAGCGCCCAGCCCAGCTCGTGGCGGTGCAATGGGGCCAAAAATGTGTGGACGTGGTCTCTACCGCCAAACGCTACAGCCTGGACATCAGCAAGGTCGACAACGCCACCCGCAATGCGGCGTTGCGTGTGCTGGGCAAGATGAATTTCGATCAGCGGTTTCAGCTGGCAGGCGTGTAACCGGCTGCTCCAGGTCTGCCCAGCAGCTCAAGTCGGCAAAAGAACCCATTGCAAGCGCCATGACGGGCGCTATGCATAAATCAGCGCATCATCTTGAACAAGGCAGTGGTGATGGCTACTTGCGACTCATCCCGTGAAGTGGGCGTCGTGCTGCCGAACGCCATACGGTCGTCGATGGGCCAGACTATTCCGAGGGTATTGGCCGTAGTGTCGTTCGCCAACGAAACGTCGCGAAGTCGGCCAAACCTTGCATCGCTGTTGCCATCGATCTGCTGGTCCAATGCGGCGGCCAGCGAGAACGTGGTGCCACTAATCACCATGACGTTGCGAAACCGCGTCTCGTAAGCACCCACGCTGGCGCCAGGCTCCGCCCAATTCCGACTTTGGAAACACACGCGAACCTCTTGAGGGTTCCCATTGCTGTCTAGATAGACGTAGCGATCCTGCTGCCCTTCTGTGCGCCCCGCAGGCAACCGGATCCCCGCCGCCAAAAACGCATTGATCATCAGGTCGCCGCACAACTCCGAACCGGGGGTGGCACTGTTGCCGTTGACCCGGCCAGTAGGGTTGGTGGGATTGTCACCCGGGGGGTAGCCAACGCCGTTGAAAAATGCCTCGTAGGCCAGTTGCCACCCCTGTATGAAATCAGTGGAGAGGCGCTGATTGGCTGCAGACCGCTGCAGGTCCCGTCCCACTGCCACTGCACCAAGCACCAAACCAATCACCACAAGGGCGATACTCAGTTCCAGAAGCGAGAACCCGCGCTGCCGCCTCGCGGGTGTGGCCCAATAGTTCGTTCGTTTCGTTGTCATGGTGTACAGCTCTTTGAGCACAAGTTCTCAATAGCCAATGGCATCAGCCTTCAGCGTGTTGTTGTTGATGGAAATGGCAAGTTCCGTCATGGCGGTTGTTCGCGTGGCGAAGTCCGAATGCACTTCGTTGGCCTCTACCAGTGCGGCGGTCGCCAATCCGGTGGTCACAAGAGACAGCCCCGCACCAAAGGCGGCTGCCACGATAGCTGCAGCGGCGAATCCGATCTGCGCAGCCCGGGCGCCCGCACTCATTGTCGTGTCCGCTGTGGCTGAAACCATCTCCTTGGCCGCAGCCAAAACACCCGCCCCTGCACCGGCAACCCCCGCAAATGCGGCTGCCTCGTTGGCTTCTGCCAGTTTGACGGCTACGAACAACTGGTCTCGGTAGTCGTACAGAGCCCGCTCCAGCACAAAGGCGCCGGTGGCGGCATTAAAGTGCGCATGCGATATGGCCGACAAGGCCGCGCCGCAATGTAGCTCGCCAAACAATTCCGCATGGCTGGGCGCCACAACGGAGTCGTCATAAGCGCTGGTTGCAGCAGTACCGGGTGCCTCAAAGGTCGGGTCTGCCGAAGTGGCAGACGCATTCGCACCGTCAAAGGCCTTTCCGTCCCCATCTGCATCCAACATGCCAGGGGCAACAAGAACGAAGGCTACCGAACGACGGGTGCCGAGCATCTTCGCCGCCAACCTGCCCGTGGGCGCCACCAAGTTGTCATTGGCGGTATTCAGCGCCAGGCAAACATCCACAAGGTTGACAGCCTTAGCCACCCCCAGGGGGCAAGGCGGGCTGTCAGACGCGTTGCAGGCGGTATTCAAAGGGGCGGCATCGTTGCCAGATTGGGTCATCCCCAGCTGAACCGTGGACACCGAAGGGATCGGGGACGCTTTGTCGTTGGGCGCGTCCTTGTTTTGTGGCTTGGGGTTGGGTGTGCGTACGCGCAACGGATTCATGCGATCGACAGCACTGGCCAGATCCCGGTCCCCATGCGCAGTGGCTGAAGGCTCACGATACACACCATAGCGCAACGCACCCGCCTCGGGGCGGGGAAGCCCCAGCGTGCGCCACGGAACAAACCCCACGTGGCGCAAATCGCCGCCATCCGTGCAGGACTCCACGCCTGCCGTATCCGCAGCAGGACAAGGAAGTCGATAGTTAGAGTGCAGATACCCCACCAGGGCATCGCGTGTTTGCTGCTGCACATCTACCTGTACGGTCGTAACACGTTGACGCTCGGAAAGCTGCCAAAGAACAATGGCGCCTGGCAGTATCAACCCCAGTGCGAGCAAGATGACCGATATTTCGACCAGGGTGAACCCCTGCATGCTGCGCTTCATGGGTTGAGCCCCTTCACATCCAGTTTGGTCGCGTTGGTCAGTGTTTGCGTGAACGTGTCATACACCTTTGCAGCGTACGCATCGGTGGCAGCCTGCTTCTCCTTGGCGACCTTCAGCGCTTCATTCGCGTCATCCAGCGCCTGGCCCGCTAACACAGTTTGGGCAATCGCCACTATGACGTTGGCTGCGGCAACTGCCACCGTAAACGTAGTGAGCCCCTCCGAGTTGGCTGCCGACGCAATACTGATGTTCCCGCTGGCGATTGCCACCGCCAGGCCCAGGGCCGCCGTGGCAACACCAGACTTAGCCGATTCCACAGCAGACTCCGCCGACGTAATGTCATACACACGCAACGACCAGTACCCTTGCATGACGCGCGCACTGTCATACGCAGCGTAGGCACCTTGCGCCGTGGCCTGCATTTCGCTCAGCCGCCCCACACATCCAATCCGCGCATCCAGATCCGAAGGCCCCACTGCGAGGGTCAAATCGTCGTACCTCTCATCTTGCAGTCGCCCGGGAAAGTCGAACCGCCAGGTGGCGCTGGCACCCACTGCGTTGTTGCCATCAAACTGATTGTTTTCGCCCGGGTGAACAAGGACGTAAGCGACTGGCATGCTATCGGATACATTGCCAACGCTGAGTATGCCGGCCGCTGCCGAGTTGGAAGCAAATCGACGCAGCACATGGCACCAATCCAGACCGTTCGCCACGGCACGGCGAGCGCTGGCTGCCGTGATGGCTGCCGTGGCGCGAGCGGCAGCCGCGGTGACAGTCGCTGACGCCGAGATCGGTGAAGAGAAAGTGGGGTACGTCGGTATGACCGGCATGCCCGTGAAATCAACATTCAGGTCTGGGGACACGGACGCCGCCGGAGCGGCGGCCAAATCCACGCCGCCGCCCCGATTGACACCATAGTGAAGTTGTCCAAACGTGCTGCTCAGGCCCAAGCTTTTCCAAGGCAATCGCACGGCGGTGGCATCGCTGCAGGCTTCGGCGCCGCCCGAGTTGGTCGCCGGGCAAGGCAGTCGGTGGTTAGCGAGCACAAAGCCCTCCACAGCCGCTTGCGCCTCACTCAACTGCCGCAGCATCGCAGGCCTCTGCAAAGGCTCACGGGTAGCCACCACCCATCGCCAAACAAAAATACCAATGATTCCAACGATCGCAAGAACCACGGCCAGCTCCACCATCGAGAAACCACTGTCTTGACGCAGGGAGCGCTTCATCGCGTGCCCCCTTTCTGGTCCACCTTGATGAGGATATCCATCGCTGTACTCGGGGGCATGGGTGTCACGCCCTTTCCAGTGATGTTGCAAGGTGGAGGATTGTCAGCCTGGGTCTTGAGTTGGTTGTAAGTGTTTTGGGCACTAGTCACTCGTTTATCGGCCTCACCAACAATGCTCTGAAGGGCGTTGAGCTCCCGTTGCAACTTGATAGGCTTCAGGTACTTTGCGTTCGGGTCCGGACTGACCGATGAACCACCGAAGAGGTCCACCAACGCCGACTGGATGCCTCCAGATGTCACGATGTCACTCGATTGGCACACGCCAGCGGCCGTTGTGGTGCATCCGATTGCTGCCGCCACTGCTCCCACAAAAATGGTGTAGCGACCTGCATTGCGCAAGTTGGAATACGCTGTCTGGAAGCTCGTTTGCGCAGATCCGGCGCTTGCCTGGGCAGCCGACAGATCGGACTGGGCAGCATCCAGGTTGCTTTGCGCGTTGTTCCTTTCAGTCACTGCCTTGTCGTACTCAGCCTGCAGAGCCACGGGGTCGTTCAGAAGCGTCAGTTGCGAAGTTTTTTCTAGCCTCTGCTTGCTCAAAGCCGCCTTCACCGCGGGATCTGTGGTGGCGGCAATTTGTGTGTCCAGCGCCTTAATATCGGTATTGATCTGGGCGATCAGTGCGGTCCGATTGGCCAACATGTCGGCATAAGTCGCCACTTGGTTGGTCCACTGCGTCACCGCTGTCTGGTAGTTATCGCGGCGGTCTGTGGCTGCTTTCAAGGAGAACGAGCTGGACTCCCAGTTGGTTGCAGCATCCAGAACTGGCTGTATGCGCGAGTCAATGCTAGTGCTGGTTCCACCGGCGCGCACCTGTGCCACCAAGTTGTTGATGGCGTTCGTGCGCGCGGTGTTGGCCGCGCTCAGTTCATCAGACTTGTCTTTGATCTTCGTGATGAGACTGCTGCGATCCGCGATGGCGTCATCCCACGCCTTCTTTGCAGCGGCGAGTGTCTGCGTGTAGTCGGTGGACGGGCATGTGAGCGTGGAAGAGTCCACCGAGCTGTCTGCCAGCGCCAACGCATTGCCAGCCATGGCGGCTGCCACAACGTTCAGCACCACGGAGGCACCATTGGCATACAACACGCCACCCGCCAGGCCCACTGCCGCCGTGTGTTGTGGCGCAGCAGCACAAGCGTTTACCGCCAGCCCCAGAGAGGCCGCACAAAACGCCCAATCCACTGCCGCATTCGCAGCGTCCATGACCTCGCCCAAAATCGTGCCCGCCATATCGTTTGCCGTTATGACAGCCCCCAGAGCGGCGAAAATGATGGCTTGCTTGGCCGCGGCAATATTCCCGGTTTTCAGGTCGTCCACCTGGGATACCACATCGTGCGCCAATGCCACGGTGTTGATGGAATCAATCAGGGGAGCACAGTGCAGCCCAGCCAACAGGCTCGCGTAGGAACGCTCCAGCACGATGTCGTTGTAACGCGCAAGCAAAGGCCTGCGGATCGGATCTTCCACGGCACTGTCGGCAGAAGCATTCGCCCCATCGAAAAACGATCCATCACCGTCCGCATCATCATTGCCCGGGTGAACGAGCGCATAGGCTGTCGTGCGCACGGGCGAAGAACGAACCTCTGCCATGCCAGCTGCGTACGGGGTTGCACGCCCATCATCCAGGCGCTTGCAAAGGTCCGTCAACGTCTGGACATCCGCTTGATAGTCTCCACCCGTCGCGGTGGTCGCACGCATGGAACCAAAAGTTTTGCCTGTGGTGTCGTACTCCAAAGGCCGCCAAGCATCATCCAGTACCGTCAGGTCATTGGCTCCCCCGCCTCGTTGAACGAGGTAGCGCAACTGACCCACATCGACGCCAGGGTCCGCACCTGCCAATCGCAAGGACACGGAAGGCAACCAGCCCTTCTGGTCACCAGCGCCGCAGTCCTCAACACCGTCGCGGTTGACATCGGGACAAGGTAAGCGCCTCATGACGGTGGCAAAGGTCACTATGGCGCGGTCGGCTTGCGCCAACGCCTGCCGCTCTTGGCGCGAAGAATCCACGGCAGAGCGCTCACGCCATTGCAAGTAGCCCATGGTCGCAAGGCCCGCCAAAACAGCAATAAGGAGCAGCACCTGCACCATTCCAAAGCCACGAGAGCGAGATGCGTACACGCTCGCGCAGCCGCGCCCGCTGGCGACCTGAGGGCAAATGCTGCGCACTGCATGCCGCCCCAGTGGTTCAAGAATGGCTGAACGTGGGGCAGAAGCCCCCCAGCAGGACCTTGCCGCTATATGTGCAAAGGCAACTATCAACATGAACATGAGTTATCAGTCCCAAATGCGGCTACGGCAAACTTGAGCGCAGCCAGCCAGCCAACTGGGCGGGTGACTCGGCCACGACCACGTCATCAGAGGCAAACCTCAACGGGGCTGATGGGCTCGCCGCACACAGGCTGGTCATCGTGTGAGGTGGATCCAGACGGCTGCCATCGTTGTCCCTGTCTTGCAGTGGCACAACCACCCAATAGGCCGCTGGCATTACAGCGTTGGCACCACAATTGATGACCCCAGCCGCGCCTGCATCTCCGGTAAGGTAAGCACGTGCTGTCGACAAAGGGACGACAGACGCATTCTTAAGCGCAGCAATCAAGTCGGTGACATCAAGATAGTTGGTTTCGCTGGCGGAGTCGCCTGTACGCTCCTTGGAGACAGCCAGATCGGCGTCCTGCGAGACATCGGCGTTGGCTGCACGAAACACGGCGTAGCGTGCTCGAAGCTCCTGCGTAGGAATCTCGAGCCCCAGACTCACGTAAGGAAACCACCCCAACTGGCTGCCACTCGAACACTCACCCGCAGTCAGGGACTCATACCCGTTTGCCACTGCGCTCACATCCGGACATGGCAGGCGCCCGTTGCGTAACGCGAAGGAGCGCAGTATCGACTGCAGCTGTTGCGCCTGCGCTCGCCCCTTTTCGATCTGCTGCTGTGCGGAGACAGTCTCGTAAGCGCTGAACGAAGCCCAGGACAAAAGCCCTGCCACTACCAGCGCCACAGACAGTTCGATCAGCGAAAGGCCAGCCTGCGACCTAAGCGCACGCCCTCCAACCAACGGCACACTAATACGAGCCATCACGACTTCCCCGCTTTGGGCGGCTGTCGCGCGCTGGATTGGAGATCAGCAGCCTCCGTACTGATGCGCGTGCTGAGTTGCTTCAACTGGCTTATTACCTCTTGGCGACGAGCAACATCCTCGGGCTTGGAACTTCCCGAGATCTTCTGGAGCTCCGCACTGAGCGCCTGGACCTTGGCTGTGCTCTCCAGCATGTTCCGAAGCGTCTGGAAGTAGCGCGGGTCGGTGCTCCCTTGCGACAGCTGCTCCAGTTCATTGATAAGGGGCAACGCCTTCTCGGGCGATCCGAGCGCGCCGCTGGCCATCATTGCCGAAATATCGGATCGCACCTGGGCCATCCGCTTGCGACGTTCCTCGGGCGTGATTGGCGATGTAGATGCGGGCGCTGAAGCCCCGGTCGCAAGGGGCGGCATGGACGAAGCCCCCGCATCCAACGGACGAGACAAAGCACCAGCCGATCCACTTTGCTGAGGCTGGGATGGCAACACCGTTGACGATTGCCTCGCCGGGTCCACTGCCGCGGAACCACCCCGCCCCCCTGCAGCCCAC
>NZ_QAIH01000176.1:13682-24980 GCF_003060895.1 Acidovorax sp. HMWF029 | reverse complement strand
GCCCCTACCTGCAAAACGCGGTTTGAGTTGCCCCCTCCCCCTACTCAAAGCCCTCCCGCGCCTGACATGACCATGAAACTCAGCCATCTCTCCGTCGGCCTGCGCCTGGGCGCCTCGTTTGGCGCCATCCTGCTCATCACCGCCCTCATCGCGGCCACCGGCATGTGGCGCATTGCCAGCCTTCAAAACGCCAGCGAGCGCGTAGCCACCCAGGAAATCGAGCAACAAACCCTGGTGGAAGACTGGGCCTCCGACATCCGCCTGAACTGGGTACGCACCGAGGCCTTCCTCAAGGCCATCGACCGCGACTACATGGACAAGCTCACGGCCGACACCCAGGCCACCGCCACGGGCATGGAGGCCAAGGTCAAACGCATCGAGGCCCTGGTGCAGGGCGAGAACGCCCGGGGGCTGCTCGCCGCCATTGCCACGGCCCGCAAGGCCTACAACGACAAACTCGGCGAGATCCGCGAACTGCACCGTGGCGGCGAGCCCAACGTGCCCGCCATGGTGGACAAGGACCTGCGCCCGCTTGCCGACAAATACCTGAAGTCGCTGGACGACCTGCGCCGTGCCATGGGCACCCAGCTCGCCGAAGGTCAGGCCGACACCTCGGCGCTGGCCAAGACCAGCCAGGTGCTATTGGGTGTGGGCACGCTGATTGCCGTGGCGCTTGGTGCGCTGCTGGCCTTCACCGTCACCCGATCCATCGTGCGCCCCGTGCAACTGGGCAAAAAGGCCGCCGAGAACATCGCCGACGGCGACCTGACCCACCCCATCGAAGCCAGCGGCAACGACGAAACCGGGCAACTGCTGCAGGCGCTGGCCACCATGCAGTCGCGTCTGGCCTCCATCGTGGGCAACGTGCGCCACAACGCCGAGGGCGTGGCCACCGCCAGCACCGAGATCGCCTCGGGCAACAACGACCTCTCGGCCCGCACCGAGCAACAGGCCAGCGCGCTGCAGGAGACTGCCGCGTCGATGGAGCAACTGGGCTCCACCGTGCGCCAGAACGCCGATAACGCGCGCCAGGCCAACCAGCTGGCCATGAGTGCATCCACCGTTGCGCAGCAGGGCGGCGATGTCGTGGCCGAGGTGGTGGACACCATGAAGGGCATCAACGACAGCAGCAAGAAAATCGCCGACATCATCAGCGTGATCGACGGCATTGCCTTCCAGACCAACATCCTGGCGCTGAACGCGGCCGTGGAAGCGGCCCGAGCGGGGGAACAGGGCCGGGGTTTTGCGGTGGTGGCGGGCGAGGTGCGCAGCCTGGCCCAGCGCAGTGCCGAGGCGGCGAAAGAGATCAAGGGCCTGATCGGCACCAGCGTGGAACGCGTGGAGCGCGGCACGGCCCTGGTGGACAAGGCGGGTGCCACGATGAGCGAAGTGGTCGCCTCGATCCGCCGCGTGACCGACATCATGGGCGAGATCAGCGCCGCCAGCAGCGAACAAAGCCAGGGCGTCAGCCAGGTGGGCGAGGCCATCACCCAGATGGACCAGGCCACCCAGCAGAACGCAGCCCTGGTGGAACAAAGCGCCGCTGCGGCCGACAGCCTCAAGACCCAGGCGGGGCAGCTGGTGGATGCGGTGGCGGTCTTCCGGCTGTCAGCCCATGCAGCCCGCCAAGGCGATGCCACGCCCGCCCCCACGCGCAGTGGCACCACCAGCGCATCGCGGCTGGACTACCGCGCCGTGGCGCCACGCCAGTTGACGGCCTGACAGGAAAGAAGGCGAAAAAAGAGGACAGACAAGGCGCGCTCATGCGAGCTGCGCCAGCGAATCCACAAACCCATCGGCATCCACGGCCCGCACCGGCTGGCCGTGGTTGTAGCCGTAGGTGACCAGCACCACAGGGCAGCCTGCCGCCCGCGCGGCCTGCGCATCGTTGCTGGAGTCGCCCACCATCAAGGTGCGCGCAGGGCTGGTGCCCAGGGCCTCGCAGGTCTTGAGAAGCGGCAGGGGATCGGGCTTCTTGCGCTCAAAGGCATCGCCGCCAAACACCTGTTCGAAGTACCCGGCGAGCCCCTTCAACTGCAGCAAGGGCAGCGCAAAACTTGTGGGTTTGTTGGTCAGGCAGGCCAGGCGCAGCCCCCGGGCGCGCAGCGCTTGCAGCCCGGCCTCCACGCCGTCGTACACCCCGGCAAACTGGCCATTGATCGCGAGGTAGTGGCGCTGGTAGCTGGCCCAGGCCGAAGGATAAAGTTCTTCAATTTTGATAGCAACATCATCAATGCCATCGCGCGGAAGCACATGTTTTAACACTGAACGCAGCAAATGTTCGGAGCCTTTGCCCACCATGGACTCGATGGAGCCCGCGTCGATGGGCGGCAGGCCCAGGTCCTGCAGCATGCGGTTGAGCGCTTCGCTGAAGTCGCCCAGCGTGTCCACCATGGTGCCGTCCAGGTCGATGATCGCAGCGTCCACGCAGGACGGGGGAAGCGGAATAAAGTTCACAACGGCCAAGGAAGAAGTTTGGAATGCCATGCATGGTAAGGGTGCCAGCGCCCCCGGGGCCGGTGGCGGCACGCACGGCCACCGTTCTCGTCAACCCGTGTGGAGGGCTTCGGCCTGGTAGATGGTCATCTGCGGGCTGGCTTCGCAGAGTTCCGTGACGGCGCGCGCAAACGCCCGCGATGCCTCCACCCGGAAGTGGGCCTGCAGGGCCGCCATGTCGCTCCAGCGCTCTACAAACACGAAACGCAGCGGCTGCAGCACATCGCGGCTCACTTCGTGCGACACACATCCCGGCTCCGCGCGGGAACGCAGGACATGCTCCACGGCCAAGCGCTCTACTTCAGCTTCCGTGTCTTGGCGCGCGATGGCGTGGCCGGTAACGATGATCATGATCGTGCCTGGTGGTGGGTAGAGATGCCTGGATTATTCCGCGAGCCTGCTCTCACCGCAGGCTCAGCGTCTGGCGCTTCCAGGCCGGGTCTTGCCAGCGCTGGAACAGGGGCAGCGCCGCCACATCGCCCGTCACGCGCTCGGTGGCCAGACCGTCGAGCCGCACCACCTCAAAGCTCTTGCGGTAGCGGCCCTGGCCCCGGGCTTCGCGGGCCACCAGCATCTGCTGGCCGCCGGGCACCCAGCCCGCCCATTCGGCCACGCCAGTCTCGGGCGTGGTGGCAGCGGGTGGCAGCACGTCGGCCAGCCAGCCAGCTTCGGTTTTGCGCAGCACCCACAGCTCGCGCCAGCCTTCCAGGGGCTGCACCGCCAGGGCCATGGCTGTGCCTTCGCGGTTGGTGCTGGCCGATGCGGCCCACACCACGCCGTAGGTACAGCGGCGCAGCAGCGGGGCCTTGGCGCTGTGCTGTGTGTCCACCAGTAGCACACAGGTTTCACCAGGGGCACCGGGTTCTGTCAGCAGTGTGGGGCGTGCTCCGGCGGTGGTAGCGACAGGCGCTGCAGCAGGCACCAGGGCCCAGCGCACGGCACTCACGCGCATGGCAGCGTCGTTGTAGGCGCTCTGGTCTTCGTCGGGCAAATCGGCCTTGCTCACGCCGCTGAGTTCGGTCAACGCGCGGGCAGCGGCAGCGGTCACTGCGGTATCGGCTGCGCTCTTGCGCGCCTGCTGAAAGGCGGCGGCAGCCCACACGCTGGCGCGGCGCATTTGCACGCGGTTGCGCAGGTAGCCGGGCAGGCTGGCCACGTCCACGCGCTCCAGCACCTCGGCCTGCCAGGTGGTGACCTTGGCACGCTCGTGCGCGGGCAGATCGGGGTTGATGCATTCGGGGCGGGTCAAGGCCAGGGCGGCGCGGGCGCGCTGCTCGGCATCGGCCACGGGCATGGCCAGCAGGCGGCGAAAGGCCTCGCCCTCGTAGCAGACCTGCATGCGGCCTTCGACCTCGTAGGTGGCAAAGCGCACGCCGTAGCCATTGGCCACATCCAGGTGGGCCGACAGCGTGGCGCCCGAGGCCTTGCCCGGCGCGGCCACTGAGGCGCGGCGGGCCAGCCGGTCGGCAAAGGTGCCCAGGGCATCAAAGGCCTGCGCGCCCTCCACACCGGCCAAAGCCTTGGCGGGCGCGGCTTGAAGATAGGCGGCAGTCAGGCCAATGCCTAGCGCCTCGGCGCCCGGCGTGTCCTGCACAAAGCGCATCACGGCCAGCAGCGCGGGGCCTTCAGCCTCGGTCAACGCCACGCGGCGCACATCGCTGGCACGGATGAAGCCACCGCGCTCGCGCTTGTAGTCCCACACCTGCAAGTAGTCCAGGCGCTCGCCGCGCACTTCCAGCACTTCGCCCTGCCACAGGCTGGCCTGCTGCTGGGCGCCGTCACGCGGGGCGGCTCGCAGGCTGGCCTGGTCTTGCACCACGATGGCACTGCCCTGGCTGCTGGGCGATGGCTGGGGGGCGGCCTCCGCCGCCACGGTCACTGCAGCGCTGGTCACGGCTGCCAGCAAAGTTGCGAAGGTGGCGTTCATGTTCATTGCTCCACGGCTTGGGTGGTGGTGGCGTCTTCAGCCACGGCCGCAGCCTGCGCGGCACCAGCCTGGGCATTGCGGTTGCCGCCGAGCAGCGCGGCACCGATGAAGTCGCCATTGGTGGGCGGGGGCGCGATGATGACCTGGATCTTGTCCGACAGCTTGTCGGCCAGCGTCTTCTGGATGAGCAGCGGGTGCTTGGTCACCAGAGCGCCTTCGCGGGCCATTTGCTCGGCGTTGACCTTGCCCACGCGGTCCATGCGGTAGGCCTCGGCTTCGGCCAGCTTCTGGCGGGCGTCGGCCTCGCCGTTGGCTTCGATGCGGCGGGCCTGGGCGGCGCCTTCGGCGGCCTTCACACGGGCCACGCGTTCGGCTTCGGCTTCGAGCTGGCGCTGCTCAATCTGGCGCTGCTTGAAGGGCAGCACATGCTTCATGGCCTCTTCCTGGGCCTTGGCGGCGATGACCTGCTCGCGGGCAGCAGCTTCGGCGGCGACTTCGCGGCGTACCTTGTCGGCACTGGCGTCCAGCTCGGTCTCCTTCACGCGCTTGTCTTTCAGCTCCAGCGTGTAGCGCATTTTTTCGGACGCCAGCTCTTCGGCCAGCAGGCTGTCCATGCCCCGGCGGTATTCGGCGGGCAAATCCACCTTGCCAATCTGCAGGCTGCGCAGTGTGACGCCATCAGCGGCCAGGCGGGTGCGCAGATCGGTCTCGATGATCTGCGCAATCTCGGCACGCTTGGACGAGAAGATTTCACGCACGGTGTAGCGGGCAAACACCTTGTAGACCAGGCCCTGCACGGCGGGCTCGACGATGTCGGCGCCCACGTTGTCGGGCAGGTTGCCGGCCTTGACGGCGGGCGAGTTGGGGTCCAGCGCATACCGCACGCTCAGGTCCAGCCCCAGCGACAGGCCTTCGACCGACTGCAGCGGCGCGCTGCCCGTGGCCTGGCGCATGGCTTCGGGGCGGTAACTCTGGTCGCGCAGCGAGAACACGCGCACCGTGTGCAGGCCGGGCACCACCCACACGCTGCCATCACGCCACAGGCTCACGGCACCGGTGAACTGGTTCAGGCGCACGCCCAGCTCGCCTTGCGCCAGGTGCTGCACCGGGGGGTTGCGGTACACCATCAGGCCCGCTGCAGCCACCACAGCGCCAGCGGCCAGCCAGCGCACCGTGCGGGCGGTGGGCAGCAGGTAGGCCCAGTTCAACGGGGCGACCGACACGGTGGCGGCCGTGGGGGGAATACCTTGCAAATCAGCGTCCAGCACAGGTTCCGTGCCCGCTTCGGGCAAGGGGGTGGAGCGACGGCCCTTCAGGGTCTGCACGATGCGGTTCCAGGTGGCTTTCATAGTGTTTCTCTCTCAGGTGGTTTCGGTGTTGTTGTCGTTTCTGAGTCGCCGCTGTGGCTTGCTCATTGAGGACCGATTGTTCGGATCCACCCCGGAAGCAACAATGCAGCGCAGCCCCCAATGCGCTCACGCCGACCGCACGAACCTTCCGGCCCCGGAAGAAAAACTCACACCGCCCAAAGCGGCGCACCGGGATAATCCGCCCACCTCTCCACTGCCCGCCCAGCCCATGACCCGCATCGCCGTGATCGAAGACGACCTGCCCACCAGCAATCAGTTGGCCGGGTGGATACGCAGCGCCAAGAGCGGCATCGTCATCGACCAGTGGTTCACCCGCGACGAGGCCGAGGCCGCGCTGGCCCGCGAGCACTACGACGCGGTGGTGCTCGACATCGAACTGGGCCGCGAGCGCCATGCGGGCGTGGCCCTCATCAACGCCATCAACAAGCTGCGCCAGGGCACGCCGGTGCTGGTGGTGTCAGCCATGCCTGCGGCCATTTACCGCAGCATCATGAAGGCGCTGGATGCGTGGGACTACCTGCAGAAAACCACGTTTGAAGAGGCCGATTTCATAGAGACCTTTCTCGACATCCTGCGCACCACGCAGGCACAAGCCCCAGCCAGCGCAGCCCCTGCCCCGGCGGGCGATGCGCTGGTGCTGGACCCGCTGTGGCAGCGCACCCCCACCTGGCGCGGCGAGCGCATCAACCTGCCGCTGACGGCCCAGCGCATCCTGGCCACGCTGCACCAGCGCAGCGGCGAAGTGGTGTCGTACGACGAACTGTTCGAGGTGGTGAAAAGCGGGCGCAACCGTGACAACGTGCGCAAGCATGTGAGCACCATTCGCGAGGCGCTGCGCGAAGTGGACCCCGGATTTGAAGGCATTGAGAACGTGCCCATGCGCGGGTTTCGTTGGGTCGGCAAATGAAGCGCCTGCTGCGCCGCCCTGCACTCGACATACCCCGCCTGGGCCTGCCCGCATTCCGCTTGCGCATCTTGGTGCGCAGCGTGTTTATGCTGCTGGCCCTGGCCACGGTGGCGCTGAGCGTGGTGGTGCTCAAGGACGAAAAAGAGCGCGCCTGGCAGGCCTACCAGCACGGTTTTGTGCGCAGCCAGGCCGAAGTCATGGCACGGTTGCGCCACCCCTCGGGCCAGTTGGCGCTGCTCAACGCCAGCCACCTGGGCCAGGGCGTGACGCCGCTGGCACCGCTGCTGCTGCCCTATGCGGCCATCGACTTTGACGACCCGCAAAAGTCGCAACAGGCCGTGGAGATGGCGGGCTGCTCGGTGCAGTACCCCGATGGGGCCTCGGTGTGCGCGGCGATTGGCAACAACCCGTATGCGGGCGGCTTCATCTACCTGGTGGGCAGTTTTTACGCAGGCGAGCTGACGCCCCGCGAGCGTGGCGCACTGGTGCCCGCCGAAGCACACCGGGCGCGCATCACCCTTGACATGCGCGGCGCCACCTACCGCTGGATTGCGCCGTACGAGGCCATGCCCCCGCAAGGGAATGCGGCCGTGCGCGGGCGGCTCACGGGGTTTGTGGACAACGGCACGCCGCAGCTCGATGCCCGTGCGCGGCCGGTGCGCGACTTTCGCGGCTGGCTGTGGCAAAACGGCCAGTGCCGCGACCTGCCGCCCCCATCGGCCAGCCCGGCTGCTGGCGAGGCCACCACCACAGTCCCCACAACCACCACCCCAGACTGCCTGCGCCGCACCCATTACTCCATCCGCCTGCCCGTCGAGCTGTTCCGCGAAGCGCTGTTCCGCAAAGACGAGCGCCTGGTCTGGCCGCCGGAGGACTTGGGACAGATGCGCGTGCGGGTGGAAATGCTGGCGCCGGGCGAAGACACCCCAGCGCTGTTTGACAGCGACGCCCCCGGCGCGCAGCTGGCCGCATCGCTGGGCGACCTCTCGCGCAGCCTGTTGCCGGGCGAGCGGGTGCAGATCCGCAAGCTGGGCAGCGACGAGGCCAGCGCCATCACCCTCAAAGGTTTGGACGTGCAAGCCGAGCCGTCAGCCCCCTGGCTGCTGCGCCTGATCCGCTGGCTGCCGCTGGAGGCTGCCGGCGTAGGCCCGGCGGCGGCCACGCCTGCGGCCCCTACCGCGCTGGACATTCTGGACACGCCCACCGGCAACTACGTGGTGAACTTCACCGGCCACCTGCGCGGCGTGGAGCAGGGCCTGGCCGCTGTAGCCACGCGCCTGTCGTGGTACCTGGGAGCCATGCTGGGTGCGATTGCGCTGGCTTGGCTGGTGGTGGAGGTGGGCCTGATCCGCCGCGTGACGGCGCTCACCCGCCGCGCCGCTGCGGTGTCATACAACGTGCAACCCGGCCACACCGGGCCTCGACTGGGCGACCTGGACGTGTCGGACCTGCGCGGCTCGGACGAGCTGGGCATTCTGGCCGGGGGCCTGGCCGACCTGCTGCAGCGCGTGAAGGACGACCTGCAGCGCGAGCAACTGCGCGCCCAGCAAGAGCGCGACATGTGGCACGCCGTGGGGCACGAGATCATGTCGCCCCTGCAATCGCTGATGGCACTGAACGGCCCGCAAGACCCCGGCCACCGCTATGTGCAGCGCATGCAGCAGGCCATCCATGTGCTCTATGGCACCGCATCGCCCGCCGAGGCACTGCAAGCCGCCGATGTGCCTGAAGGCCGGCTGGACCTGGATGCCTTCTTGCGCAACGTAGCCGACAACGCGCACTTCGCGGGCATTCTGGATGTGGTGTACGCCCCAAGCATCAGCCAGCCGAGCCCAGTGATCGTGCGGGCCGACGAGTTTGCGCTCGAAGACGTGGTGACCCACATCCTGCGCAACGCCGACCGCTACCGCCCCACAGGCAGCCCCATCACGCTGACGCTCACCGCATCAGAATCCACCGCCAGCGCCACGCTGCACAACCAGGGTTCGACCATTGCCGAAGACCTGCTGGAGCGGATTTTTGAGCTGGGAGTCTCAGACCCCGCCAGCCCCACCCCGTTGGGCGAGGGCGAACACCGTGGCCAGGGCCTGTTTGTAGCCAAAACCTACATGGCGAAGATGGGGGGCACCATCAACGCCCGCAACACCGAGGGTGGCGTGGCGTTTGTGCTGACGTTTCAACGGCTGGGGTAACTCCACCGGCGGAGGTCGACCCCCGCACGGCATCAAGCGGCTTTCAATCGGCCTTCCATCGGCACTTAAGCAGCCAGCTGCACGCGCATGGCGTCGATCACGCCCTGGTAGTCGGGCTTGCCAAAAATCGCGCTGCCCGCCACAAAGGTGTCGGCCCCCGCATCGGCCACGCGGCGGATGTTGTCGGCCTTGATGCCGCCGTCCACTTCCAGGCGGATGTCCTTGCCCGAGGCGTCGATGCGCTTGCGCACTGCCTCGATCTTGCGCAGGGCGGAGTCGATGAAGCTCTGGCCACCAAAGCCGGGGTTCACGCTCATGATGAGGATAAGGTCGATGTCGTCGATCACCCAATCCAGCACATCCAGCGGCTCGGCCGGGTTGAACACTAGGCCGGGCTTGACGCCCTTGGAACGGATGGCCTGGATGCTGCGGTGCACATGGCCCGATGCATCGGGGTGGAAGCTGATGTAGTCGGCCCCTGCGTCGGCAAACGCAGCGGCCAGGGCGTCCACCGGCTGGATCATCAGGTGCACGTCGATGGGCACGGCCACGCCCGCAGGCGTCTTGGCATGCGGCTTGAGGGCCTGGCAAACCATGGGGCCGAAGGTCAGGTTGGGCACGTAATGGTTGTCCATCACGTCAAAGTGGATCCAGTCCGCGCCAGCAGCAATGACGTTGCGCACCTCTTCACCCAGGCGGGCAAAGTCGGCGGAAAGGATGGAGGGGGCGATTTGGAATGTGCGGCTCATGCCCTGATTGTCGCAAAGCGCAAACCAATGGGGATTTGCCGCCCTGGAATTACCCACACACAGGGCGGCACGGTTACCATCCGGCCCATGCCAAAGCACCAGTTTGACGTGGAAGTGCAGCCCGAATACCTGCCCGAGCAGTCCGCGCCGGACTCCGGGGTGTTCAGCTTTGCCTACACCATCACCATCACCAACTCCGGGGAAGAGCCTGGACAGCTGATCTCCCGGCACTGGATCATCAGCGACGCCCGGGGTCACACTGAAGAGGTCAAGGGCCTCGGCGTGGTAGGGCAGCAGCCCCTGCTCAAACCCGGCGAGTCGTTCCAGTACACCAGCGGCTGTCGGCTGCGCACTGCCAGCGGCACCATGCATGGCACCTTCCACTGCGTGGCCGAAGATGGCGCGCCCTTTAGCACCCCTGTGCCCCTGTTTGTGCTGGAAGCGCTGGGCCACGGCCCTTCAGGCAACCCTCTGAGCGGACGGGTGCTCCATTGAAGAACTATTGCCCCCACGCTCCCCACTCCGTGTGGTCGCAGCCCCCCGAGGGGACCGCTTTTCATCTTGGGGCGGCCCGGCGATGAAAATAGGCGCAGCCCCCAAAGACTTGGCCAGCCTGCTCGCAGCGCTGGACCCCGCAGCCGATCTGGCCCACCGCCACCTGTGGCTCATCAACCTCCTGGAATGGGTGCGCGGCCAGCGCAACTCGGTGCCCGCATCGCTGGAGCGGGTGCAGCTTTTCCTGGACACAGTAGCCGCCCGCCCCGACACCCAGCAACGGCTGCAGGCCTGGTGGTCCACACTGGTGGACCAAGTGGACATCACCACCTTGCTGGCCGACTTTGGCTTTGCTCCCCGCACGGCGCTGATCAGCGAAGTGGCCGAGCGGCTGCGCACCAAGCTGCTGCCAAGCAGCCCAGAGACCATCGATGCGTCCGAGCTGTTCATGCTGGCGCTGCCCAGCGCCTTTGATGCCCAATGGCTGGCCGCGCTGGACGAGGCCCAGCTCAACTGTCTGGTCGGGCTACTGGCGCCAACCGACGCCGAAGGCCCCTCGGGCGGCGCCACTCTCTGGCACCGCGCCTTGCTCGATGCCATCACCTACTGCGCAGGCCAGATCCTCTCGACCGGTTTTGCCCCCGAGCTGCGGCTGCGCATGAGCGAAGCCGCACGCGAAGGCCAGCCGTTCCATGCACTTATCCGCGATGTGGAGAGCCTGCGCGTGGAAGTGCTGCACACGCTGCGCACACCGGACCGCCTGAACGAATGCGCACAGCGCCTGCGCGAGCGGCTGGAGGCCTGCCGCGCTGCAGCGGCCACCGTGTACGCCCACTTTGAACAAAACGGCATCTCGGTGGGGCTGGTGTTCCGCCTGCGCCAGCTGCGCGAGCGCATCCTGCGTGTGCGCGAGCTGCTCGACTGCCTGCTGTCGCCCAAACCAGCGGTCTCCGCCGCACGCCTCATGGCGCACTTGGTGATGGTGGGGCAGGAACGGCGCAGCCTGCGTGCCCTGTTTGCAGCCAACTCCTCGCTGCTGGCAGCCAAGGTGGCCGAGCGCAGCGCAGAAACCGGCGAACACTACATCACCCGCACTGGCGCCGAATACCGCTCCATGCTTAGGAAGGCGGCGGGTGGCGGAGCCTTGATGGCCTTCACCACC
>NZ_QAIH01000176.1:3202-13672 GCF_003060895.1 Acidovorax sp. HMWF029 | reverse complement strand
GGCGGGTTCATGGCGGGCGTCAACTATGCCGTGAGTTTTGTGCTGATCCAGCTGCTGCATTTCACGGTGGCCACCAAACAGCCCGCCATGACAGCCCCCGCCATGGCGGCCAAGCTCAAAGAACTGGGTTCGGGCGATGCCATCGAGTCCTTTGTGGACGAGATAACGCACTTGGTGCGCTCGCAGGTGGCGGCCGTGCTTGGCAACGTGCTGGTGGTTTTCCCGGCCGTGCTGGCATTGGCCACGGCGATTGCACTGGCCACCGGCGCCCCGGCCATCAGTGAAAAACAGGCCGAGCATGTGTTCGAGTCCCTGCACCTGCTCGGCCCTTCGCTCTTGTTTGCGGCCTTTACCGGGGTGTTGCTGTTCGCGTCGAGCATCATCGCGGGCTGGACGGAGAACTGGTTCGTACTTCATCGCCTGGACTCGGCCATGCACTACAACCCGCGCATCATGCGGCTGCTGGGGGCCGAGCGAGCAGCTCGCTGGGCCCGCTTCCTGCGCGAAAACCTCTCGGGGTTCGCGGCCAACATCTCGCTCGGTTTCATGCTGGGCCTGGTGCCCGTCTTCGCTGCATTTTTCGGGCTAGGGCTGGACGTGCGACACGTCACACTGTCCACCGGCCAGGTGGGCGCTGCCAGTGCAGTGCTGGGGCTGCAGGTACTGCACATGCCCGCCTTCTGGTGGGCGGTGGCCTCGCTGCCGTTCCTCGGCGCCTTGAATGTGTCGGTGAGTTTCTATCTGGCTTTCCGTCTTGCGCTGCGTGCCCAAAACGTGAGCGGCGTGGACCGCTCGCGCATCTACGCAGCCATCCGCGCTCGCATGCGCGCAGCGCCGCTGAGCTTCTTCAAACCCGAGCGCACCCCCCCCACCGGCGCAGCATAGCGGCAGGACAACGGCAGCAACCACCGCCGCTGTCCTACACGAGCGATGTGCTTGCGCCTGTAAATTACGGGGACCGCTTCCAAGCACACCCCCTCCCATCGGCGCAGGGCATGTGTGCACGCCCCTTCAAACCACCGGGCACACTTCGCCCGTCTGACGCAGAGGTCCCATGACATGAATGAAATCCTGAGCTTTTGGGCGCAGTGGCTGCGCCCCTCGGCCGGGCTGCCAACGGTGCAATGGTCGCTGCTGCTGGCCTTGGCCGCCATGGCGGGCTACCTGACCCAGCGCCACACCGGCCTGCCCAAGGTGGTGGGCTATTCGCTGGTGGGCACGGCGGCGGGCTTGGCAGGCTTCAGCGGCGCAGTGTGGCCGCTGCAAGGAATTGGCCTATTTCTGCTGGAGTTAGGCGTGGCCATCGTGCTTTTTGAATGTGGCGGGCGCATTCCTCTGCGCTGGTTCCGCCACAACCCCATGGTGCTGGTGCAAAGCATTGCAGAATCGGTGCTGACATATTTCGCGGTGTACTGGGTGCTTGTGTGGCTGCAGCTGCCCACCCAAGCGGCTGGCCCGCTGGCCCTGGTGGCACTGGCGGCATCTCCTGCGGTGCTGACCCGAGTGGTGGCCGATACCCGTGCTGCGGGTCCGGTGACCGAACGCGCCATTGTGCTCACCACACTCTCCACGCTGTATGCACTGACGCTGGGCAGCGCCAAGGCCGAACTCATCAACCGCCAGAGCCTTACGGTTCTGGAGGCCGTGTCTCCCGTAGTGGTGGTGCTGGGCGTGTCGATTGTGGTGGCCGCCGTGCTGGCCCTGGTGCTGCGCATGGCGCTGCGCTTCATGAGCCCCACCAGCGAAAACACGTCCATGCTGTTCCTGGCCCTGGTGGCTGCAGGCACGGCAGTAGCCGCACATATGGGTGGCTCTGCACCGCTGGCCGCGCTGCTGGGAGGCATGCTGCTCAAGCAGCTCAACCCGCGCCCCTGGGCCTGGCCACGGCAGCTGGGCAATGCATCGTCCCTGCTCACCATGCTGATGTTTGTGCTGGTGTCCACCGTGGCGGCGCAGGCCGACTGGAGTGCGCCGGTGGCTGGTGTTGTGCTGGCACTGATCGCTGTGCGCCTAGTGGCCAAGGCCACCGGAGTAGCGCTGGGCAACGTCGGCAGCGGCGCGAGCTGGAAGCAGGCGCTGTGGCTGGGCTGTGCGATGACGCCCATGTCGTCCATCGCGCTGCTGATCGCCTCGCAGTTCGTGCTGGCGTCGCCCTCCACCGGCCATGTGATTGCCGGTGTAGCGCTGCCCGCCATCTTGCTGATGGAGGTTTTTGGTGCCGTCATCGCCACCGTGGCCATTTACCGTGCGGGCGAAAGCTCCAAACCCTGGGCGCCCCTGACCCGCAGCAGCAACGGAGAGTCCCCCCGTGAGTCTTGAAGCTTTCACCCATTCCGAGCCGCTGACGCTGGGCGTCGAGCTGGAGCTGCAGTTGGTCAACACCAACGACTACGACCTCGCCCCCTACGCCGAGGACATGCTGCGCCTCATGAAGAAAACCCCGCTGCCCGGTAGCGTGGTGCCCGAGATGACGAACAGCATGATCGAAATCTGCACCGGCATCTGCCACTCGGCCAGCGAGGTGCTGGGCCAGCTCACGCCCATCCGCGATGCGCTGGTCAAGAGCGCGGACAAGCTCAACATTGCCGTGGTCGGCGGCGGCACACACCCCTTCCAGCAATGGCACGAGCGCCGGATCTACGACAAGCCGCGCTTTCGCGAGCTGTCCGAGCTGTATGGCTACCTGTCCAAGCAGTTCACCATCTTCGGCCAGCATGTGCATATCGGCTGCCCCGATGCGAACGCCGCACTGCTGATGCTGCACCGCATGAGCCGCTACATCCCGCACTTCATTGCACTGTCTGCATCGAGCCCCTATGTGCAAGGCCAGGACACGGCATTTGATTCGGCCCGCCTGAACTCGGTGTTTGCCTTTCCGCTCTCCGGCCGAGCACCGTTTGCGCTGACCTGGGACGACTTCACGACCTACTTCAACAAGATGACGCGCACCGGGGTGGTCAAGAGCATGAAGGACTTCTACTGGGACATCCGCCCCAAGCCCGAGTTCGGCACCATCGAGATCCGCGTGTTCGACACGCCCCTGACCATCGAGCGCGCCGCCGCTCTCGCCGGCTATGTGCAGTCGCTGGGCGCGTGGTTCCTGGCCGACCAGCCCTTCATTCCCGAAGAAGACGACTACCTCGTGTACACCTACAACCGCTTTCAGGCCTGCCGCTTTGGCATGGACGCGGTGTATGTGGACCCAGCCACGGGAGACCACATGCCGCTGCGCGAACACATCCTGCGCACCATGGACAAGATCGCCGGGCACGCTGCAGTGCAGGGCGCATCGAGCGCCATGCACATGCTGCGCACCGAGGTCGAGGCGGGACAGAACGATGCCCGCTGGCTGCGCCAGCGCCAGAGCGAAGAGCAGTTGCTGGCCGAGGTGAGCCGCCAGGCTGCGCAGCGTTTCCGCGGCATCCCTGCCTGACCGCCTCAGCGCGCCATCAGCCCGTCACACCGCCAGCGCCAGCTTTCGCGCCTTCTGCGTGCGCCCGCCATAGCCCCAGTCGCTGGCGGGCAACTCCCGCACCACCACATAGCTGGCCATGGCCAGCGCGCCGTCTCCGGCCAGTTGACGCTGCAGTTCTGCAAAGGCGGCTGCGATGAAGGCAGCCTTTTCCTCCTCGGTGTTCGTGCCCTGCGTGATGCTGATCTCCAGCAGGGCGGTGGGCTTCTCGACAGGCTCCCCACCAATGTGCCAGCGTGCAGCAGGCAGGTCGTCAATGACTACGGCCGTCACCTCGCGGCGTTTGCCCAGCAGGCGCACTGTCAGGTCGGTGAGCGCACTGGCCAGCTGCCGGTAGCGTTCGGGGTTTTGCAGCGGGGCGAGTTTCAGAGCGAGGGTTGGCATGGTTTGGGGGTCTCCGGGGTAGGTGGATTCGAGAGCGTGGATGGGGTCCGTAGCGCCTGAAGAAACCGACGGCCCATGCGCTGGAGCCTGCGCGCCACCCAGGCATGGGCTTCGCGAATGGCCTCCTGGCGCAACTGCATGGCGTGGCGCTCGGCCAGGCCGCGCAGGCGCTGATAGTCGTCGGGGTACAGATGGGGGTCCATGGCATTCCTTTCGGGGTGAAGCCACTGTAGGCAGCACAGGGAGCGCCGGAAACCGCGCACCGCGCAAGACCGTTTTGCGTCCGGCGCAAAGCCCCGCCGTTACCATCGCCCCATGCGCGACATCCGCTTTGAAGACATGCACCTTTTTGTGCGCGTGGCCGACCTGGGATCGCTCTCGGCAGTGGCGCGCGAGCGCAATGCGCCCGTGAGCCAGGTATCGCGCACCCTGGCGCGCATCGAGAAAGCCTGCAGCGCGCGGCTGCTGCACCGCACAACCCATGGCCTCACGCTCACGGCCGAGGGGCAAACTTTTCTGGACTATTGCCGCCGCATCACCGGCACACTCGACGAGCTGGAAGGTGAGTTCGCCCAGCAAAGCGGCCAGCCCAGCGGCTGGGTGCGCGTGGCCTCCAGCTCTGTGGTGGCCGAATACTTGCTGATTCCCAGCTTCGAGAGCCTACAAAAAAAGCACCCGCATCTGCGCGTGGAGCTGCAGGTGGACGACCGCATTGCCGACATGGTGCAGGGTGGCATCGACATTGCCATCCGCACCGGCCCGCCGCTGACCGACACCGTGGTGGCGCGCCCGCTGGGCACGCTGGCCCGCGCCCTGTATGCCACGCCCGGCTACCTGCAGGCGCACGGCGAGCCCCAGCACCCCGATGACCTGCGCCAGCATCGGCTTATCACCAACAGCGCGGTGGCATTTCTGAACCACTGGCCGTTCCTGATCGATGGAACACCCCAGGTGCGGATGGCCGAAGGCCACTGGCGCTCGGGCAGCACGGCCATCACCGCACGCTTGGCGCTGCAGGGCTTGGGCATTGCACGCCTGGCCACGGTGGTGGCCGCGCCTCTGGTGCGCCAGGGCCAGCTCGCGCCCGTGCTGGCCCCGTTTGTGGACCTGCAACCCAGCCCCATCCACGCGATCACGCTCACCCGCAAGCACAGGCTGCCCAAGATCCAGGCCTGCATCGACCATTGGGCGCACTGGTTTGAACCGCGCTAATGCGCCACTACGAATTGCTCTGAACACACATGCCGCCCAAGTTCTACCGCCCCCGGCTCCATGGCTGCTGCGCACGTACTGCGCCCGAGAGGCACTGCCATGGGTGAGTTCGACCTGATTGCCCGCTACTTCACCCGCCCGGTGCGCAAAGCCGCCCTCGGCGTGGGCGACGACTGCGCACTGCTGCACCCCGCTCCCGGCATGCAGCTGGCCATCTCCAGCGACATGCTGGTGGAGGGCCGCCACTTCTTTGCCGATGTGGACCCCGAGGCCCTGGGCCACAAGGCGCTGGCCGTGAACCTGTCGGACCTGGCGGCCTGCGGCGCCAAGCCGGTCGCGTTCACCCTGGCACTGTCATTGCCCCGGGTGGATGAAGCCTGGCTCGCGGGCTTTTCGCGTGGGCTGCTGGCACTGGCCGATGCCCACGGTTGCGATCTGGTGGGCGGCGACACCACGCAGGGCCAGCTCAACATTTGCATCACGGTGTTTGGCGAAGTGCCCCCCGGTCAGGCCCTGCTGCGCAGCGGCGCACAGCCCGGCGACGACATTTACGTCAGCGGCACGCTGGGCGACGCCCGGCTGGCACTTCAGGCGCTGCTGGGCCACACCCCCCTGCCCGCCGAGGTACTGGCCCGCGCGCGCCAGCGGCTGGAGCGGCCGACTCCGCGTGTGGCCCTGGGCCTGGCCCTGCACGGCGTGGCAAGCAGTGCCATGGACCTGAGCGATGGCCTGCTGGGCGACCTGTCGCACATCCTGAAGGCCTCGGGCGTGGGTGCGCAGATCGACACCCACATCACTTCCAATTTGATAGCTGAAAAGTCTTTCCTGTCGCGCGGAAACGGTCATTTTGACCTTGAATTTCTCCGACAGTGCACCCTGGCGGGCGGCGACGACTACGAACTGGCCTTCACCGCGCCCCCTGCGCAGCGCGACGCCGTGGCCGCCGCATCGCTGACCAGCAGCACGCCCGTCACCCGCATCGGCACAGTGCTGGCCGAGCCCGGCCTGCGGCTGGTGGACGCGCAGGGCAAACCCGTGGAAAACCGCTACGCCTCGTTCGACCATTTCCGGTAACGGGCAGCAGTGACCGGCTGCGACTTTTTTTCGCAAACCATGAATCCTTTTGCGAAACCCGGCGCTCTTGGTGGTGGAGGCGCCCTGTGCTGGCCTCTCCTTCACCCCACCCAGGAGCTTTTCACTATGCTGTACCGCAAGAACATCACCCGCCCCGAAAGCCTGTTGCGCGTTGTGGGGGGCGTCGCCCTCATCGCTGCAGGCTTGTGGTGGCTGTCCGCATCGCCCCTGGGCCTGGCACTGGCCGCCTCGGGCGTTGGCAGCATCCTGAGCGGCGCCTTTGGCTACTGCCCCGCCTGCGCCATGAGGGGTCGCAAGCCTGTCGAGTGATCTGCTATGGCCGCCACCACCCCAGCGCCCACCGTGGCCCAACTGCTGCCCGCAGCGCGCAGTGGCGACGCCGTGGCCATGGAGCAGCTGCTGCGCCTCACCCGCCCCGACATCCGCCGCTATGCGCTGCGCCACTGCGCCGCCACCACGGCGACGGACGACGTAGTGCAGGAGGCGCTCATCATCGTGTACCGCCGCGTGGGCGCGCTGCGCGAGGTAGCGGCGTTTGGCGGGTGGGTGGTGCGCATCGTGCAGCGGCTGTGCATGCAGCCCATGCTGGCCTGGCTCAAGGCCGAGCCGCTGGCGCAGGTGGAGGACAACCTCGCCTGGTCGCACCGGCCCGACCACGAACTGCGCCACGACCTGGCACTGGCCATTGACTCACTGCCGCCCATCTACCGCGATGCCTTGCTGATGCGCGACTTCGAGGAGCTGACCATTGAGGAAATTGCGCAGCGGCTGGGCGTGACGCGTGAGGCGGCCAAAAGCCGCCTGCACCGCGCGCGGGCGCTGGTGCGTGAGTACCTGGTGCCCGCGGACCGCTCCAGCACCACGTAGCACGATGGCGGGATGCAACCCGCTTCAACGCATCTGGAACAGCTCCTGGTGAAAGCGCGCAGACGGGCGCCCCAGCTGCTCCATGCCCCGGCGCACCGCCTCGGCAAACCCCTGCGGCCCACAGAACCACACACTCGCCGACGGGCTGGTGCCCGCCAGCAGCGCAGCCGGTGTCACGGGCCCAGCGTCGTCGCTGTGGTGCACCTCCAGCGTCACGCTGGGCAAGCGGGCGCACAGCGCAGCCATGCGCTCGGCAAACACCGCCTCGCCCGCATGGCGCACGCAGTAGTGCAGGTGCACCCGGGGCGCCAGCGCGGGCGTGGACTGCAAGGATTCGAGCCAGGCCATGAACGGCGTGGCACCAATGCCAGCGGCCACCCACACCTGCTCCGGCGCGCTGTCGCTGCGAAAGTCAAAGCAGCCATACGGCCCCTCGATGCCGACCTGCTGCCCCACGCCGACATGCTGCGGCAGCTGGCGGGTATGGTCGCCCAGCGCCTTGATGGCAAAGCGCAGCACACCATCGCCCTGGTCGGCGTTGAGCAGGGTGAACGGGTGTGCGCCCTCGGCGCGGCCCAAGGTGACAAACGCGAACTGCCCCGCCGTGTGCTGCCAAGCGCTGGCGGGGCTGACCTGGCACGCCACCTCCAGCACCCCCGCCCCTTGTGGCGACACGCTCACCACGCGCGCTGTATGGCGGCGGCTGCGCCCAATGGCCCCGGCCAGCGAGCGCACGGCGCACAACACACCCACCAGCGTGCACACCCCCACCAGCACGCCCGCAGGCTGCCACCACCAGGCAGGCGGCGTGAGCACCACCGCATGGAAGGCCAGCACCAGGTACACCACGGCCAGCAGCTTGTGCAGGTAGCGCCACACGTGGTACGGGAACCGCTGCCACAGTGTGATGACCAGCATGGCCGCGAGAAACCAAACGGCCCATTCCCCCACCTCCTCGGCCAGGTGGCGGAAGGTGTTGAGCCACCAGTCCGCGCGCGGCGTGCGCACCGGGCGGCCCACCCAGTCGGCCAGCAGACTGCGCGACAACTGCAGGCCATAGTGCAGCAGCGCCAGCACGATGGCCCCAATGCCCGCCCACTTGTGCAGGCGGTAGCTCTTGTCCAGGCCAGCGAGCGGCTTTTCGAGCCACGCAGGCCGCACGGCCAGCACCATGATCAGCGACATGAGCGCCCAGGCCGACACCCCGGTGAGCAGGATCAACTGGTTGCGCCACCACCAGACGTTGCCCCACGCAGGCGGCGCGGGCTGGGGCACGATCAAAGCCAACATCCACACGCCGATGGCCACCGCCAGAGCGCGCCCTAAAACCTTCTTCCACATCACCAGCCCCACGATTTATTGCAATGCAGCAACTGTAGAAACCCGCGATGAACGCCACCTGAACGGTGTGTGAAGCAGCGGCAAAGCGCGGCAGCTTGTGGCCGAAGGTTGATCTGTATCAGCCCTTTGCTTTGCAGCAAGGGCAAGGGCTGCCCGCCAACGAATCACGCCCGCACAAAACGCGCCAGCGGCCTGCGCGGCGTGGCAGGCACCTCGCCCTGCGGGTAGCCCATGCGGCAGAACATCTGCACCGTGGGCTCCTGGGGTGTGCGTGGCGCGGGCCGCCCCAGCACCAGCTGGTGCACGCGCTCGAAGTGCGGGGCCATTTCGGGAAACTCCTGCACCGCCTGGCTCATGGGGTGCATGCCCACGCCCAGCGCCGTCGCCTGCAGCTGCTGGCGCACATACAGGCGCCCGGTCTGGACCTGGTCGCTGCGCGTGTTGGGGCCGGTGATCCACACAAAACCCATGGCCGTGCGGCTGTGGCCTTCAAAACGGCCCATGGCACTTTTGTAGGCCGCGCTGCCTTCGGCCGGGGGCTGGGTGCGGTCGAACATGCCCAGGGCCGACACTGCGCGCACAAAGGGCGTGTTGATCGAGATGCCGTCGCGGTGCTGCAGGATCTCGGACGGGCCCACGCGGGTGAGGTGGATGCTTTCCATCATGGTGCGCGGCGTGAGCAGCTCGACCTTGGCGGATTCCCAGCACAGCGTGCGCAGGGCAGGCAACTGCTCGGCAGCCACGGTGCCGCCCACGCGCAGCGGCGTGTGGGTCTGCGTGCTGTTCAACAACTGCGCCAGCAACTCAGGCGCCACGGGGCGGGTGGTGTCGAAATCCGTCTTGGGCGTGCGGCGCAGCAGCACCTGCGCAAACAGCGGGTCGGGCTGCCCCCCGGGCTGGAGGGTGATGCGCGCCACAGGCCGGTCATCCCAGTCCTTCAGCGCCGTGGGCAGCTCGCCCTGCGGCCACAGCAATACGTCACAGGCCACGCCCTGCTGGGCCAGGGCCATCACCAGCAGCTCCAGAAACGCGCCGTGACCGATCAGGATCTGGCGGCCCAGCGGGTCGGTGTGGGGCAGCACGCGCTCCCGGTCGGTGCGCAGTGTGATGACGCCCTGCTCGCGCAGGTCCACCAGCCAGGGCTGCAGGTTGTGCGGGTTGGGCGCGGTGATGGCGTAGGCCACGGCGCGGCGGCGCACATCGGTCTCGCCCACCGGCCCCTTCCAGGCCTCGACCGCCTCGGCGGGGTAGTGCTCGCCTGCGGTGCCACAGGCGACCAACGTGCCCGCGGTGGCGGCGGCGATGGTGCCGCCACCGGCCAATCGGATGAAGTTTCGACGGTTCATGGGAATGCTCCAGTGATACAAGGGAAGGGTTGTGTTGTCATGCCAGCACGGCGCGGGGAGTGGGCGAAGTCACCAGCCCCAAATCCGCCAGCGCCTGCCGCACGGCCTGGTCGAAAGGGGTGTGGGGCTCGTCACCGATCAGGGCGCGCAGGCGGATGTTGTCCAGCCGGTGGGGCGTGGTCCACAGGTAGCGCATGTCGGCCAGCGCTGCGAACGTGGGCACCACCCACCCCATCACGCACAGCAGCGGCCACGGCAACCGGCCCACCCGCAGCGCGCCTGCGGCAGGCAACCAGCCCTGCTCCGCCGCAATGGCCGTGAAGCTGTGCAGCCACGGCTGCGCTGTGGCGTGGTGGCCTGCGAAGTGCAGGCACTCGAACGCGGCCAGCCGGTCACGCTCCTGCGCCACGCGCACGAAGGTGCGGGCCAGATCGGGCAGATAGGCCCAGGGCGTGGCCACGTCCGGTGGGCCGGGCCAGGTGATGCGGCCCTGGGGCAGATCCTTGGCAATGGCCTGGTCGATCCAGCTGCCCGTGCCGCTGCCAAAGAAGTCCCCGGCGCGCAGCACGATGGCGCGCATCTCGCCCCCTTGCGTAGCGGCGTGCAGACGCTGCTCCAGCTGCACCCGCATCCGGCCCTTGAAGCCGGTGGCCGCCTGGGGCGTGTCTTCGCGCAGCAGGGGCGGCATGGCTTCGCCAAAGTTGTAGACATTGCCGGGCAACATCAGCGTGGCACGCAGCTGGCGGGTGACGG
>NZ_QAIH01000176.1:0-3180 GCF_003060895.1 Acidovorax sp. HMWF029 | reverse complement strand
GGCGGGGTTCAGCGCATGCACCACCACCTGCGCGCCCTGCGCCTGGGCTGCCAGCGCAGCGGTGTCATCCACCGCCACAGGCATCCACCACACGCCAGGAATGGCAGGCAGGGCGGGCCCACGCGCAGCGGGCCGCACCTGGGCCAGCACCTGCCAGCCGGCCTGGGCAAAGGCCCGGGCCGCCGCCAGGCCCAACCGCCCCCGTGCGCCCAGGATCAACACGGTAGAAGGGCCGTTTGTGCCGGGGGAGCAACGGGGAGGATGGGTCATGTCGGGGCTCCATTCATAAGGGATGGAGCGATTGTGAAAACGCAGCCACCGTTACACAATTGCCTAACTGTTCATAGCAGCAATGCAAAATTGAATACCTCTACCCACCCCACGGCCACCCCGATGCGGGCACGCTATCGCCATGAACACAAGCTTTGACTGGAGCCTCGTGCAGTCGTTTCTGGCCGCGCTGGACCAGGGCAGCCTGCTGGGCGCAGCCCGGGCACTCAACGCCAGCCAGCCCACCATCGGCCGCCACATTGCCGAGCTGGAATCGCAGCTGGGCGTGGTGCTGTTCGAGCGCACCGGGCGCGGCCTGCTGCCCACGGCCACGGCGCTGCGACTGGCTGAATCCGCCCGCGCCATGGAGGCGGGCGCGCACCAGCTGGCGCGCAGTGTGTCGGGCGCTGAGGCGGGGGTGACTGGCACCGTGCGCATCACCGCCAGCCAGCCCGTGGCCTGCGTGCTGCTGCCCCCGGTGCTGGCACGCATGCGCCTGGCGCTGCCCGAGGTGCAGGTGGAGCTGGTGGCCAGCAACCAGGTCACCAACCTGCTGCGCCGCGAGGCCGACATTGCGCTGCGCATGGTGCGCCCCGACCAGGTCAGCCTGGTGGCCAAGCGCATCGGCGCCGTGACGCTGGGCGCCTACGCCCACCGCGACTACCTGCGCCGCAAGGGCACCCCCCAGCAACCCACCGACCTGCTGCAGCATGAGCTGGTGGGCAACGACCGGCACGAAGACATCCGGCAAGGCTTTGCCGCCATGGGCTACCCGGTGGAGCCCCAGCACTTCGCGTTCCGCACCGACGATCTCATGGCTTACTGGGAGGCCGTGCGTGCAGGGCTGGGCATTGGTTTTGTGGGCAACTACATGGCCCGCACCGACCCGAACGTGGTGGCCGTGCTGCCCATGCTGCCCCTGCCCGAGCTCCCCATCTGGCTCACAGTGCACCGCGAGATCCGCACCAGCCGCAAGATCCGGGCGGTGTATGACTTTTTGGCGGCGGAGGTGCCCTTGGTACTTTGAGAACGTGTTGACGCTCTCCACCTGTTCCAGGCCACGGCGGCTGCTAGCATCCCATTCCCTTTGTCCACCGCGCCCAAGGAGCCCCGTGATCCAGCCCTCACTTCCCTCGCGCTTGCACGCCCCACACCCACTGCGGCCCCTGTGCCTGGTCAGCATCGCCCTGCTCTGCAACGCGGCCTTGCCTTCCCACGCTCAAGACACCTCCCGCATCGCCCGCGTCACCGTCTACCCAGGCAGCGCCACGGTGGAGCGTGTGGCCAAGGTGCCTGCGGGCGCGCGCAGCCTCACGCTGGGCTGCTTGCCCGCGTCGCTGGACGCGCAAAGCCTGCAGATCAACGCCGACCCCGCCGTGCGCGTGGGCGAATTCAATGTGCTCACCGAAGACCGCGATGTGGCGGCAGGCTGCGCGAGCCCGCTCGACGGCCGCATCCGCGAGCTGGAGGACCAGATCGCGGGGGTGAAGGCCGAAGCCTCTGCGCTGCAACTGGTGGACGGCTACTTGCGCAGCGTGGCGCAAACCGGCGCGGGCACGGAGGCGGCAGCGCCTGCCACCACCGCCGCCCGTGCCGCCACCCCGACGCCCGTGCAGATCACTGCCACCGCCGAGGTGCTGCGCAAGTCCGGCCAGGACAGTGCTGCACGCGCACACCAGCTCCAGCGCAAGCAAGAGGCGCTGGAACTGGCCCTCAAACCCCTGGTGGCCGAGCGCGACCGCGTGGCCAGCCAGCGTGCGCGGGTGGTGACGGTCACCATCCACCTGGCTGCCGAGCGCGAGGCCGAGCTGCGCCTGTCCTACCAAGTGCGCGGCCCAGGCTGGCAGCCCAGCTACCGGGCCACGCTGGATGCGAACAAATCCACGGTGCTGATCGAGCGCCAGGCGCTGGTGGCGCAAAACAGCGGCGAAGACTGGGGCAATGTGCAACTGACCTTGTCCACCGGCCAGCCCGGCCGCGCCACCCAGGGCCGCCTGCCGCGCGAGTGGACGCTGGATGTAGCCCAGCCGCCACGCCCCATGGCCGCAGCCGCACCGGCGATGGCCATGGCTGCAGCACCATCGCCCGTGGCACGCTCACGCAATGTGACCGAGGAGGACAAGATCTCCTTCGACGTGAGCACCCTCGACAAGGGCTTTGCCACCGAATTCGCTGTGCCGCAGCGCATCACCGTGCCATCGAGCGGCCAACGCGTCACGCTGGCGCTGGGCAGCCACACTGCCCCTGCCACGCTCATCACCCGCACAGCCCCCGCCGTGGAGGATGCGGCCTACGTGGTGGCCCAGATCGCACAGCCGCCTGGCGTGTGGCCTGCGGGCCCGGCAGGGTTGTACCGCGACGGCGCGTTTGTGGGCAACGGCCGCATCGACTTTGGCGCGCCCAGTGCGGGCGCCCCGGCAGGCAGCACCAGCCTGTCGTTTGGCCGGGATGAACGCGTCACCGTGCGGGCCGAGCCCGTGCAGGACCTGACCGGCAGCACGGGCTTTACCGGATCGCGCACCGAGCGCAAGACACGCCGCGCCTACAGCGTGGAAAACCGCCACACCACCGCCATCACGCTGCAGGTGCTGCATGCCGCGCCGGTGTCGCGCAACGAGAAGATCGAGGTCGAATCGCGCTACCAGCCCCAGCCTGCGGAAACGGCGTGGAACCGCACCCCCGGCACCGCAGCGTGGCTGCAGCCCCTGGCCGCAGGCGCCACCGCGCAGTTCAGCGCCGAGCACACGATCCGCTACCCCAAGGACATCGAGCTGCTGGAACGTCAGTAAAGAATGAAACAACCCCTGAGGCGCTGCACACGTTCACCCTTTCTCGCTGCGCGGGGGCGCTGGCCTGGGAGGCGCCAAGTTGCATACGCCTGTGAATGACACGTCGCCCTGTTGATTGTTG
>NZ_QAIH01000175.1 GCF_003060895.1 Acidovorax sp. HMWF029 | reverse complement strand
CAACCACAGCCCCAGCAGCCAAGAAGGCCGCTGCCCCCGCCAAGAAGCGCACCCCCAACGCCGCCTTCATGAAGGCGCTCACGCCCAGCCCCGCGCTGGCCGCTGTGGTGGGCTCGGCACCGCTGCCACGCACGGAGATCATCAGCAAGCTGTGGGTCTACATCAAGGCCAACAACCTGCAGGACGCCACCAACAAGCGCAACATCAATGCCGATGCCAAGCTCAAGGAGCTGTTTGGCAAGCCCCAGGTCTCGATGTTTGAACTGGCAGGCCTGATCGGCAAGCACGTCAAGTAAAAAGACCAGACGCACTGCTTCCGCAGTACCTGAAAAAAAGCCGACTCAGTCGGCTTTTTTCATTTCAGTCGCCTTAAAAGTGTGGCATGAGAACATCAACACAAATGAGAATGACCCGCATTTGATGTAACATCAAGCGGCACGAAGACGCACAGCCATGTTGATCTAGCCACTGCCTCCGCTGCGCTTGGCGACCCGCGCGCCATCCACACACATCGCTCCCCTGCACCCATCGATGGAGGCCATCTTGGCAAAATCACGCGCACAGCGCCGCAGCTCCGCGCTGCGTAAAAACGCATCCCCCACTCCCTTCGTCCCCGTCACCTCTTGCGACAAAGCCCTGCTACCCCTGGGCGCCCTGATGCTGGCCGCCTCTATGGGCGCGATGGCACAGACCGGTAACCAAGAGACCACCATGTCCACCGTGACAGTCAAAGAGGCCGCTGAAGTCCAGGGCAAAGACACCCTGCTGCTCAAGAAAACCACGGTCGGCAAGGGCAACCAGGACATCAAGGACATCCCCCAGTCCGTGACGGTGTTCACCGAAAAGCAGATGAACGACCGCAACATGGACGACTTCCGCGAGGTGCTGCGCAACACCGCAGGCGTGACCTTCCAGTCGGGCGAAACGGGTGAAGAAGACGTGCGCCTGCGCGGCTTCTCTCTGGGCCAGGCGGGCGACATCTATGTGGACGGCATGAAGGATGCCCCGCTGATCGAGCGCGACACCTTCAACCTGGACCGCGTCGAAGTGCTCAAGGGTTCTGCCTCGATGCTGTTTGGCAAGGGCTCGACAGGCGGTGTGGTCAACCAGGTCAACAAGGCCCCGTTGCTCATCGACCAGCACGAAGCCTCGTACACCTACGGCACCGGCCAATTACACCGCGCCACGGGCGACTTCAACTTCAAGACCGGCGAAAACGCGGCCTTCCGCCTGAACGCCATGGTGCAAGAGTTTGACAACTACGGAGCCAAGCAGGACAAGCGCGGCATTGCGCCCACGTTCGCCTGGGGCATCGGCACGCGCGATGAGTTCTCCATCGGCCTGTACTACCTCGAATCCAAGGGCCGCCCGCTGTACAACCACCCCTGGCGCGTGGTGGACGGCAAGATCAACACGCCGCTCGAAGCCCGCAACTACTACGGCCTGGCCAGCGACCACAACAACACCTCGGCGCAACACGTCACGCTCGGCCACATTCACCGCTTTGACGACAACGGCGAGCTGAACACGCGCCTGCGCTACGGCACCTACGAGCGCGATCTGCTGGCCAGCACCATCGGCTTCCAAAACGCCAACATCACGCTGGGCCAGATCAACGGCAACACCGTGCTCACGCGCGGCTCCAAGGGCCGCCTGGGCGAAAGCGACGTGCTGCAGGTGCAAAGCGACTACAACAACACCTTCAACTGGGGCGGCAAGAAACACGCCGTGCTGGCGGGCGTCGATTTCTACGACGACGACGCCAAGCGCAACCAGAACTACCCCAACACC
>NZ_QAIH01000016.1 GCF_003060895.1 Acidovorax sp. HMWF029 | reverse complement strand
GTGAAGGTGCTGGAGGTGACGCTGCGCACCCCAGCGGGCCTGCCCGCCATCGAAGCCATTGCGCGCAACCTGCCGGAGGCGGTGGTGGGCGTGGGCACGGTGCTCAACGCTGATGACGCCCGCCGTGCGAGCGAAGCCGGTGCGCGGTTTGCCGTGAGCCCTGGCTACACCGCCGAAGTCGGCAGCGCTTGCAAAGGCCTGAACCTGCCGCTGCTGCCGGGCGTAGCCACATCGAGCGAGATCATGGCCGCGCTGGCCGATGGGTTCTCGTTCCTCAAGCTCTTTCCGGCTGAGGCCGTGGGCGGCATTCCGCTGCTCAAGTCCTGGGCCAGTCCGTTTGGGCAGGTCAGCTTCTGCCCCACGGGCGGCATCACCAACACCACGGCGCCCAACTACCTGGCGCTGCCCAATGTGCGCTGCGTGGGCGGTTCGTGGCTCACACCAGCCGATGCGGTGAAGTCGGGCGACTGGGCGCGCATCACCGAGCTGGCCCGTGCCACGCAGGCCCTGCGCACGGGGGGTTGATGCAGAAAAAAACAAGTAAAAATGGCCGTTTCCGCCTGATGGTATTGCCTTTGTAGCTATAAAAAATATAGTAAATGGCTGCCGGTGAGCTGCGCGCCACCCACACCACGCGGCGGCGCCCGGATGGTGTCCATCCGGGTCTGACGCAGAGCCCCCCTATCATGGCGCGGGGGCTTGGTCCCCCATGTCGCTGGTTTGCTTTTTCAACCAAGAGAGGGAGTGCACTATGGATTTTGTTTCTGCTGTCAAAAGCTGCTTCGCGCAGTACGCGGGTTTTTCGGGCCGTGCGCCGCGCTCGGAGTTCTGGTGGTTTGCCCTGTTCCAGCTGGTGCTGTTGGTGGTTACCGGTTTTGTGAGCGAAGTGCTGTACGGCATTGTGGCGTTGGCACTGTTGTTGCCCGCCCTGGCTGTGGGTGCCCGTAGGTTGCATGACGTTGGGCGATCAGGCTGGTGGCAGTTGCTGTCGCTGACCGGGATTGGTTCGTTGGTGCTGATCTACTGGTGGGTGCAGCCCAGCGGCGACGATTGAACCAGCCACGCAGGTGCCCGTGCCCATCGCACGGCGCCACCAAAAAAATCAAAGCCCGCAGGCCGTGAGGTCTGCGGGCTTTTTTGCGGCGGGAGCTTTATAGCGCGGCAGCCTGCGAGAGGCGCACACCTTGTTGAGCAGGCCGCTTTGAACTTGAAATATCCGTTCGGGTTGAGCTCGTCGAAACCTTGCGCGCTGCCATGAAAAAAGCCCGCAGGCCGTGGGGCCTGCGGGCTTGGGGTGCAGAGCAGAGCCAGGGGCTCAACTGCCGGGCAATTACATGCCCATGCCGCCCATGCCACCCATGCCGCCCATGTCAGGCATGCCGCCACCAGCTGGGGCGTCATCCTTGGGGGCCTCAGCCACCATGGCTTCGGTCGTCAGCAGCAGCGATGCCACGGAGGCTGCGTTTTGCAGAGCGGTGCGGGTGACCTTTGTGGGGTCCAGAATGCCCAGCTCGAGCATGTCGCCGTACGTGTCGTTGGAGGCGTTGAAGCCGTAGTTGCCCTTGCCAGCCAACACAGCGTTCACCACGACGGAGGCTTCACCACCGGCGTTGTTCACGATTTCGCGCAGAGGCGCTTCGATGGCCTTGAGCACCAGCTTGATACCGGCTTCCTGGTCGGCGTTGTCGCCCTTGACCGAGTCGCCCACAGCTTGCTTGGCACGCAGCAGAGCCACGCCGCCACCAGCCACAACGCCTTCTTCCACAGCTGCGCGCGTTGCGTGCAGTGCGTCTTCCACGCGGGCCTTCTTTTCCTTCATTTCGACTTCGGTGGCAGCGCCCACCTTGATCACGGCCACACCGCCAGCCAGCTTGGCCACGCGCTCTTGCAGCTTTTCGCGGTCGTAGTCGGACGTGGCTTCTTCGATCTGCACGCGCACTTGCTTGACGCGGGCTTCGATGTCAGCGGCAGCGCCAGCGCCGTCGATGATGATGGTGTTTTCCTTGCCCACTTCGATGCGCTTGGCTTGGCCCAGGTCGGCCAGGGTCACCTTTTCGAGGGTCAGGCCCACTTCTTCAGCGATGACCTTGCCGCCCGTCAGGATGGCGATGTCTTCCAGCATGGCCTTGCGGCGGTCGCCGAAGCCAGGAGCCTTGACAGCCACAACCTTCAGGATGCCGCGGATGGTGTTGACCACCAGCGTAGCCAGGGCTTCGCCGTCAACTTCTTCGGCAATGATCAGCAGGGGACGGCCTGCCTTGGCGACTTGTTCCAGCGTGGGCAGCAGGTCGCGGATGTTGCTGATCTTCTTGTCGAACAGCAGCACGAAGGGGTTGTCCAGAATGGCGGATTGCTTTTCTGGGTTGTTGATGAAGTAGGGCGACAGGTAGCCGCGGTCAAACTGCATGCCTTCCACGACGTCCAGTTCGCTTTCCAGCGACTTGCCGTCTTCCACAGTGATCACGCCTTCCTTGCCAACCTTGTCCATGGCGTCAGCGATCAGCTTGCCGATGGTTTCGTCGGAGTTGGCGGAGATCGAACCCACTTGGGCGATTTCCTTGGAAGTGGTGGTGGGCTTGGAGGCCTTCTTCAGCTCGATCACCAGGGCTGCAACAGCCTTATCGATACCGCGCTTGAGGTCCATCGGGTTGATGCCGGCGGCCACGTACTTGAAGCCTTCGCGCACGATGGCTTGTGCCAGCACGGTGGCGGTGGTGGTGCCGTCACCAGCGTTGTCGCTGGTCTTGGAGGCCACTTCCTTCACGAGCTGGGCGCCCATGTTCTGCAGCTTGTCCTTGAGTTCGATTTCCTTGGCCACGGACACACCATCCTTGGTCACGGTGGGGGCGCCGAACGAGCGCTCCAGCACCACATTGCGGCCCTTGGGACCCAGCGTGACCTTGACCGCGTTGGCCAGGATGTTCACGCCTTCAACCATGCGGGCGCGGGCTTCGCCGCCGAAAACTACGTCTTTTGCTGCCATTTTGGAGCTCCTGAAAATATGATTCAAATTGGCTACTACCGCTTATCTGGTAAGCAGAAGTAGCTATGAAAAAGTGAGTGATTCAGAGGGGTGAGAAATTACTTCTCGACCACTGCGAACAAATCGTCTTCTTTCATGACCAGCAGCTCGTCGCCGTTGACCTTGACGGTCTGGCCCGAGTACTTGCCGAACAGCACGCGGTCGCCGACCTTCACGTTCAGGGCGAGCACTTCGCCCTTGTCGTTGCGCTTGCCGGGGCCGACAGCCAGCACTTCACCTTGATCGGGCTTTTCAGCTGCGTTGTCAGGGATCACGATGCCCGAGGCGGTCGTGGTTTCGCTTTCGATACGCTTGACGATCACGCGATCGTGCAGAGGGCGAAGGTTCATTGCAATGCTCCTGTTTTCAGTAAAAAAAGCCGATTAACTCAGCGCCTGGAGGCTCAGGCGCTACCAAACTTCCGGCAGTCGAAGCGGTGTTAGCACTCGTCTGCGGTGAGTGCTAATGATACGGTCATTTGTGGCCGTTTCAAGACACACCCGGCAAACACCTGGGGGTTTGTGCTGTGGGCAGCAGAACCCAAAGGCTGTGGCCATACCTGTCAACCCGGCTTCGGTGGGGTGGGTATAGGAGGCTTAAAAAACTAGAGTGCTTGGTGGCCTTGCGGGCCACTGTCCCTGTCCTGTGCGCGGAGAACCCTAGATGCCTCAATCTGCTTCCCCTTACTGCGAAACCGCTCGCCCGCAGCGCCGAAAGGGTGCTTGGGGTCGGCATCATGGGTTGCCGCGCCCCATGGGGCCGACCGATTTGCTTGCTGACATCCGTCGCTGGGGCGGGCGCTGGTTGTTGGGGGTAGCCGGTGGAGTGCTCGCGGCCTGCGGTGGCGGTGGCGACGGTGCCGTGCCCGCCCCGCCACCCGCTGCGGTGCTGCACCCGGTGGGTGGTCAGGTGTCCGGGCTTGCGGGCGTATTGGTGCTTGCTAATGGCACGCGTGGGGAGTGGACCATCACCGGCAGCGGCAGCTACACCACCCAGGTGGCGCAGGGCGAGCCCTATGACATCCAGGTACGCACGCAGCCCATCGGACAGACCTGCGTGGTGGAGAACGGAAGGGGCGTGGTGATGGGGCCAGTCACCAATGTGCTGGTCCGTTGCACCACCAATAACTACGCGGTGGGTGGGACTGTTGCGGGCCTGCTGGGCGCGCTGACCTTGCGTCTCAATGGCGCGTCCGACCTGGTACTGTCCGCTGACGGTGCATTCAGCTTTGCCCTGGCCGTGCCCCATGGCAGTGCCTATTCGGTGGCCGTGCAGGTGCAGCCCGTGGACCAGGCCTGCGAGGTCAATAACTCCACTGGTGTGGCATTGGCGCCGGTGACGCAGGTGCGGGTGAACTGCCGCACGATCGATGTGCCGCCCCCGCCACCGCCC
>NZ_QAIH01000174.1 GCF_003060895.1 Acidovorax sp. HMWF029 | reverse complement strand
CGGCTCCCCTCAGCGCCGATCAGCAGATCGGCCAGATCGCGGTGCAACTGCCCGGCGCCACGGCGGTGTTCCGGCGGCTCAAGCTCGACTTTTGCTGCGGCGGCCAGGTAAGCCTGGCCAAGGCGGCTGCCGACAAGGGGCTGGATGCCAACGCCGTGCTGGCCGAGCTGGCGGCCCTGCAGCGCAGCGACACCGTGCCCGAAACCGCATCGCCCAGCGCGCTCATCGACCACATCCTGGCGCGCTACCACGAAGTGCACCGCCAGCAGCTGCCCGAGCTGATCCGGATGGCCCGCCGGGTGGAGGCCGTGCACCGCGACAACCCCCATGTGCCCGCCGGGCTGGCCGACCACCTGGAGGCCATGCACGAGGAACTGCTTTCGCACATGCTCAAGGAAGAGCAGGTGCTGTTCCCCATGCTCAAGAGCGGCGGCAACCCCTTTGTGGGCCAGCCCATCGGCATGATGCGCGCCGAACACGTGGACCACGGCGCAGCGCTGGACAAGCTCAACGCGCTGACCAACGACTCCACGCCACCCCAAGGCGCCTGCAACACCTGGCGCGCGCTCTATGCGGGCATTGCCCAGCTGGGCGATGACCTCGTCAACCACATCCACCTGGAAAACAACGTGCTCTTCCCGCAATTCGAAGCCGACGCGACGCCCTCTTCGCAAGGTTGCGGTCCGTCAAGCTGCGCATGCAGCAGCGGGGCACACTGAAGACATGAACCGGCAAACAACCTCGTCCGAAGGACTTGGCGCACATTCACACCCCAGTGTGGAAAGCATCACGCAGCTGGTGCACGGTTTTTATGGCGATGTGCGCCAGGACCCGCTACTGGGGCCCGTGTTTGAAAAGGCCCTGCAGGGCCATTGGGACGCCCATCTTGAGCGACTGGTGAATTTCTGGAGCACGGTGGCGCTGGGCACGCGCAGTTTCAAGGGCGATGTGTTTGGCAAGCACATGGCACTGGAAGGCATCACGCCCGCCCACTTCGCAGCGTGGGTGGGGCTGTGGCAACAGCACACCAGCCGCCTCTTTGCCCCAGAAGTCGCTCACGAGCTGCAGGTGGCGGCACACGGCATTGCGCGCAATTTGTTCAGGGGTTACTTCGGCAACGCCCCGGCGTTCGTATCAACACGCAGTGAACACACAGGGCATTGAGCCTGCTCAAAGGCCCAAAACACGCTGCTGCACCAGGGCTACTTTTTCTTGTCGCCAGGCGTAAAGAACAGCGCCAGGCCCACCGCAATCAGCGCCACGGGCCACCACACCCGCAGCAGCTCGCGCAGGCTGATGCTGATCAACCCCAGGTTGGTCAGCAGAAAAAACACGCCCAACACGACCAGAACGATCGCTGCAATATGGCCCTTCATGTGCATTCCCTCAGCTAGTGATTGGCTATGGAGCACGATTATGGCTGCGCGCAGACTGCCCAGGAGCCATGGAAGCTACAGGCAATGAACCCGACCTCAGCGCGCGAGCCCCGCGCCCATGGCATACCCCAAGGCCATGGCGTGGGTGAGCAGTCATACTGAGGCCTTCAAGACACCAGGAGAACAACATGACCCAGAACGCTGATATCGCCCTTGCGCGGGAACTCTATCGAGCCAGCGAACTTGCCACCAAACAGGTGACAGAAGCCCAAAGCCTGGCAAAAGATCTATTTCCCGGGGTCGACCATTCGCGCGCGGACATTCTCGCCATCGCGCAACTGATTGCGATCAACTACGCCGGCTTGCACGGCAGCAAAGGCCAGCACAAGGGCTGACAGCGGCACAGAACCCCTCCCCAAAGGCCGCGGCCCTTGCGCAAGGATCGGCGGGGAGTTTGGCAGGTCACCCGCGCGACCATCGGTCAAGGGTTCAAGTTGCGCACCCCGCGCAACGGCTTGAGCAGGTCCGACAAGCCGTTGTGGTCAATCTCATGCATGAGCGCCAGCAGTTGCCCCAGTTCACCCTTGGGGAAACCCTCGCGCGCAAACCAGTTCAGGTAGTTGCCAGGCAGGTCGGCGAGCAGTGTGCCTTTGTGCTTGCCAAAGGGCATCTCGGTCGTGACCAGGCGCTGAAGCTTGTCCGCATCCATCGCCAGCCCCTCAGCCACCCGCGCGCTTGACCTTGTGGCCCAGCTTTTGCAGTGCGGCCATCACACGGTCCACATGATCGCCCTGCACTTCGATCACGCCGTCCTTCACGGTGCCACCGCTGCCGCATGCGGCCTTGAGCTGCTTACCCAGCTGTTCCAGCGCAGCCGCGTCCACCAGCACGCCCTTGACCAAGGTTACAGCCTTGCCACCTCGGCCCTTGGTCTCCCGCGAAACCCGTACGATGCCATCGCCCGTGGGCACAGGCTTGTTCTGATTGCAGATGCACTGCGCCGCAGGCTGGCGGCAGCCTGGGCACATGCGGCCCGATTCGGTGGAATACACCAGGCCGCCAAGATCAGCAAACGACTTCATTTCGTGCCCTTAGGGTCATGTTCCAGCAGGTGGAAGTTGAGAAGGCGGGTGGCCAGCAGCGTTTCGGTCAAGAAACACACCAGCGCCAGCAAAAACGACGCCACACCCGCCAGAAAACCCGCCACCGCCAGCCGGTTGGACTGGAAGTTGGTGGTCTCGCCCAGAAACAGCAGGATGATGGTGATGCCAATCAGGACCGCGCAGAACGTAAGCAGGCCGATGCAGCCATTGGCCAGCCAACCGCGCAGGCGCAGGTCTGCCAGTTCCTTGTAGGCCCGGGGCAGAAACTCAGGCTCGACATTGGCGCGGTCTTCCACCACACGGGCGCGGTCAATGATGCGGGCCAGGCGCCCGGCCACGGCACCAATCATGCCGGACACGGCCGTGAGCAAAAACACTGGGGCTACCGCCAGCTGGATACCGTGGGTGATGGCAGAGGAGTCGAGGGTGAGGGCCATGGTCCAGGAGAAACAAAGGGAAAACCGGCGAACCGCCGGTGGCCCGATTATCAGCGCGATGGCTGCCAAAGGGGCGCTCAGCCAGGTCCTGCGCACCACGGCATAGACTGGTTGATGCGCAAGCACGAGCCTTGGCAGCAACTGCGGCGACAATCGTCCATCTCTGTCCCCGTTCGCGCTGTCGAGCGTTGCCTTTTCAACACCGCCCCAGCGTCGCCTCCATGCCCTTTGCTTCCCTCGGTCTATCCCCCGCCCTTGTCCACGCAGCAGAAAAGGCGGGGTTCGTCGCGCCCACGCCCATCCAGACGGGTGCCATCCCCGCCATCCTGCAGGGGGCCGACATGCTGGGGGCGGCCCAGACCGGCTCAGGCAAAACCGCGGCTTTTGCCCTGCCCTTGCTGCAACAGCTGCAGTTGAGCGCCACCGGCGGCCCTCGCCGTGTACGTGCCCTTGTGCTGGTGCCCACGCGTGAGCTGGCCGCCCAAGTGGGCGAGGTGCTGCGCAGCCTGGCCCAGCATCTGCAACCACCGCTCAAAGTCGCCATCGTGTTCGGCGGTGTGTCGATCAACCCGCAGATGCTGGGCCTGCGCGGTGGTGCCGACATCGTGGTGGCAACGCCGGGACGCCTGCTGGATCTGGTGGAACACAACGCGCTGCGCCTGTCTGCCGTAGCCCACTTGGTGCTCGACGAGGCCGACCGCCTGCTGGACCTGGGTTTTACAGAGGAACTGCAGCGCGTCCTGGCGCTGTTGCCCGCCCGGCGGCAAAACCTGTTCTTGTCGGCCACATTCCCTGCTGCGGTGCAGGCATTGGCTGATGGCCTGCTGAGCAACCCCGTGCGCGTGGAAGTGCCCCACACTCCCGGCAACGAACCTGCCATCGAGCAACGCGCGATTGCAGTGGACGCCAGCCGCCGCACCCAGCTTCTGCGCCATCTGGTCAAGGAGTACAACTGGTCGCGCGTCCTGGTATTCGTAGCCACGCAATACGCTGCTGAGCATGTAGCTGAAAAACTCTACAAGGCAGGCATCTTTGCCAGCCCGTTTCATGGCGGTCTGAGCCAGGGCGCACGCAACCAGGTGCTGCAGGAATTCAAGGATGAACGCTGGCAGGTGGTAGTGACCACCGACTTGGCTGCGCGCGGCATCGACATTTCGCAGTTGCCTGCCGTCGTCAACTATGACCTGCCACGCTCAGCGGTGGACTACGTGCACCGCATCGGCCGCACGGGCCGCGCGGGCGAAAGTGGCATGGCCGTGAGTTTCGTGACAGCCGACGCCGAGGCGCATTTCCGCTTGATCGAAAAGCGCCAGCACTTGGCCCTGCCCCGCGAGCAGATTGCGGGGTTCGAGCCCACCGAAGTCGCTGCCCCGCCACCCACCACCGACCCGCAGGGCACAGGCGGCATCAAAGGCAAACGGCCAAGCAAGAAAGACAAGCTGCGCGCTGCTGCCGCCGCTGCCGCTGCAGCAGCAATTCCAGCTGCGGACAAAAAAGGCTCCTGAACGGAGCCTGAGGGTGGGAAAAGCGGCGGTGTCAGGCCCCGTCGCCCCCCTCGTCTGCCTCCTCCATGCCACGCCCCTCGGCCACGCCTGCGGGCCGGGGTTGGCGCTTGCCGGTTTTGGCAAGGATTTCCACATAGAACTGGGAGCCGCCCTCGGCAGCCACTGTGTTGATCAACCCGGTCACTGCAGAAAGGTGGGCCATAGCGGCGTCTTCTTTGCTGCGGCCAAAACGGCAGTCAAAATCCCAGAAATCGGCGCCTTCAGGCAGGTCGCGGCGCCGTTCGCGCTTGATGTACTTGCGAATTTCGTGCTTGACGGCATCCAGAACGCGGTCGCGGTTCTTGCCTTCAACGTGGAGTTGGAAAGTTTTTCTCATGGGCGATGGTACCGCCTGTGGCACCAGGGCGGCTCTCCCCTCCATTTCCCCACGAGCTGGCCGGTTCCCAACCGGGTAACCCGATGCCACAATGGCGCACCACTTTTTTGGTTACGAACCAGCCCCATGTCCCACGACTTGCGTCTGCTGCATATGCTGCCAGCGGCTGTGCTCGTCACACAGAATGGCACCATTCGCTTTGCCAATGCGGCCAGCGTGGAGTTGCTAGAGGCCCCCGGCTTGGACACCCTGATCGGCCGCCCATCGGTTGACTTCGTCCATCCGATGGACCAGATGCGCTCCAGTAACCGCATCCAGCAGGTGGCCGTGCCCGAGCAGGCGGGACGGCCAAACAAATCCTCCGAGTTCCGCATCCGTACTGCGCGCGGCAACCTGCGCATGGTGCTGATCAGCAGCGTGGCAACTGAATGGGACGGTGCGCCCGCCGTGCTTATGTGCGGCCTGGACACGACGCATCGGAGCGAGATCGAGGCCCAACTTCGCGAGAGCGAGCAGAACTTCCGCCGACTCTTCGACAGCCTTCAGGACGTGTACTACCGCACCGATGCGCAGGGAGTGGTCCAGCATGTGGGGCCCGGCGTGCGCCGCGTTCTGGGTTACGAGCCACACGAAATCGAGGGCCATATGGCCGACTCGTACCACCCACGCAACTACGACCGCGATGCGTTCAAGGCCGCCATCCTCACGGATGGCGAGGTCAGCGACTTCCCCGGCCAGATGGTGCGGCGCGACGGCCAGGTGATCGACATTTCCATCAGCAGCCACGCGCTGTACGACCATGATGGCAACTTTGCAGGTGTGGAGGGCATCTACCGCGACGTGACACATCGCAAGAACCTCGAGCGCGAGTTGCACAGGCTGGCCACCACCGACATGCTCACCGGCATCGCCAACCGGCGCGCGTTTCTTGAGACAGCAGAATCTGCCTATGCCCATTCGTGCCATAGCGGAGAGCCGCTCACGCTGCTGATGCTGGATCTGGACCACTTCAAGACAATCAACGACCGTTTCGGCCACCTGGAGGGCGACCGGGCCCTCGTGGCCTTTGCTCAGTCCATCAAAAGCCAGTTGCGCGCCAGCGATGCCGTGGGGCGCCTGGGTGGCGAGGAATTTGGTGTGCTGCTGCCAGTGACCACCCTGGCCGAGGGCCTGGAGGCCGCCACCCGCATCCTGCACAGCGTGCGTGCACTGCAGCTGAGCGACGACACAGACCAAGCCTACCGCATCACCACCAGCCTGGGCCTGGGTGCCTTCCGCCAGAGCGACCGCAGCCTTCGCGACATGCTGGACCGCGCCGACAAGGCGCTCTACCTGGCCAAGCGCCGGGGACGCGACCAGATCGCCTCGCTCGAAATCCCGGGCGACTAACGCCGGGTGCCCGGCTCCTTGGAGCCTGTTTACGATCTCGCAGGGGCCGCGCGCCATTCACAGACGCATCCGCTCCTGCTGAAGGTTCCACAGGCAGGCGGCAATCCCCAGCAGCATTTCCATCACCTGTTCAGAGCCCTGTTGCGATAGCTCCAGACCGTCGATGATCATCGCCAATTGGGCGATCGCGTCCTCAGGCGCCGACGCGCCGCCATTGCGGGCTACTTCGGCAATGGCAATCAGGACATCGGTGTGATTCATGGCAGCGAAGCGATGCCAGAGCGGATGCGGGTACTCTGTGAACTAGCGCGGCGCCATGGACAGCTTCCGCTGGTGTGGTGTGGCCCCAGAGGGCAGCGCTGAAGCGAGCGTGTTCTGCGCTGCATGCTGCTGAAGCCCATCCTGGCGAGGCCCCTGCGGCGCTTCGGCTGCCGGGCTGGCGCCATTGGGTGCCAAACGGAACTGGTGGATCACCTCCAGCAGACGCCGGACCTGGTTCTTCACGCCGGCTGAGGCGGACGAGCTGTCGTCCACCAGGGCGGCATTCTGCTGTGTGGCCACATCAAGCTGCCGCACGGCCTCGCCGATTTGGGCGATGCCACGGGCCTGTTCCTGGCCCGCGTTCTGGATTTCGCTGATCAAAGCCACGACCTGGTTCACATGCCGCACGGTGTTGGCCACGCGCTCGCCGGCCTGGCCCACCAGCGCCGAGCCCCGCCCCACCCCCTGCACACTGGCTGCAATCAGCCCCCGGATCTCACGCGCCGCCGTGCTGCTGCGCTGGGACAGCCCTCGCACCTCGCCCGCCAC
>NZ_QAIH01000173.1 GCF_003060895.1 Acidovorax sp. HMWF029 | reverse complement strand
GACCGGGGGCGTGGGGGCGTTGTTTTGTATGAAGGCGCCTGCATAGGCCAGACGCGCCGCCGCAGTGTCGGCCAGGGGTGCATGCGGCGTCAAATTGCCGATGCACATGGGTCGATCACAAAAACAAATGAAACGACCTGAATTGCACAGGCCTGCGAATCACCCACCGCTGCGGGCGGCCTGGGTCAGTGGGCCGCCAGCAACCCGCTGTGCGCCGTGGCGTGCTGCAACCAGTCCGCATCCTGCGCCAGCGCCAAAGCGGCATCCAGCGCACGGGTGGGCTGCACCTGGCGGTGTGACATGAAGCCGATGGGGGTGGTGAGCACCGGGCCGACCAGCGGCAGCGCTTCCAGCCCGTCGTGCCCGCGCACGGCATCGACCAGTGCGCCGGGCAGCACGCTGCAAAGCTCGCCTGCCACCACGCTCAGCGCCAGGGTCAGCACCGAATCCGTTTCCATGGCGGGCAGCACCGTAGCGCCTGCGCTGTGAAAGGCGCCATCAACCAGGCTGCGGTTGTGCATCTCGGGGGTGAGCAGGCACAGCGGCAGGGCTGCCGCATCAGCCCAGGCCATCGGAGGGCCCATCTGCAGCCCGCGCGCGGGGCGCTGGGGCAGACGCGGCGCCCGGCGCAGCAGAAAGTAGTGCTCCACATACTGGGGCCAAGCCCGCAGTTGCCCACCGCGCAGGGGCATGCGCTCGGTGTAGCCCAGCGCCAAGTCCAGAGAAATATTCTCCAGCCCCGCCTCCAGCGCCTGCGAGCTCATCGACAGCACCACCGGCACGATGCCCGGGTGCCGCGCCTGCAGTTGCGCCGCAAACCGCGCAAGAATGGGCATGGCCGTGGGCACGGCGCCCAGGCGCAAGGTGCCGCGCGGGTGGGCGGCGTCGCTGCTCAGGTCCTGCTGCAGCACCTGGTGTTCGTGCAGCATGCGCTGTGCGGTGGCCAGCACCCGCTCGCCCTCGGGCGTGAAGCCCTCAAAACTACGGCCCCGGCGCACCACCACCACGCCAAATTCTTTTTCCAGCGCGCGCAGCGCATTGGAAAGCGCTGGCTGCGTGATGTGGCAAGCCTGCGCCGCCCGCCCAAAGTGCCGGTGCTCGTGCAGCGCCACCAAGTAGCGCAGGGACGCAAGCAGGTTCATGGCGCGGTGCGGCGGCTCGGGAGGGTCAGGTGTTCTTGCTGATCGAGATGGTGGGGAACTTGCTCGAAAAATCCTTGGCCTGCTGGGCGATCTTCACCGCCACATCGCGGGCCACCTTCTTGTAGATGGCAGCGACTTCACCGTCCGGGTCGGCCACCACGGTGGGTTTGCCGCTGTCGGCCTGCAGGCGGATGCTCATGTTCAGCGGCAGCGCACCCAGGTAGTCCATGCCGTAGTCAGCCGCCATCTTCTTGCCGCCGTCGGCGCCAAAGATGTGCTCCACATGGCCGCAGTTGCTGCACACGTGGGCGGCCATGTTCTCGACGATGCCCAGGATGGGCACGCCCACCTTTTCAAACATCTTGATGCCCTTCTTGGCGTCCAGCAGGGCGATGTCCTGCGGGGTGGTGACGATGACGGCGCCGGTCATGGGCACGCGCTGGCTCAACGTGAGCTGGATGTCGCCCGTGCCGGGCGGCATGTCGATGATGAGGTAGTCCAGGTCTTTCCAGTTGGTCTGGCGCAAGAGCTGCTCCAGCGCCTGCGTGGCCATCGGGCCGCGCCAGATCATGGCTTCGTCCTGGTCCACCAGGAAACCGATGGACATGACCTGCACGCCGTAGTTTTCCAGCGGCTCCATGGTCTTGCCGTCTTCGCTCTCGGGGCGGCGGTTGATGCCCAGCATCATGGGCTGGCTGGGGCCGTAGATGTCGGCGTCCAGCACGCCCACGCTGGCGCCTTCGGCAGCCAGGGCCAGGGCCAGATTGGCGGCGGTGGTGCTTTTGCCCACGCCCCCCTTGCCCGAGGCCACGGCAATGATGTTCTTGACCTGGGGCAGCAACTGCACGCCGCGCTGCACGGCATGGGCAATCACCTTGGTGGTGATGTTGACCGATACGTTGTCCACCCCCGCCACGCCCTTGGCGGCCGCCACCAGGCTGCGGCGCAGCTCGGGCACCAGGCTCTTGGCGGGATAGCCCAGCTCCACGTCAAACGCCACGTCGCCACCGGTGATCTGCAGGTTGCGCAGGGCGCGGGTGCTGACGAAATCCTTGGCCGTGTGGGGGTCCAGCACGCTGGAAAGTGCGGCCAAAAGGCCCTGTTCGGTGACTGACATGCAAATAACTCCTCTGGGGCGGGTAGTCTATCCAAGCGCCGTGACCCCGGTGGGTGAAGGACAATGCGCACGCTTTGCGCCCGGCGCCGCCACTATCGGCAACCCTTGCAACCAAAAGAAAAGGACCCCCGTGAAATTCAAGATGGCCGAGAAATCCCTGTTCGCAATGCTGCTGCGCTCGCCATGGTGGATCAGCTTTGTGGTGGTTGGCGTCATCGTCCTGGCCTCCGGTGCGCTGCTGCCCCAGGAATACTTCATCGTGGGTGCGCTGGCCGGTTTCCCCATCTTTGTGGTGGGCTGCATTGCCGCGTGGCGGCAGTTGCGCGCCCCGAGCCCCGCCAAAGTGGCCGAAATGCTGGACGCCGTGGCCAGCATGCCCTGGCGCAGCTTTGCCGACACCCTGACCACGGCCTGGGAGCGCGCAGGCTACACCGTCGAACGCCTGAACGCGGGCGGCACCAACGCCGCCGATATGCGCCTGACCCTGGGCGGCAAGACCACGCTGGTCAGCGCCAAGCGCTGGAAAGCCGCCACCCACGGCGTGGAGCCGCTGCGCGAACTGCAGGCGGCCATGGCGGCGGCCGATGCCTCGGCAGGCGTGTATGTCGCAGCACTGGGGCAGGTGAGCGACAACGCCCGCATCTACGCCCGCGACCACGGCATCGTGGTGCTACAGGGAAGCGCGGTGGCGCAGTTGCTGCTTAAGGGCTGAACACCACGCTACGCGGTTGTGGCCCCATGCGGGTTTTCCCACATGAAAGGCCGTGGGCAGCCCTCCACACTCAGGACATCTGCTTGCACCACCCGCCATGCCTGCTTCCACGCCATATTCTTCAAGCCCCCCCGGCGCAGCGCCCTCCATCCCGGCCACCGGCCTGCTGCTGACCGGCGGCGGCGCCCGCGCTGCCTACCAAGTCGGCGTGCTCGAAGCCATTGCCGACCTGCGCCAGGCCTGCGGCGAGGGCAGCGGCCCCAACCCCTTTCCCATCATCACAGGCACCTCGGCCGGAGCCATCAACGCAGCCGCCCTGGCCTGCGGGGCCGACCACTTTGATCGCGCCGTGCGCCGCATCGCAAGGGTGTGGCGCCAGTTCCATGCCAGCCAGGTGTATGGCGCCGACTCGCTCAGCGTAATGCGCAGCGGCGCCCGCTGGCTCACGCTGGTGTCGCTGGGCTGGGCGCTGGCGCGCTGGCGGCGCATGCGACCCAAGTCGCTGCTGGACAACTCGCCGCTCGAAAAACTGCTGGTCAAAATGGTGCCGCTGGTGCGCCTGCCCCGGCTGATCCGCAAGGGCCACCTCACGGCGCTTGCCGTCACGGCGTCGAGCTACAGCTCGGGCGAACACATCACTTTTTTTGAAACCGCCGCACCCGTCAAGCCCTGGGTGCGCTCGCAGCGCAAGGCGGCCAGCGACCGGATCACGCACGAGCATCTGCTGGCCTCGTCGGCCATTCCGTTCATCTTCCCCGCCAAGGGGATCGAGGTGGACGACCATGTCGAGTATTTTGGCGATGGCTCCATGCGCCAGTCAGCGCCCATTGCACCCGCCATCCACCTGGGGGCCGAGCGCATTCTGGTGATCGGCGCAGGGCGCATGCACGAGCCCAAGGGCGATACGGCCGCCAACCCCACGCCCAACTACCCCACCCTGGCGCAGATCGCGGGGCATGCGCTGTCCAACATCTTTCTGGATGCGCTGGCCGTGGATGTGGAGCGCGTGCAGCGCATCAACCAGACCCTGTCGCTCATCCCCGAAGAAAAGCGTCTGCACAGCGCGCTGCGCCCCATCGAGTTGCTGGTGATTGCCCCCTCCCAGCGCCTGGACGCCGTGGCCGCGCGCCACGTGGGTGACCTGCCAGGCCCCGTGCGTACGATGCTGGGCGCCCTGGGCGTCACGTCCAACATGGCCGATGTGCGCGGCGCCGCGCTGGCCAGCTACCTGCTGTTTGAATCCGGCTACACGCAAGAGCTGATGGCCCTGGGCCGGGCCGACACCCTGGCCATGCGGGCCGAGGTGTGCAAGTTCTTTGGCTGGACGGACACGGGTGCCGAGGTGAAGACCCGGCACCATGGGGAAGCTGCCTGAAGGACTCTGAACTTGGGCCTCAGGGTTTCGGCATCCATCCCAGGCCATGCGCGTGCAGGCTCTGCACATACAGGCGGTCGGCCGTCTCGGTGATCGCGGTGGTCTCTGGGTAGGCACCGCTCGGGTCCTGCAGGTCGGCCACCACCTTGCCATCGTCGGTGAACGCGATCACATGACCGTAGGGCTGGGGGATGGGCCACAGCGCACGCGGCAGGCGCAAGGTCAGGCTGCGCAACCAGGGCTTGCCCGCCATGTTGTCGATGGCCGCCCCGCGCGGCTTGGCAAAACCCAGCCACACCTTGCCGCCCTGCCCACGCATCAGGTTGTCGGGGTAGCCGGGCAGGTTGTCGAGCAGAACGCGGGCCTGAGGGCTGGGCTGGCTGCTGGTGCTGCCATGGAGCTGGCCGATGTCGAGGTCATTCGCGTCCACCGCAATCTTCCACACCCGGTATTTGCCGGTTTCGTTGACGAACAGATGCTTTTCGTCCTGGCTCAGCGCCACGCCGTTGGCAAAGCTGACGCCCCGCGCTACCACCCGGGTACTGCGCGTAGCGGGGTCGTACTCGACCACCCGGCCGGTGCTGGCCTGCTCCAGGATGTCCAGCACGCTGGCCTCAAAGGTGCCACCCCAGTCCTTGGGGGCAAAACGGGTGGAGGCGTCGCTCAGGTACATCTTGCCGTTCTGGGCCACCACCACAGCGTCGGCATAACGGATGGGGTCGCCACCCACCTTGTAGGCCAGCACGGTGACCTTGCCATCGGGCGCGATGGACAGCAGGCCCTTGACCGCATCGGCTGCAATCAGATTGCCC
>NZ_QAIH01000172.1:8296-14522 GCF_003060895.1 Acidovorax sp. HMWF029 | reverse complement strand
GGGCAGGGGCGTTGGGCGGGGGGTGCGCTTGCGGTCTGCTTCGGTAACGATCTTGTTGCCCATGGTAGGTCTCAAAGTTGGTGGAAAAGAGTGTGATTTTAGGCCACAGCCGGGTTGTCGGGCGCTGAAAGGTGTTTGGCAGGTGTTTTACAGACTCTCGTGGCGTCACAAACTGCTGCCCCCGCAGCACCCGGCGTGCCCAGCCAGTGCCTTCGTCAGGCAGGGACCGCAAGACGTGCCAGCACCTCGGTTTTGCCGTGGGTGCCCGCCCGCAGGATCAGCGCTTCGCCCGAGCTGGTGTTGGTGTTTGCCAGGTCGGACAGTACAAACATGTGGGTGAACCACACCTCGAATAAACCGGGCCGGGACGACGCTGTGGCCAGTGCCGTACGCAGTTCGCGCAGGTGGGCCGCGCTGGTGGTCTCCGGGCTGCCGCTGGGTGACCCGAGCGCCGCCCAGACCTGGGGCGGGCCAAATGCAAGGGTGGCACTGTCCACACAGCGGCACCAGGGGCTTGATAAAACCTTGCCCGGTTGCAGTTGGCGGTGTCGAAACCACGCCCCCATGCTGCGTGCCTGGGCGCGGCCCTCTTCGCTCAGATTGCGTTGGGTGCTGCAGTCGCCCAGGCGGAATCCGGGTGGGTCAAACGTGCCAGGGGCCAGCGCGTGGCGGAAGGCGGCCACCACCCCGCCCTTGCGCAACAAGGCTTCGGCATCCGCGTCTTGCGCCGCCCAGCTGCGCAGGCTGGCAAACGCCAGCCCGGCGCCCAGCACCGCGCGGCGGGCAACATGGGGCTCAGGCGGCAGGCTGGAAGGCATAGCCATTGCCAGAAGCCGCCATGCGGCCAAACGCCGGGAACGGGAAGTGGAAGCCGCCCAGCATGGCATTGCTGGCGGTGATGCGCTGGAACACATCGCGCCGCACCTTGCGCGCAGCCTCGGCGTCCATGTCAAAGGTCACAGCCCAGTCGGGATTGCGTGCGAACAGCGCAGGCACGTTGGTCAGATCCGCCACATAAAAGAACTTCTGGCCCGAGGAGGTCAGCTCAAACAGCGTATGGCCTGGCGTGTGGCCATAGGCTGCCACAGACTTGATGCCCGGCGCCACTTCTACATCGGCCGCAAACTGCACCAGCGTGTCTGCGGGCATGGTGGCAAAGGTGCGGCGCACGTTATCGAATGCTCCCTTCATGCCAGCGGGCGCAGCGGCCATGCGGGCGTCGTCCATCCAGAACGCGTGTTCCGCGGCGGGCACCATCACCTTGGCCTTGGGGAACATCAGTTCGCCCGCCTTGTTGCGGATGCCATTGATGTGGTCGCCGTGGTAGTGGCTGATCAGCACGGTGTCGATGTCGGCTGCCTGCACGCCCGCCGCGCGCAGACTGTCGAGCAGCTTGCCGGTGGTGGCGCCACCAAACTCGCCCAAGCCGGTGTCGATGAGGATCTTGCGCGCGCCTGCCACCACCAGAAAGGGTGTGTAGGGCACGTCGATGTAGTCGGTGGGCAGTCCTTGCGATGCCAGCAGCGCACGCACCTCGGTCAGCGGCGCGTTCTTCACAAACTCCTCTCCCAGCGGGCGGCGCGTGATGCCATCGTTCAGCGCAATCACCTCCACATCGCCTACCTTCATGTGGCGAAAGCCGGGGCTGGGCAAGGTGGGGGTTCCGAAATTGGGCGCGTTCTGGGCCCACACGGGGACAAACGAGCCCGCTGCGTAAACGGTGGTGGCCAGGCTTGCACCCAGGAAGTGGCGGCGTGACAGCATGAAACTATCCGGTCTTGAGTTGAACTGATGAGTCGCAACTGTAGCGATGCCCGAGAGATTGCCGCTTGCCGATGCACTAACCTGTTCGCAACGTGGGGCTTTTGCTGGTAATTGGGGCTATGGGGGCTATTCGATCGCGAAGGCGTCGCGCAACGCACCGCAAAAGTCAGCATTTCCGCTGATTGTCAAGGTGATCGTGGTCCGGGGTGGGGTGGGGCTGCCTGCCGCCGCGCGTATTTGCCCAGCGGTGTTATCAAACGTCAGCATCAGCGGTGTGCTGACCTCCTGCACGCCCTGCAAGTCGTAGTGCCATATGCCCCCATCTTCCGAGGGGCCACAGGTATCGGGCCAATGCTGGTGCGCCCAGGCCAGCACGGTGCTGATCTCTGCGTGCAACGCGGGAGTCTGCGCGGTCTGCACGCTCGCCATGGCGTCAAACGTACCTACGCCGTCCGCGTCTTCGCTATAGTCAAAATCGAGGTAGTTCAGGTTCATCTGTGTCATTCAAGGTCATGTCCAGGTGCGGCCCAATGCCTGCGCGGCTTCGCTCAGGCGGGGCACCTGCTGCAGTGCCTGTGCCAGCGGCATGCGGGCCGCTGGCGCCTGCAATGCTACGGCGCTGCGGATCTGACGCCGCCCCCCGGCCAGCACGGGCACGGCGACGCATACGAGGCCGTCTACAAACTCCTCAGCGTCGGTGGCGTAGCCTTGATGCAGGATCTGCTCCAGCTCGGCTTCCAGAGCGGCGCGGTCGATCAGCGTGGTGGCTGTGTGGCGGGTCAGCGGCAGGCCGTCCAGGATGATCGCTCTGCGCGCGGCCGACAGGTGGGCCAGAAACAGCTTGCCGCTGGCCGAGCAGTGGATCGGCACCCGGGTGCCGGGCCGCAGCTCCATGCGCAGCGGAAAGGCCGACTCCACACGGTCCAGGTAAATCACCTCGGCGCCGCTCAGTGCCGTGAGGTTGCAGCTCTCGCCGATGTCGGCCACCAGCTGGCGCAGCACAGCGTGGCGCACCCCATGCTGGGTGCCTGCGCTGAGCGTGCTTTCGGCCAGGCGCAGCAGGCGGGGCGCGGGGGTGTAGCGGCGCCCATCGGGCTCCCGCGCCAGCAGGCCGCCGCTTTCCAACTGACCTAGCATTCGGTGCACGCTGGGTTTGGGCCAGCCGGTGGCCCCGATGGTATCTGCCAGGCTGAACGGGCGGCCATGGGCGCACATGATTTCCAACAGTTCAAACAGGCGCAGGCTGGGGGATGAGTTGGTCATAAATCCCGGAATTCGAGACGAATCCGTAAAACATTTCGGGATTATTGAATATTGTGGCTAAGCTGCAAACCAACATTTCACGGGGTGCTCATGGCGGCAAATTTTCATAACGCGGTACTCACAGGCGCTTGTGGTGGCCTGGGCCAGGCCCTGGCAAGGGAGTTGATCGGCCAGGGCGCCGCCGTGGCGCTGGTGGGGCTGCATGCGCCCACCCTGCAGGCGCTGGCAGCGCTGGCGCCCGAACGCTGTGCGGTGTACAGGCCCGACGTGGCCGATAGCAGCGCGATGCAGGCCATGGCCGCCGACTGGATGGCGCGCTCGGGCGCGGTGCCCGACCTCGTCATTGCCAACGCGGGTGTGGCAGGCGGTTTTGACACTGCCGAAGCCGACGACCTCGCGGTACTGCGCCGCATGCTGGAGATCAACCTGCTGGGCGCGGCCACCACCTTCCAGCCGTTTGTGAAAGCCATGCGCGCAAAGCGGTGCGGCGCCCTGGTGGGTGTGGCCAGCATTGCGGGCTGGCGTGGCATGCCGGGCAACGGCGCCTATTGCGCGAGCAAGGGCGGGCTCATCCGCTACCTGGAGAGCCTGCGTGCAGAGCTGCGCGGCGAATCCATTGTGGTCAGCACGGTGAGCCCTGGCTACCTTCGCACTGCGCTCACGGCGGGCAACCGTTTTGCCATGCCGGGCCTGATGGAGCCCGACGCCGCTGCCCGGGACCTGCTGGCGGGCGTCGCGCAAGGTCGTACCCACATCGTGCTGCCCGCGCGCATCGGCTGGCTGGCCCGCTTGCTGAACCTGTTGCCCGACGCCCTGCACGACCGCCTGCTGCTGGGCCAGCCGCGCAAGCCGCGCGTGGGCGAGGCGGGGGCCACGGCCATTCCGGGCCTGCCGTTGCCTGCAGCGACACCGATACACAACGAAAGCAAAAACGCATGACAACGGAGACAACACCCACGGTGGCAGACACCCGCACCCAGATCGCCCTGATAGGCGCAGGCCCCAGTGGCCTGGCGGCTGCGCGCAACCTGCAAAAGCTGGGCGTGCCCTTCCAGGGCTTTGAAGCGCACACCGACGTGGGTGGCCTGTGGAACATCGAGAACCCGCGCAGCACGGTCTATGAATCGGCACACCTCATTTCCAGCAAACACACCACCGAATTCACCGAGTTCCCCATGCGACCCGAGGTGGCCGACTACCCCAGCCACCGCGAGATGCGGCAGTACTTCATGGACTTTGCCGAGCACTTTGGCCTGCGTCCCTGCTACTGGTTTGGCACCCGCGTCTTGAAGGTGGAACCCGTGGGCGAGGGCGCAGCGCCGCTGTGGCGCGTCACCTGGAGCCAGCACGGCGGACCCGCGCAGACCGCAGAGTTCAAGGGCGTGGTGATAGCCAACGGCACGCTGGCCGAGCCCAACATGCCGCGCTTTGAAGGCCAGTTTGACGGCGAGTTGCTGCACACCAGCGCCTACAAAAGCGCCGAGCTGTTCAAGGGCAAACGCGTGCTGGTGGTGGGCGCGGGCAACTCGGGCTGCGACATTGCCGTGGATGCGGTGCATTACGCGCGCAGCGTGGACCTGTCGGTGCGGCGCGGCTACTACTTCGTGCCCAAATACGTGTTCGGCCAGCCCGCCGACACGCTGGGGGGCAAGTTCAAGATGCCGCCCTGGATCAAGCAGAAGATCGACAGCGTGGTGCTGCAGTGGTTCACCGGCGACCCGGCGCGGTTTGGCCTGCCCAAGCCCGACTACAAGATGTACGAGTCGCATCCCGTCGTCAACTCTCTGGTGCTGCACCACCTGGGCCATGGCGACATCCATGTGAAGTCCGATATCGCCCGTTTTGAGGGCCATACCGTGTTCTTCAAGGACGGCCGTGCACAGGACTACGACCTGGTGCTTTGCGCCACGGGCTACAAGCTGCACTACCCCTTCATCGACCACAGCCTGCTCAACTGGCAGGGCATGGCGCCGCAGCTGTACCTCAACATTCTGTCGCCACGTTTCGATAATCTGGCGGTGATGGGCATGATCGAGGCGAGCGGCATCGGCTGGCAGGGCCGCTACGAGCAAGCGGAGCTGGTGGCCCGCTTCTTCAAGGCGCAGTCCGAGGGCTCGCCGCGTGCCGATGCACTGCGCCAGTCCAAAGCCGGGCCGCCGCCCGATCTGTCCGGAGGCTTCAAGTACCTGAAGCTCGAACGCATGGCGTACTACGTGCACAAGGACACCTACCGCAACGCGGTGCGGGCAGCTGCCGCTGCCCTCGCCTGAAAGGATCGCCATGCTGCCCGTTGACGAAATACGCCTCAACTTCAACCCTGCATCGCTCGTGGTGCTCAATGTGGTGCTGGGTTTCCTCATGTTCGGTATTGCGCTCGACACGCGCGTGGCCGACTTCAAGCGCGTGCTGCGCATGCCGGGCGCCATGGCGGTGGGCATTGCCGCGCAGTTCATCGTGTTACCTGCGGTGACGTTCGTGCTCACGTTGCTGCTTCAACCGGGTCCCAGCATTGCGTTGGGCATGATCCTCGTGGCCTGCTGCCCACCGGGCAATGTGAGCAACATCCTCACGCACCGGGCCGGGGGCAACGTGGCGCTGTCGGTTTCGATGACGGCCATCTCCAACGCATTGGCCATCGTGCTCATGCCGCTCAACTTCGCGTTCTGGGGTGGCATGCATCCCACGGCGGCGCCGCTGCTGCGCAGCATTGCGCTCGACCCGCTGGAGATGGCTGGACACATCGTGGCCATCATCGGCATTCCGTTTGTGCTGGGCATCCTGTGTGCCGAGAAGTTGCCACGTTTCACCCAGCGGGTGAATAGGCCCGTGCGAATCCTCAGTTTTGTATGCCTGATTGGTTTCATCATCGGCGCCGTGGCGGGAAACTGGCGCTACTTTTTGGACTACGTGGGCCTGGTGTTGCTGGCCGTGGCGCTGCATGACGCTTTGGCCTTTGGCACTGGCTATGCCTGCGCGCGCCTGAGCGGCCTGCCGGACTACGACCGGCGCGCCGTGAGCATTGAGGTGGGCATCCGCAACGCGGGGCTGGGCCTGGTGCTTATCTTCAGCTTCTTTGGCGGCCTCGGCGGCATGGCGGTGGTGGCGGGTGTCTGGGGCTTCTGGGACATCATCGCGGGTCTGGCGCTGGCGGGTTGGTGGGGCCGCAGGCCCGCTTCCGTGCCGCTCGCCGATGGCGGCA
>NZ_QAIH01000172.1:4657-8286 GCF_003060895.1 Acidovorax sp. HMWF029 | reverse complement strand
CCGCCGCATCCTCATCACTGGGGCAGACGGTTTTCTGGGCCGCAGTGTAGTGGCGGCGTTGGCACGCGAGCAGACAGGCGTGATCGTGGCGGCCGATGTGCGCGAGGTGCCAGCTGAGCGCCGTCTGCCGGGCGTGGGCTATCTGGAGCAGGACGTGCGCGACCCCACGCTGGTGCAGACGCTGGCCGACCATGCCATCGACAGCGTGGTTCATCTAGCGTCCATTGTCACGCCTGGCAAGGGCTCCAGCCGCGAGTTTGAATATTCGGTGGACGTGCTAGGCAGCAAGAACGTGCTGGATGCTTGCGTCTCCGCGGGCGTGAAGCAGCTTGTCGTGAGCTCTAGTGGCGCGGCCTATGGCTACCACGCTGACAACCCCGCTTGGCTGTGCGAGACAGACGCACTGCGAGGCAACGAGGTGTTTGCCTATTCTCACCACAAGCGGTTGGTGGAGGAGATGCTGGCGCTGTACCGCACTCAGCACCCTGGGCTGGCGCAGACGGTGCTGCGCATTGGCACCATCCTGGGCGAACGGGTGGACAACCAGATCACCGCGTTGTTTGAGAAACCGCGCCTGCTGGCCATCCGGGGCAGTGCCAGCCCCTTTGTTTTTGTCTGGGACGACGATGTGACTGGCGCCATCCTGCATGCGCTGCGCACGCAGCGCGCCGGGTGCTTCAACCTGGCAGGTGACGGCGCCTTGCCCCTGCGCGAGATCGCTCAGCGCCTGGGCAAGCCTGTGCTGGAGCTGCCTGCCGGGCTGCTGCGCACCGCACTGGCCGTGGGCTCCGCGCTGGGGGTGAGCCGCTACGGTCCCGAGCAGCTGGATTTTTTGCGCTACCGGCCCGTGCTGCTGAACACGGCGCTCAAGCAAGAGCTGGGCTATGTGCCCGGCAAAACCAGCGCTCAGGCGTTCGAGGCTTTTGTCGCCGCACGGGCCCGGCAGGGCAGGCCTGTGGCGGTGGGTGCGCCGGTGGCTACCGCATGAGTGCGCCAGCGGCGTTGAGCCGTGGCGACTTGCTGCGCGCGTTCGCTGTGGTGGTCATCTGGGGGCTGAACTTTGTGGTGATGAAGCTGGGCTTGCAGGGGCTCAGTCCTATGCTGCTGGGCGCCCTGCGGTTTACCGCGGCGTCGCTGCCATTCCTGCTCTTCGTGCCGCTCCCGTCGCTGCCCTGGCGTTTTGTGGTGGGTTATGGACTGGCGCAGGGGCTGGGGCAGTTCGGCTTTTTGTTCCTGGGGCTGCAGCTGGGGATGACGGCCGGAATGGCCTCGGTGGTCATGCAGACGCAGGCGTTTTTTACCCTGCTGCTGGCCGTGCCCCTGCTGGACGAGCGTGCCAAGCCCTGGCAATGGTGGGGGCTCACGCTGGCGTTCGGGGGACTCATGACCATAGGCCTTGAGCATGGCGAAGGGCCGGGTCAGATGACGCTGGCGGGGTTTGTGCTCACGCTCGGGGCGGCCTTCATGTGGGCGGTGTCCAACCTGGTGGCGCGCCGAGCGGCACAGGCTGGGGCCTATGCGCCATTCCCCTTCATCGTGTGGAGCAGTCTGGTACCCATCGTACCGTTTTGTGCCCTGGCGGTGTGGAGTGATGGTGTGGTTGGCGTGGGCGCGCAGCTGCGGGCCATCAATGGCTCGGCGCTGCTGGCCGTGGGCTACCTGGCCTTTTTGGCCACCTTGCTGGCCTACACGCTCTGGACACAGCTGCTGCAACGCCATGCGGCCGGGCGGGTCACGCCCTTTTCGCTGCTGGTGCCCGTGGTGGGGCTGTGGGCTGCTTATGCCTTTTTGGGCGAAACACCCCGTCTGCTGCAATGGGCGGGCGCCGCAACCGTGTTGTGTGGGTTGGTGGTCAACCAGACTGGGGGCTGGCTGGTGGCGCGCTGGCGGCGCAACGCAGAGACCCACCCGACGGCTCCCTAGAATCCGGGACCGACGCAGGCTTGGGCGGAGTGCCTGCGCAACAAACCTAAGGATGCAGGATGTCTGAGAACGTGGTGTTGCAGGTGGAAGGCTTGTGTTTTTCCTACCCGGAATGTGGGGTGCTGGAACAGTGGTCGGCGGCGCTGCCCGCAGGCTTGGTGCTGGCACTCGGCGACGAAAGCAGTGGCAAAACCACGCTGTTGCGCCTGTTGGCGGGGGAGCTGACCGCACAGGCCGGGCGCATCACGCTGCAGGGCACAAACCCAGGTGAAGACCCCAAGGCCTATGCGCAAAAAGTCTTCTGGGTCGACCCCCGCTCGGGCGATCTGGACACACTCACCGCCAGTGGCTTGCTGGACAGCCTGTCTGTCCGTTACCCACTGTGGGATGCCGCCGCGCTGGATGCTCACATCGAAGGCTTCGCGCTGCACGAGCACCTGCACAAACCGTTGTATGCGCTGTCCACCGGCACAAAACGCAAGGTGTTCATGGCCGGTGCCCTGGCCTCGAATGCCCCTTTGACCCTGATCGATGAACCCGTGGGCGGCCTGGACAAACCGTCCATCCGTTACCTGGCGCAGGCCCTGGCGTCCCAGGCCACCCGGTCAGACCGCCTGATCGTGGTGGCGCACTACGAAACCTTGGCGGATGTGCCCTGGGGATCGGTGGTCGATCTGGTGCGGCGCTGATCGTTTTGGGGCTTCTGCCTTGCAGACTGCGGTGTGCCAGGGTCTGCCGTAGACTGGCCGACTCTCCCCTCTCGATTCATCCCGCAAGGACTGCTTCATGGACGCGCTGCTATTCGTTCCGGTGGCCATCGCCATCTCGCTCACCCCGGGGCCCAACAATTTTTGTGGCCTCAACAACGGCATCCGCGCTGGTGTGGGTGCGGCCATGATTGCTACTCTGGGCCGTGCGGCGGCGTTTGCCATCTTTCTCATCGTGTCGGCCGTGGGGCTGGGGGCCATGCTGCTCGCGTCCGAAGCGGCTTTCACGGCAGTGAAATGGGTGGGCGCCGCCTATCTGTTCTGGCTCGGCTGGCGCGCCTGGCGCAGCCGCGAATTCAGTGGCCTGGCGCTGGAGGACGTGCCGGGCAACGGTTCCCAGTCAGGCCAGTCAGCACTGGTGAACCTGCGGGCCCTTATCGCGCAAGAGTTCTTGCTGGGCATCACCAACCCCAAGGCCATCATCCTGTTTGCGGCGATCTTCCCGCAGTTCATCGACCCCGGGCAGCCTGCAGCGCGCCAGTTCCTGGTGCTGGGCTCCATCTACCTGGGCAGCGAATTCGTCTCGACCGCCGTGTACGCCAGCTTTGGCCGCCAGATCCGCCGCTTCATCCGCACCTCGCGCGGGGTGGCGCGGCTCAACAAGGCTACGGGCGGTTTCTTCATGGGGGCTGGTGGTCTTTTGTTGGCCACCAACCGCTGATTGCCTGCGCGGGGGCCTGGTAAACCCCGCCCAAAGCACGCGTAAATCCTCGGTAAAGGTCCCCCGCCCGGCGGCAAATCCTGGGGGGGCGCTGGCTACCATACCCCCTTGCCTATTCACCCACGACTTACGCAAAAAAGGTTTCAGTCAAAACGCCCGTTCCGAGGCGTCAACCGCTCCCGCCCCATTGTTTGCGTAAGTCTTGCCACCATTTCGCCTGACCATGCCCTTGATCCGTTCGTATGCCCGTCCGCAGCGGTCTGCAGTTTCTCAGTGGG
>NZ_QAIH01000172.1:0-4647 GCF_003060895.1 Acidovorax sp. HMWF029 | reverse complement strand
GCCGTGGGGGGCGGGGCCTGGTGGTGGAAGCAGCGCCAGGATGGGGCCACTGCACAGGCTGCCGGCGCCGGTGCTGCGGGCCCCTCTGGGCGCAAGCCGACGGGTGGCCCGGGCCGCTTTGGCGGCGGCGGCGTCCAGCCCGTGTCGGTGGGAACGGTGCAGCGGGGCGATGTGCGCGTGGTGGTGAGCGCCATCGGCACCATGAGCGCCCGTGCCACGGCCGTGGTGCGCGCCAAGGTGAGTGGCGAGCTGGTGGCGGTGCGCTTCAAGGAGGGTGACGAGGTGCGCGCAGGCCAAGTGCTGGCCGAGATCGACCCGCGCAGCTACCAGGCCGCGCTGTCGCAGGCGCAGGGCACGCTGCAGCGTGATCAGGCGCTGCTCAAGAACGCGCAGCTCGACCTCAAGCGTTACCAGGACCTGCTGGCGCGCGACTCCATCGCCAGCCAGCAGGTGGACACCCAGGCCGCGCTGGTGCGCCAACTGGAGGGCACGGTGGCGTCAGACCAGGCCCAGGTGGACGCCGCGCGCCTGCAGCTGAGCTACACCCAGGTCACCGCGCCGTTTGCCGGGCGGCTGGGCCTGCGCCAGGCCGACAAGGGCAACGTGGTGGGGCCGAGCGATGCGAACGGGATCGTCACCATCAACCAGGTGCGGCCCATGGACGCCGCGTTCTCTGTGCCCGAGGCGCACCTGCCGCAAATGCGCCGCCGCTTGGCCGCCGGTGAGGATCTGCCCGTGGAGCTGTGGGACCGTGACGCCCGCCGCCAACTCGCCAAGGGGCGCGTGGTGGCGCTGGACAACGCTATCGACACCGCCACGGGCACCATCAAGGTCAAGGCCGCTTTTGCCAATGAAGACGGCGCGCTGTACCCCAACCAGTTCGTCAACGTGCGCCTTCAGGTCAGTCTGCTCGAATCCGTGCTCACCGTGCCTGTCACGGCCGTGCAGAACAACTATGTCTACCTGGTGCAGGAGGACAGCACCGTGACCCAGCGCCGCATCCGCGTGGGGGTGACCGATGGCGACCGCGTGAGCATCGAAGGCGAGCTGCGCGAAGGCGAGCAGGTGGTCACCGATGGCATCGACCGCCTGCGCGAAGGCGCCAAGGTCGCCGTGATCGACGCCGGGGCTGTGACCCGCGCCGACCAGGCCGCCCAGGACCAGGCTGCGCAGCGCCGTGCCTTCATGGCATCGCTGCCGCCCGACGTGCGCGAAAAGCTGCAGAAGATGAGCCCCGAAGAGCGCCGTGCCTTTTTGCGCGAGCGGCGGGCGCAGATGGGGGCGGGTGGTACAGCGGGTGCAGCCGCCCCGGGCGCGTCCGCAGCCTCCGGGCCCGCGGCTCCCGCTGCGCCAGCTTCCACCTCGGCGCGTGCAGAGGCCTTGCCCCGCGCCACCCCACGCAACGAGGGCACCGCGCCTGCGGTTTCGGCACCAGCTGCTGCTTCGGAGCAACCGCCCTCCGAGCCGCCACGAGGCATGCCCCCCCAGGTGAAAGCGCTGCTCGACCAGATGCCCGCCGACGAGCGTGCCCGCGTCATGGCCCTGCCGCAGGAAGAGCGCCGTGCCTATATCCGCGAGCGGCTGCAACAGCAGCAACCCCAGGGCGGCGCGACCAGCCCGGTGCGCTGATCGCAGCGGCTCCCCTGTCTCTCCCTTGTCTGTTTTGCCAGCGCCGCCGTTGCCATGAACCTGTCGCGCCTTTTTATCCTGCGTCCGATCGCCACTGCATTGCTCATGGTTGCGATCCTGATCGCGGGGCTGATGGCCTACCGGCTGCTGCCCACCTCGGCCCTGCCTGAGGTGGACTACCCCACCATCCAGGTCACCACGCTGTACCCGGGCGCCAGCCCGGACGTGATGACTTCCAACGTCACCGCGCCGCTTGAGCGACAGTTCGGCCAGATGCCGGGGCTGTCGCAAATGTCGTCTACCAGCTCGGGTGGGGCATCTGTGATCACGCTGCGTTTTGCGCTTGACATGGCCCTGGATGTGGCCGAGCAGCAGGTGCAGGCGGCGATCAATGCGGGCAGCAACCTGCTGCCCAGCGACCTGCCCATGCCGCCGCTGTACAGCAAGGTCAACCCGGCCGACGCGCCCATCCTCACGCTGGCCATCACCTCGCCGTCGCTGCCCGTGATCCGCCTGAACGACCTGGTGGAAAACCGTCTGGCGCCCAAGCTCTCGCAGGTGCAGGGCGTGGGCCTGGTGGCCATTGCGGGCGGGCGCCGCCCGGCCGTGCGCATTCAGGCCAACCCCACGGCGTTGGCGCAGCTGAGCCTCACGTTGGAGGACGTGCGCACGTCGATCGCCACAGCCAACGTCAAGCAGGCCAAGGGCGGCTTTGACGGCCCGGCCCGGGCATCCACCATCGACGCCAACGACCAGCTGCAATCCGCTGCCGAGTACCGCGACCTCATCATTGCTTTCAAGAACGGCGCCCCGGTGCGCCTCAAAGATGTGGCCGAGACCGTGGACGACGCCGAGAACACGCGGCTGGCGGCCTGGGCAGGCACGGCGGACACGGGGGCAAAGCCCGGCGTGATCCTCAATATCCGTCGCCAGCCTGGCGCGAACGTGATCGACACGGTGGACCGCATCAAGGCCTTGCTTCCGCAGCTGCAAAGCACGCTGCCCGCTTCGCTGGATGTGCAGGTGTTGACGGACCGCACGGTCACGGTGCGCGCCTCGGTGCGTGACATGCAGGTGGAGCTGGGTCTGGCTGTGGTGCTGGTGGTCGCGGTGATTTTTGTCTTCCTGCGCAGCCCATCGGCCACGCTGATCCCGAGCGTGGCCGTGCCGCTGTCGCTCATCGGCACCTGTGGGGTGATGTACCTCGCGGGGTTTTCCATCAACAACCTCACGCTGATGGCGCTCACCATCTCAACGGGCTTTGTGGTGGACGACGCCATCGTGATGATCGAGAACATCGCGCGCTACGTGGAAGAGGGCGAGGCGCCGCTGGCGGCGGCCCTCAAGGGCTCGCAGCAGATCGGCTTCACCATCATCTCGCTCACCATCTCGCTGATCGCGGTGCTGATCCCGCTGCTGTTCATGGGCGATGTGGTGGGGCGGCTGTTCCACGAGTTCGCGATCACGCTGGCCGTGGCCATCCTGATCTCGGCCGTGGTGTCGCTCACGCTCACGCCCATGCTGTGCGGGCGTCTGCTGCGCCACACGCCCGAGGACAGCCACGGCCGCCTGTACCGCGCCACGGGCCAGTTTTTTGACCGCACCATTGCGGGCTATGGCCGCATGCTGGCCTGGGTGCTGGACCGCCGGGGCTGGACCTGGCTTGTGTTCCTGGCCACGCTGGCACTCACCGTGGTGCTCTACCTGTTCATCCCCAAGGGCTTCTTTCCGGTGCAGGACACCGGCACGCTGCAGGCCACCACCGAGGCCGACCAGTCGATCTCCTTCGCAGGCATGGCCGCACGCCAGCAGGCGATGGCCGAGCGCCTGCTCGAAGACCCAGCCGTGCGCAGTATCTCGTCCTTCATTGGCGTTGATGGTGCCAACACCACGCTCAACACCGGCCGCCTGCTGATCGACCTGCAACCCCATGCCGAGCGCGACAAGGCCGGTGTGGTGCAGCAGCGCCTGGCCGAGCGGGTGCAGAACCTGCCGGGCATCCGCCTGTTCATCCAGCCCGTGCAGGACCTGACCATTGAAGACCGGGTGGCGCGCACCCAATACCAGTGGCTGCTGTCGTCGCCCGATATGCAGCAGCTCACCACCAGCACCACCGAGCTGCTGCGCCGCCTGCGCGCCTTGCCTGAGCTGACCGATGTGGCCAGCGACCTGCAAGACCAGGGGCGCCAGGCCTATGTGCACATCGACCGTGCCCAGGCCAGCCGTCTGGGGGTGACCGTGGCGGGCATCGATGCCGCGCTGTACAACGCCTTTGGCCAGCGGCTCATCTCGACCATCTTTACCCAGTCCAACCAGTACCGCGTGGTGCTGGAGGTGGCGCCGCAGTTCAAGGTGGGGCCCGAGGCGCTGCAGAGCATCTATGTGCCCGCAAGCAGCGGTGCACCCGTGCCCCTGTCGTCGGTGGCGCGCATCGAGGAGCGCAACATGCCGCTGGTGGTCAACCATGTGGGCCAGTTGCCCGCTGCGACGATTTCGTTCAACACTGCGCCGGGCGTTTCGCTGGGCAACGCTGTGGCCGCCATTGAGCGCGAAAAGGCCGCCGTGCAGGACGAGGGGTTGTTGCCGCTTTCTGTAGAGACGCGCTTCCAGGGTGCAGCGCTGGCCTTTCAGGCGTCGCTGTCGAACACGCTGCTGCTGATCCTGGCGGCGGTAGTCACGATGTACATCGTGCTCGGGGTGCTGTACGAGAGCACGGTGCACCCTGTCACGATTTTGTCCACGCTCCCTTCGGCCGGGGTGGGGGCGCTGCTGGCTCTCATGGCGGCGCGGCTGGACCTGGACATCATTGCCATCATCGGCATTGTGCTGCTGATCGGCATTGTGAAGAAGAACGCAATCATGATGATCGACTTTGCGCTCGAGGCGCAGCGGGACGATGGGCTGTGTGCGCGCGATGCGATCTACCAGGCATGCCTGTTGCGGTTTCGGCCCATCCTGATGACGACTTTGGCGGCTTTGCTGGGGGCGTTGCCGATGATGCTGGGGACGGGGGTGGGC
>NZ_QAIH01000171.1 GCF_003060895.1 Acidovorax sp. HMWF029 | reverse complement strand
GGGGCACGGCACGCCGCTGCGCTGAGTGGGGGCGGTAGGGTTGGATGGGCAGCTATTGGTGGGGTAGAACGGCACTGACGCGGGTATTCGTGTGGCTAATGTGCGGCGGCCCCTGCTGCGCCATCTGAAAACTGCGGCCTTGTAGCACTCACGAATTCGAGTTGTTCAGGACATCCCCAGAACCCAAGGGCACTCAAAAGTCGAGCCCAGAGCCTGAACTGCTCAGCGGGGTCTAGACAAAGCTAATGAGAATTAATATCATTTATTCGCCTGAGTACGCACACCCTGTCCACCGCAAAAGGCTCCTCCAAGGAGTTTTGCCATGGACTTTGGCACACCGCAGCCAAGCCAGTCTCCACCCGCGAGCAGTGTTCCGCCTACACCCGCCACCTTGCCTCAGTGGGAGCGCGCCATGCAGCGCGCCCGCGCTGCCGGGCAGATGGGCCAGATGGCCATGGCGTTAGCGTTTGAGCAGCAGGCGTTGGCACTGGCTTTGCGCCTGGTGCAGCAAACGCCCCCGGCGGGGCGTGAGGACGATTGCATTGCGGCCCTGGTGGTGTCGCACCTGAACGTGGCCGACTTGCAGGTGCAGGCGGCTGAGCCCGACGCGGCGGCGCGTTTGCTGAGCAGCGCCCATGGGCTGCTGCAGAGCCTGATGGCGGATGGCCGGTGTAGCGTCGCGCTGCGCCAGGCGGCGTGGCGGCATGGGCGTGAAACACATGCTGCCTTGTTCGCCCATGTGCGCAGCCATGGCCTGCATCCCGCCATTGCCCAGGCGCTTGCCGAGGACGGACCCTTTGGGCGGTCGTCCTGACGGCGACCCGGCCACCTTGCCGTTGTGACCCGGATTGCGTTTTGTCCCGTCCTCCCGCACCGGCCTGCGCTGCCCGCACCGGAGGTCTTCCTTTCGTCCTTCTTTCAACCCGACCGAAGCAACCATGCCTTACACCTTGCCCGCCTTGCCCTATGCCTACGACGCGCTGGAGCCGCACATCGACGCACGCACGATGGAGATCCACCACACCAAGCACCACCAGGCCTACATCCACAACCTGAACGCCGTGCTGGAGGGCTCGCCCCATGCCGATCTGCCCATTGATGAACTGGTGGCGCGGCTGGTGTTGCTGCCCGAAAACCTGCAGGGCCCCGTGCGCAACAACGGCGGCGGGCATGCCAATCACAGCCTGTTCTGGCGCGTGATGTCGCCCCAGGGCGGCGGGCAGCCCGAGGGTGCACTGGCGCGCGCCATCGACACCGATCTGGGCGGGTTTGCCGCGTTCAAGGATGCGTTCACCAAAGCCGCGCTCACGCGGTTTGGCAGCGGCTGGGCCTGGCTGTGTGTGGGCGCGGCGGGCCAGCTGGTGGTGGAGAGCACGGGCAACCAGGACAGCCCGCTGATGGCGGGGGTGATGTCGGGCAACACCCCGATCCTGGGGCTGGATGTGTGGGAGCACGCCTATTACCTGCAGTACCAGAACCGCCGCCCAGAGTACATCGCGGCGTTCTACAACGTGATCGACTGGGCCGAGGTGGCGCGCCGCTTTGCGCTTGCCCGGGCGTGATGCTTCGCCCAGCGATTGCACCCCTGTCCCGATAGCACCTGTTGCCCACACCCGCTGTCTATACCCTGAGCCGCCATGCAGATGCCGCCCACTTCGCCCGACACCGCATTGGAATCCCCTGTGCTCACCGCTGAATGTGTGACCGCGCCCGCAAGGCGCGCCGTGGTCTTGCGCTGGCGGCAGTGGCTGGGCTTGGGCATTGTGCTGCTGGGCATCGTGGCCGCCGCTGCCCAGGCATGGCAATGGATTGCCAGCCAGCCAACGGTCGAGGCTGCCTGGTGGGGCGGCCTGGTGGCCGCTGTGGCCACCGCTTTGGGCACGCTGCCGGTGCTGTTGTCACAGCGCCTGTCAGAGCGCGCACAAGACACGCTGTTTGGCTTTGGCGCGGGCGTGATGTTGGCGGCCTGCGCGTTCTCGCTGATCATCCCGGGCATTCACACGGCGCGCGGGGCAGGGGCGGGCGCTTGGGG
>NZ_QAIH01000170.1:11271-36630 GCF_003060895.1 Acidovorax sp. HMWF029 | reverse complement strand
GCCCACGCCGGACTGCGGCCTTAGCTGCAGCCCTGGCGGCTGCCACACTGGCCGCTTGCGCGCCGGTTGCCACCCCGCCGCGCGCGGTGGCCGAGCTCGCGCCTGCCGCGACGCCATGCCCCAAGGACCTGGCACCCATCGCCCGCTGCCTCTCGGGCAAGGATTCCGCCGGTGCCTACTATCTCATCGCGCTACCGCAGCAATGGAACGGCCACCTGGTGCTGCATGCCCACGGGGGGCCTGCGCTGGGTGCGCCCAGGATGGAGCGGTCTGTCGAAGACCTTGAACGCTGGTCCATCATGGTCCGTGCAGGCTACGCCTGGGCGGGCAGCACCTTCCGCCAGGGCGGGGTGGAAGTGCGTGCAGCGGCCGAGGACACCGAGCGCCTGCGGCAGATCTTTGTGCAGCATGTGGCCAAGCCACAGCGCACCGTTTTGCACGGCCAGTCTTGGGGCGCCAGCGTGGCGGCCAAGGGGGCCGAGATGTTCCAGCGCACGGCGGATGGCAAACGCCCTTACGACGCCGTGCTGCTCACCAGCGGCGTGCTGGCGGGCGGCAGCCGCTCGTATGACTTCCGCACCGACCTGCGCGTGGTCTACCAGTACCTCTGCAACAACCATCCCCGGCCCACCGAGGCGCAGTACCCGCTGAACACCGGCCTGCCGCGCGACGCCGCGATGACCCAGGCCGACCTGGCGGCGCGCATCAACGAATGCCTGGCGCTGAACAAGCCCGCAGCCGAGCGCACGCCCGAGCAGCAGCGCAAGGTGCAGACACTCGTCGATGTGATCCGCATCCCGGCCAGCTCCATCCCCGGCCACATGAACTGGGCGACCTTCCACTACCGCGACGTGGTGCAGCACCGCACCGGGGGCGCGAGCCCGTTTGGCAATGTGGGTGCGGTCTACAAGGGCTCACCGGACGATGCGGCGCTGAACGCGGGCGTGCTGCGCTACCGCGCCGACCCACAGGCCGTGGCGCGCTTTGCCGCAGACACGGACCCGACCGGCCAGATCCCCGTGCCCGTGCTCACCGTGAAAGGCGTGGACGACCCCACGGCCTTTGTCGAGCTGGATGCGCAGTTCAAGGCCACGATGGACCAAGCGGGCAGCGGCGCGCGGCTGGTGCAGACCTTCACGCGCCACAGCGGCCACAGCTACCTGAGCGACCCCACCTATCCCACGCTGATGGCGGCGCTGCTGCGCTGGGTGAATGACGGCGAGGGCGCCAAGCCCACGCCCGCAGGCATCGCCCAGCAATGCCCCGCCTACGAGGCCGAGTTTGGCAAGGGCTGCGCCTTCTTGCCCGCCTATGTGCCCGCGCCGCTGGCCAGCCGGGTGGTGGACCGCGACCGGCCGTGATGCCACAGGCCTGAATGGCCCACCAGCGGCCCCGCCCGTGCCACCCAAAACAAAAGGGCCCTGCGTTTAAGCAGGGCCCTTGTATGTGATTGCTATTAAATATATAGCTATATCTGCTTGATGGTCGCGCGGTGGAGGCCATTTTTATGCCTGAAACCCACCAGCGCACCCCTTGCGCAGTTGCTGCACGCCTCCCGCCAGCGCAGGCGCGCAGCAACCCAGCGGCTCACGCCACCGCTTACTTCACCGTGTTGAGCGCCTCGTTCAGCGTCTTGCTGGGGCGCATCACGGCGTCCAGCTTGGCGACGTCGGGCATGTAGTAGCCGCCGATGTCGGTGGGCTGGCCCTGCACGGCGTTCAGCTCGTCCACGATCTTCTGTTCGTTCGCGGTGAGCAGCTTGGCCAGGGGCGCAAACTTGGCTGCCAGGTCGGCATCTGCCGTTTGCGCGGCCAGCTCTTGCGCCCAGTACATGGCCAGGTAGAACTGGCTGCCACGGTTGTCCAGCTGGCCCGTCTTGGGGCTGGGGTTCTTGTTGTTGTCCAGCAGCTTGCCCGTGGCGGCGTCCAGCGTCTGGGCCAGGATCTTGGCCTTGGCGTTGCCGGTCTTCAGGCCCAGGTCTTCCAGCGACACGGCCAGCGCCAGGAACTCGCCCAGCGAATCCCAGCGCAGGTGGTTTTCTTCCACCAGCTGCTGCACGTGCTTCGGCGCCGAGCCGCCCGCGCCGGTTTCATACATGCCGCCACCGGCCATCAGAGGCACGATGGACAGCATCTTGGCCGAGGTGCCCAGTTCCATGATGGGGAACAGATCGGTCAGGTAGTCGCGCAGGATGTTGCCGGTGGCGCTGATGGTGTCCAGGCCACGGATCACGCGCTCCAGCGTGTAGCGCATGGCACGCACCTGGCTCATGATCTGGATGTCCAGGCCGACGGTGTTGTGCTCGTGCAGGTACATCTTCACCTTGGTGATGAGTTCCTTTTCGTGCGGGCGGTACGAGTCGAGCCAGAACACCACGGGCATGCCGGAGTTGCGGGCGCGGTTCACGGCCAGCTTCACCCAGTCACGGATCGCGGCGTCCTTGACCTGGCACATGCGCCAGATGTCGCCTTGCTCCACGTTCTGCGAGAGCAGCACTTCGCCCGTGGCCAGGTCGGTGATGTTGGCCACGCCGTCTTCGGCGATCTCGAAGGTTTTGTCGTGGCTGCCGTATTCCTCGGCCTGCTGGGCCATCAGGCCCACGTTGGGCACCGTGCCCATGGTCTTGGGGTCGAACGCGCCGTGCCACTTGCAGAAGTTGATGATCTCCTGGTAGATGCGGGCGAAGGTCGACTCAGGCATCACGGCCTTCACGTCCTTCAGGCGGCCGTTGGCGTCCCACATCTTGCCGCCGTTGCGGATCATCGCGGGCATGGAGGCGTCCACGATGATGTCGTTGGGCGAGTGGAAGTTGGTGATGCCCTTGGCCGAATCGACCATGGCCAGCTCGGGGCGGTTCTCGTGGCAGGCGTGCAGGTCGCGCTTGATCTCGTCGCGCTGGCTCTGGGGCAGGGTCTCGATCTTGCTGTACAGATCGACCATGCCGTTGTTCACGTTCACGCCCAGCTCTTCAAAGGTCTTGGCGTGCTTGGCGAATGCGTCCTTGTAGAAGATCTTCACGCAGTGGCCGAACACGATCGGGTGCGACACCTTCATCATCGTGGCCTTCACGTGCAGCGAGAACATCACGCCGGTCTTGCGTGCGTCTTCGATTTCCTTTTCGTAGAAGGCCAGCAGGGCCTTCTTGCTCATGAACATGCTGTCGATCACTTCGCGATCGAGCAGGCTGACCTTGGGCTTCAAGATGATGGTCTTGCCGCTCTTGGTGATCAGCTCCATCTTCACGTCGCGGGCGCGGTCCAGGGTCATGGACTTTTCGCCGTGGTAGAAGTCGCCAGCGTGCATGTGCGAGACATGCGAGCGCGAGGCCTGGCTCCACTCGGCCATGCTGTGCGGGTTCTTGCGTGCGTATTCCTTCACGGCCTTGGGGGCGCGGCGGTCTGAGTTGCCTTCGCGCAGCACGGGGTTCACGGCCGAGCCGATGCACTTGCCGTAGCGGGCCTTGATCTCTTTTTCTTTGTCGTCCTTGGGCTGATCGGGGTAGTCGGGCAGGGCGTAGCCCTTGGACTGCAGCTCGGCCACAGCAGCCTTGAGCTGCGCCACCGATGCGCTGATGTTGGGCAGCTTGATGATGTTGGCATCGGCCTGCAGCGTCTTCTTGCCCAGCTCGGCCAGGGTGTTGGGGGCGCGCTGCTCTTCCTTCAGGAACTCGGGAAACTCACCCAGCACGCGGGCGGCCACCGAGATGTCGGACTCCACCACGTTGATGCCCGCTGGCGCGGCGAACGTGCGGATCAGGGGCAGGAAGGAAGCCGTGGCCAGACGGGGTGCCTCGTCGGTCAGGGTGTAGATGATGGTGGGTTGCTGGGTCGTCATGGCTTGTCTCACGAAACAGAGTATGTAAATGCCCCCGGCTGGGTCACAGCGGGGCCAAACGCGGATGCTCGTCGATTCTCCTTGCTCAGGCCTGTCTTTGCGCGCAGTTTTTGCAATTGAATCTCATGATGTGGAATTTTCCGTCAGACAAGTCCATTTTTTTTGACCTTGGGGCGATTGGCGGGGCTGCGGAGCCCGGGGCCTGCTCACAGACGCCCCGGTGGGCCAGGCGCTACAGAACGGCTTCATAGCGCAGTCCCCGGGATTGCGCAATCGGCAGTGACGCGCCCTTGATTGCCGCGCACCACATCAGTGCTGCAGGGGCTTGGGGGTCGGGGCCAACCTGCTGCATATTGCCGGTTCTCCTATTTCACGAAGGAATACACCCCATGCAATTCAAGCGTTCCCTGCTTGCGGCCGCCACCCTGGCCCTGGCAACCGTTGCTCCCGCAGTGTCGGCAAAACCGTTCAAGTGGGCAGGCTCCACCGATATCCAGAGCATGGATATCCATTCACAGAACAGTGCCCTGGGCAACGGCATCCATGCGGCCGTGTACGAGTCGCTGGTGATGTTCAACAGCCGCACGCTCAAGGTCGAGCCGCTGCTGGCCACCTCGTGGCAGCAGGTCAGCCCCACGCAGCTACGCGTCAAGCTGCGCCAGGGCGTGAAGTTCAGCGACGGTTCGGCCATGACGGCCGACGACGTGGTCTATTCGCTGCAGCGCGCGATGAGCAGGACCTCCACCTACTCCATCTACACCCAGGGCATGGACCGCGTGGCCAAGGTGGACGGCGAGACCATCGACATCTTCCTGAAGAACCCCAACCCTGTGATCCTGAACCAGCTCACAGAGCTGCGCGTGATGAGCAAGGCCTGGGCCGAAAAACACAACTCGGTCGAGCCCAAGGACATCAAGTCCAAGGACGAGACCTACTCGCACCGCAATGCCATGGGCACCGGGCCCTTTGTGCTCAAGGAATGGGTGCCCGATCAGAAGATCGTGTTCACGGCCAACCCCAACTGGTGGAACGCGGGCAAGACCGAAGGCAACGTGACGGAGATCACCTTCACCCCCATCAAGTCCGAAGCCACCCGCATCGCTGCACTGCTGTCTGGCGAGGTGGACATGGTGCGCGACACCAGCATTCAGGACCTGGGCCGCCTCAAGGCCCACCCCAACCTCAAGGTCATGGAGATGGTGGAGAACCGCACCGTCTACCTGGCCATGGACCAGTTCCGCGACGAGCTGCAGGGCAGCAACATCAAGGGCAAGAACCCGCTCAAGGACCTGCGCGTGCGCAAGGCGCTGTACCAGGCCATCGATGGTGCCGCGCTGCAGCGCGTGACCATGCGCGGCATGTCCAAGCCCACGGGCGCCATCGTGTCGCCGCTGGTCAACGGCTGGACGGAAGCCGTGGACAAGCGCCTGCCCTACGACCCCAACGCAGCCAAGGCGCTGCTGGCCGAGGCAGGCTACAAGGACGGCTTCGAGGTGGACTTTGCCTGCAGCAACAACGCCATCATCCAGGACGAGGAGCTGTGCCAGGCCATCACCTCGATGTGGTCGCGCGTGGGCGTGAAAGCCAAGCTGCGCACGCTCCCTTCGGTCACCTACTACCCCATGGCCCAGCGGCATGAGGCCAGCATTGCCCTGCTCAGCTGGGGCGTTCCCACGTTCGATGCGCTGTACACCCTGCAGTCACTCACCCGCACCAAGACCACGGGCGGCGACGGCAACTACAACCTGGGCCGCTACAGCAACGAGCGCATGGACTACATCGTGGACCGTGTGAAAACCGAGACCGACCTGCCCGTGCGCAGCCGCCTGCTGACCGAAGGCCTGCAGTTGCAGAACGACACCGTGGCCAACATCCCCCTGCACAACCAGATGCTGGCCTGGGCCATGAAGAAAAACGTGGAGCTGGTGCAGCGGCCAGACAACCGTATTGACTGGCGGCTGATCAAGGTGAATTGAGCCTTCCCGGAGGCGCTGAGCCCCTCTGCGCTAGGCTTGCGGCAGCCGACAGTAGCTGCCCACGATTTCTGTGTGGGCGGCGGAGATGATGTGCCGCAAGGTCTTCACGTGCGGGCTGGGTCGTGGGTGGTGGCCGCGCGTGGTGCGTCCGGGCTGGCAGTCAGCCAATCGCGCAACGCCAGTTCCCCCTTGGCGGTGAAGTGCACCACGCGCGAGCCCTGTGCGCGGCGCGCCCATCCGCCGTCGAACAGGCGTTGCAGCAAGGCAGCGCCCAGCGCGCCACCCAGGTGGTGGCGGCGCTCGCTCCAGTCCAGGCAGGGGCGGCACAGCATGCGCCGTTGCTGCGCCAGTGCCGTGGTGTCGATGCCCACCTGGGCAAACCACTGCGCGCCTGCGGGCGTCACCGCTGCACCCAGGGGCGTGGCGTGCAGCAGCCCCTGGCGCACCAGGGCTTCGTAGAACTGCACACCCACTTCGCCGGCCAGGTGGTCGTAGCACATGCGCGCGCGGCGCAACGCGGGCTCGCGCGGGCTGGACCGCAGGCGCACGGCACCGGCGCGGAAGGCCACGTTCATGAGCGATTCCAGCAGGTGCGCCACATCGCGATCAGCCAGCCGGAAGTAGCGGTGGCGGCCCTGGTGCTCGACGCTCAGCAGGCCCGCATCGAGCAGCTTGGCAAGGTGGGCACTGATGGTCTGTTTGGTCACGCCTGCCACGGCCGCCAGTTCGGTGGCCGTGAGTGCGCGGTCGGCCATCAGGGCCGTGAGGACTTCGGCGCGCGCGCTGTCGCCAATGAGCGCGGCAATGCGCGCGATGTGGGGGCCGTCTTTCATGGTTCGATCTTGGGCGAACCATTGAAGGACGTCAACCGCCTATCGTGAAGACCTGTCCACCAATGATTTCTGAACACCATGATCACCTGCTTCATCCGCTACGACATCGACCCCTTCCAGCGCGAGCTGTTTGCCGAATACGCGCGCCGCTGGGGCCAGATCATTCCGCGCTGCGGGGGCCACCTGATCGGCTATTTTCTGCCGCACGAGGGCAGCAACTACGAGGCCTGGGGGCTCATCGGCTTTGAGTCGCTGGCTGCCTACGAGGCCTACCGCGCCCGCCTGCGCGCCGACCCCGAAGGCCGCGCCAACTTTGCGCTGGCAGAGGAGAAGCGATTCATCCTGCGCGAGGAGCGCACTTTCACCCAGGCCGTGGAAGGCACACTGGGCCTGTCCGCCCACCCGCAGGGCGCCCCAACATGATGGCGGTGATCTTCGAGGTGACGCCCGCGCCGGGCCAGCGCGGTGCCTACCTGGATGCAGCCGCAGCGCTCAAGCCGCTGCTGGCGCAGATCGACGGCTTTGTTTCCATCGAGCGCTTCGAAAGCCTGAGCGAGTCTGGCAAGCTGCTGTCGTTGTCCTTCTGGCGCGACGAGGAGGCCGTGGCCCGCTGGCGCCAGCAGGAGGCGCACCGCAGCACCCAGGCGGCCGGGCGCGACCATGTGTTTGCCGACTACCGACTGCGGGTGGCGGCGGTGGTGCGTGACTACGGCATGGACGACCGGGCGCAGGCGCCTGCCGATTCCCGCGCGGTGCATGGCTGACCGCGCGCGGTTCCTCACACCGGCATGAGGCCTGTGCGTAGCGCGTGGGCCCACGCCGGCCGACCATTCCTTTGCGCCAGCACTGCCATGGGCTCGTGGTCGTAAGGCACCCTGTGGTGCACCACCTGCCAGCCTTGTGCGGTGCGCTCCGCGATGGCGTAACACGCATCCGGCGTGCCGTTCTCTACCTTGTGCGCTACAGGGTGGTCGTCACCGTAGGCCTGCAGGCCCACGCTGCCGGGGTTGACCAGCAAGATGCCCGTACCCAGCCGCACCTGGCGTGGCACGTGGGTGTGGCCGCAGGCCACCAGCGGGGCATATTGACCCGCCAGGCGCTCGTCGATCTCTGCCGGGGTGGCGGCGCGCACCGTGGGGCCGTCCAGCGTTTCGAGCAAGTATTCATGGTCGCTGCGCGGCGAGCCGTGGCACAGCAGCATGTCTTCGTCCAGGCGCAGGGTGTGCGTCAGGCTGCGCATCCAGGCAAACTCGGCCTCGGTGAGCTGCGCATGCGCGTACTGGTCCGAGGGGCCGCCGTGGCCAGGGCGCAGCTGCAGCACCTGGCGCTCGTGGTTGCCCGCCAGCGAGAGCCAGTCCGAGGCCATGAGCCACTGCGCCGTCTCGCGTGGCAGCAGCGGGCCCGAGAGGTTATCGCCCAGGTTCACCACGCGGTCGGCGCCCCGGCGTGCGATGTCCGCTGCCACGGCTTCAAGGGCCGCGAGGTTGCCGTGGATGTCGGAGACAAAAGCGATGCGCATGGGAAAGCCGTGTAGTGGGTGGTTGATGGGTCAGCACGGCGATACGCTGACGCCTTGACTGCTGTAAGTGCGCAGCAGCGTCCTCATCCTATGTGTTTGCTCGCGCAGCTTCCAGCGCCAGCGGCAGGTACTGCGCCAGCTGCTTGTGCGCCAGGTCGTCGATGGAGCGCAGCTTGAGGTGCCTGCGTCCCTTGCCCGCGCCCTCCAGGTGGCCGAAGGGGTCGCTGATGCGCGCACCCTGTCCAAACTCCACCGACACATGCGCCTGGTAGGCGAACACGCCGCAGAACGACACCCCCTGCGCGGCAAACAGAATGCCGCCGTACTTCACCTCTTCGGTAGGTTCCTCAAAAGGCGGCTGCAGCACCAGGGCGCGCACGGCCTGCACGATGGCGTACTGGGTTTCGCCGAGGAAGCGGATGTCTTCAAGCAATGCGGGGACAGAACGCGTGGCCATGGAGCATGTGTAAGGGGTGCGGACAGGGCGCAGCTTAGGCGATGTTGCTGACAACGGGGTGGCAGCAGGGGGCGCCCGCCGCAATCTGAGGGGCGGAAGAGACGCCGCTGCTTCCAAGCGTGGTGAGCCGGTTGCAGGAATATCCAGCGGTCCTCCGTGCGCTGCAAAAATATGAGAAAAAATGGCCTTCTGCGCCTGATGATATTGTGTTTGTAGCTATAAATACAATAGCAATTACAGGGCGAAGATCTTCCCCGGATTCAGGATGTTCTTCGGGTCCAGCGCCCGTTTGATGGCGCGCATCATGTCCACCGCGCCCGTGCCTGTTTCGTCCAGCAAAAAGCCCATCTTGTGGATGCCCACGCCATGCTCGCCCGTGCAGGTGCCGCCCATGCTGAGTGCCCTGGCGACCAGGGTGTGGTTCATGGCTTCGGCTTTGGTGCGTTCTTCGGCGCTGTGGGGGTCGATGAGGTAGCCGAAGTGGAAGTTGCCGTCGCCCACGTGGCCGACGAGGAAGTAGGGGATGCCACTGGCTTCCACTTCATCCACCGATTCAAGCAGGCAGTCGGCCAGGCGGCTGATGGGCACGCAGGTGTCGGTACTGATGGCGCGGCAGCCGGGGCGGCTTTGCACCGCAGCAAAGTAGGCGTTGTGCCGCGCGGTCCACAGGCGGGTGCGCTCTTCGGGCGTGCTGGCCCATTCAAAGGCCTGGCCTCCGAATTCGCTGGCGATGTCCTGCACCATCTCGGCCTGTTCTTTCACGCTGGCGGGCGAGCCGTGGAACTCCATGAGCAGCATGGGTTCTTCGCGCAGATTGAGCTTGCTGTGGGCGTTCACCATGCGCACGGTGTGGTGGTCGATGAGTTCCACGCGCGCAATCGGCACGCCGATCTGGATGGTCTGGATGGTGGTGCGCACCGCCGCCTCGATGCTCGGAAACGAGCAGATGGCGGCGCTCACGGCCTCAGGCAGGGGGTACAGGCGCACGGTGATCTCGGTCATGATGCCCAGCGTGCCTTCGCTGCCCACCATCAGGCGCGTGAGGTCGTAGCCCGCGCTGCTCTTCTTGGCGCGCGTGCCGGTGTGGATGACCTCGCCGCTGGCGGTGACCACTTGCAGCGCCAGCACGTTCTCGCGCATGGTGCCGTAGCGCACGGCGTTGGTGCCGCTAGCGCGCGTGGCGCACATGCCGCCAATGCTGGCGTCGGCGCCAGGGTCGATGGGGAAGAACAGGCCGGTGTCCTTGATGGCGTCGTTGAGCGCCTTGCGCGTGATGCCGGGTTGCACGGTCACGGTGAGGTCTTCGGCGTTGATGCTCAGCACCTGGTTCATGCGGCTCACGTCGATGCTGATGCCACCTTGCACGGCCAGCAGGTGACCTTCCAGCGACGAGCCTGCGCCGTAGGGGATGACGGGCACTTCGTACTGGCTGGCCAGCTTCACGGCGTCGGCCACGTCTTGCGTGCTTTCGGCAAACACCACGGCGCTGGGTGGCGGGGCCTGCAGCGACCCTTCGTCGCGCCCATGCTGCTCGCGCACGGCCTGGGCCAGCGAGCACTGCGTGCCAAAGCGGGCCTGCAGTGCGTCGATGAGGGCCTGCGGCACATCGCGCAGTTTGATCTCAGGCAGCAGGTGGGCGGCAGCGGTGGGGGCGTTCATGGTGTTGTCTCCTGGGGCGGTCAAAAAGAATAACACTGGCCGTTGCCGGGCGCCACGGCAGTGGTCAGGCTGGTGCAAGCCTGAGGCTCAGCGCGGGCCGAGCGCACACATTTGAGGCCGTGGTGCGCCACTGTGGTGCATCCAACTTGTATACCAGTTGGCACGGAACCTGCAATCGGTGGACGGCAATGACCACCGCCACCGAGATCAGCAACCGCATCATCGAAGCCGTGATGGCCCAGAAGCTGGCCCCCGGCTCGCGCCTGGGCGAGCAGCAGCTGGCCATGTTGTTCGATTGCAGCCGCACCATCGTGCGCGAAGCGCTCACGCGGCTCGCCACGCGGGGCATCGTCACCGTCAGTGCGCGGCGCGGCTGGTATGTGATCGAACCTTCGGAAGACGAGGCGCGCGAAGCCTTCGAGGCGCGCCGCGTGATCGAGCTGGGTCTGCTGCATCAGCTCAAGGTGGTGGACAAGGCCGCCGTACGCCAGCTCAAAAGCCACCTGCAGCGCGAAAAGGCCGCGCTGGCGGGCACCGATGTGGGCATGCGCAGCTTTCTGCTGGGTGACTTTCACGTGTGCCTGGCCGAATGCCTGGGCAACAGCCTCTTGGCCGACACGCTGCGCGACTTCACTGCGCGCACCACCTTGATCGCCATGCTCTACCAGTCGTCGCACGACGCCGCGCAGTCCTGCGACGACCATGTCCGCATTGTCGAGGCGCTGGAGGTGGGCGACATAGCCCGCGCCGAAGCGCTGATGGCGGAGCACATCGGCACCGTGCAGTCGGCCTTGCGCCTGCAGGCCAGCAGCGACCCGCTGGCCGGGCTGCGCGATGCACTGGCGCCCGTGCGCAAGAGCCCGCCCGCGACGGCTGTGGCAGGGGATACCGCCAAGCCATCCCGGCCACGCAGGTCCCGCGCCGCTTCCAAGATTTCCACCCCCCCGGCGTCCGACAAGGACGCAGCTTCTGCCGACACATCCACCTACCTAGGAGCCTTGCTATGACCATCCGCCGCACCCCCGCATCCTCAACCCGTCGCCTGGCCCTGGGCCTTATGGCTGCCACCGGCTTGTCGGCCGCGCTGTTGTCGCCCGCTGCGCACGCACAGAACGCGCTGGACAACATCCTCAAGGCCAAGGAAATCAAGATCGCCATCCCCACCGACTACCCACCCTACGGCTTCGTCGGCACCGACCTCAAGCCCCAGGGCCTGGACGTGGAAATGGCCCAGTACATCGGCACCAAGCTGGGTGTGAAGGTCGAGCTGATTCCCGTGACCAGCGCCAACCGCATCCCCTACCTGCAAACGCAAAAAGCCGACCTCGTCATCTCCACGCTGGGCAAGAACCCCGAGCGCGAAAAGGTGATTGACTTCACCGCGGCCTACGCACCGTTCTTCCAGGCTGTGTTTGCGAGCAAGAGCCTGAACATCAAGAGCTTTGCCGACCTCGCTGGCAAGTCGGTGGCCGTGACGCGCGGCGCCATGGAAGATCAGGAGCTGGCCAAGGTCGCGCCCGCCGGCGTGGATGTGAAGCGCTTTGAAGACCATGCCGCCAGCATCTCGGCCTTTGTGTCGGGCCAGACGCAGGCCATCGCCACCAGCGCCTCCACGGCGGGCACCATCATGGTCAAGAACCCCAACCTGCAGACCGAATACAAGCTGCTGCTGAAAGACAGCCCCAACTTCATCGGCGTGGCCAAGGGTGAAGACAAGCTGCGTCTGCGCGTGAACGAGATCATTGCCGAGGCCAAGAAGGCGGGCGACATCGACAAGATGTCCAGCAAGTGGCTGGGCCGCCCTGCGGGCGATCTGCCCCTGTGATTGCCGTTGTCGTCCCCCGCTGAAAGAACCGAACAGGACCGTGGCGTGACAAGCGCCACGGGGCATTCGCACCATGCTGATTGCGCTTGATTTTTCTGCCGTGCTCTCCTCGTGGCCGCTGCTGGTGCGCGGCGTGCTCTGGACCATAGGCCTGACCATCGTGGGCACCGTGCTGGGCCTGCTGCTGGGCACGGCCTGTGCGTGGGCACGCGCGCGCAACCTGGGGCCGCGTGCGCTGCCATTGCGCTGGGCGGTGGCCAGCTATGTGGAGCTGGTGCGCAACACGCCCTTCATCGTGCAGCTGTTCTTCCTGTTCTTCGGGCTGCCAGCGCTGGGGCTCAAGCTCTCGCCCGAGGTCGCGTCGGTGCTGGCCATGGTGATCAACCTGGGCGCGTATTCGGCCGAGATCATCCGCGCTGGCATCGAGGCCACGCCACGCGGCCAGATCGAAGCCGCGCACAGTCTGGCGCTCACGCCCGGCCAGACCTTCCGCCGCGTGGTGCTGCCGCCCGCGCTGCAAAAGGTGTGGCCCGCCATGGTCAGCCAGATCATCATCGTCATGTTGGGCTCGGCCGTGTGCGGGCAGATCTCCACGCCTGAGCTGAGCTATGCCGCCAACCTAATCTCCAGCAACACCTTCCGCGCGTTCGAGGCCTTCATCCTCGCCACGCTGGTGTACTTGGTGTTGTCCATGCTCACCCGCCGCCTGCTGATGTGGGTGGGGGCCCGATTCTTGGTGGGGAGATAAGCCATGGTGGAGTTTTCTCTGTGGGACATCCTGCGTAACCTGCTGCTGGCGGCGCGTTGGACTGTCTCGTTGTCTCTCATCGCCTTCATCGGCGGCGGCTTGGTGGGCCTGCTGCTGCTGGTGCTGCGCCTGTCCAAGGTGCGCGGCACCGAGCGCTTGATCGGTGCCTATGTGCAGGTGTTCCAGGGCACGCCGCTGCTCATGCAGCTGTTCCTCGCGTACTTCGGCATTGCGCTGTTTGGCATCAAGACCTCGCCGTGGACCGCCGCCGCCGTGGCGCTGACGCTCTACACCAGTGCCTACCTCACCGAGATCTGGCGCGGCTGCGTGGCCTCCATCCCCAAGGGCCAGTGGGAGGCCGCACAAAGCCTGGCGCTGAACTTCGCCGAGCAGTTGCGCCATGTGGTGCTGCCGCAGGCACTGCGCATTGCGGTGCCGCCCACGGTGGGTTTTCTGGTGCAGGTCATCAAAGGCACGGCGCTGGCCTCGGTCATCGGCTTTGTCGAGCTGACCAAGGCGGGCAGCATGATCTCCAACGCCACTTACCAGCCGTTCCTCGTCTACGCCTGCGTGGCGTTGCTCTACTTTGCCCTGTGCTTCCCCGTGAGCCTGCTGGCGCAATCGCTTGAAAGGAAACTCCATGGCAACCGCCGCTGAAGCCACCACGGCTACTCCCACTCCCACCCCCGCCCACGACGGTATCGTGGTGAGCGATCCCCCCATTGTGGACATCACGGCCCTGCGCAAGTCCTATGGCACCAACGAAGTGCTCAAGGGCATTGACCTGAAGGTGAAGCGCGGCGAGGTGATTGCCATCATCGGCAAAAGCGGCTCGGGCAAGAGCACGCTGCTGCGCTGCGTGAACGGGCTGGAGGTTTTTCAGGAAGGCGCCCTGAGCGTCAACGGCAAGAAACTCATGCACGACAGCCCCACGGCCATGCGCGAGCTGCGCCAGCAGGTGGGCATGATCTTTCAAAGCTTCAACCTGTTCCCGCACCTCTCCGTGGGCCGCAACATCATGCTGGCGCCCACGCTGGTGAAGGCGCGGGATGCCAAGACGGCGGAAACTCAGGCGCGCAAGCTGCTCGAACGCGTGGGCCTGGCTGAAAAGTTTGACGCCATGCCCGACCAGCTTTCGGGTGGCCAGCAGCAGCGCGTGGCCATTGCGCGCGCGCTGGCCATGGAGCCCCAGGTGCTGCTGTGCGACGAGATCACCTCGGCGCTGGACCCGGAACTCGTGGGTGAAGTGCTGCGCGTAGTGGAGTCGCTCGCGCTAGAGGGCATGACGCTGATGATGGTCACGCACGAAATGGCGTTTGCCCGCAAGGTGAGCGACCGCGTGATCTTCATGCACCAGGGGCGTGTGCATGAAACGGGCGCACCCGCCGAGCTGTTTGGCAACCCCCAGACGCCTGAGCTGCAGCAGTTTTTGTCGTCGCTGCACGACTGACTGGTATGCATCGTCAGTGTCTCGCACGCACAAGGGCCTGCCCGCGCCCTGGAGTTCCAACGCGGGCAGGCCTTGTGGACTGGTAGTTGCGTCCTCTCTGGTCCGTGGATCAGGGCGGGCTTTGGGGTTGAAGGATCAGGATTGCAGGCCCTTGTGGAACTCGGCGCGGGACAGCGACCCGTTCTTGTCGGTATCCAACTCGTTGAAACGCTGGCCGATGGCAGGCAGTGTGGCCGCTTCTTGCGGGCTCAGCTGACCGTCCTTGTTGGTGTCCGCCCGGTCAAAGGCGGCTGCAGCCGTGGACGGGTTGCTGTTGGGCCCGACAGTGAAGCCGGAGCCCTCCTGGGCGGTGTCCTTGCTCATTGGGCCGAACTGAGCGGGAGGCGAAGATGCAGCAGGCTGTGCGTGCAATGCACCCAGGCCGCCCAGGGAGAGGGCCGCAAAAAGCATCACGCTGCGGGTGTCGAACGAATAAGTGCGTCGTTGCAGTGCTTTCATGGGAAGCGAAGCTCCTTCGAAGTTGAACAGGGTTTCATTGCACCGCAGCCAGCCCGCACACGCCAGCACTCTTGCCTGCTGTTGCCTGGGCCAACATTTGCCTGCGCGGTGTAACGGCGCGGGCCCGCTTTGTGTTGTTGTGTGGCCAGGGCGTATCAAGATGCACCGCCGCAGGCGACTGGCGGAGAATCACTGGTTTCTCCTTCTTCCTTTTCACCAAGGCACCCCATGGGCAACCGACTCACTCAGATCGCCACGCGCACCGGCGACGCTGGCACCACCGGCCTGGGCAACAACCAGCGCGTCTCCAAGAACAGCTTGCGCATCCACGCCATGGGCGATGTGGACGAACTCAATTCGCACATCGGCCTGTTGCTGTGCGAGCCGCTGCCCGACGCAGTCCGCACCCTGCTGGTGGAGGTGCAGCACCAGTTGTTCAACCTGGGGGGCGAGCTGTCGATCCCGGGCTACGAACTGCTCAAGGCCGACGCTGTCTTGGCGCTGGATGAGGCATTGGCGCACCACAATGCCGCGCTGCCGCGCCTGCAGGAGTTCATCCTGCCCGCAGGCACCCGCGCCGCCGCGCAGGCCCATGTCTGCCGCACCGTCGCGCGCCGGGCTGAGCGCATGGTGGTGGCGCTGGGCAACGAAGAAGCCATCAACGACGCGCCCCGCCAGTACCTCAACCGCCTGTCCGACCTGATGTTCGTGCTGGCCCGCGTGCTCAACCGCATGGACGGCGGTGATGATGTGTACTGGAAAAGCGAGCGCCTGGCGCAGCAGAATGCTACTGAATAGATAGCTATAAACGCATGATGGTCGCGCGGAGGCGGCCAATTTCACTCAAATTTCCACCAGTCGTTTGAAACGGGCGCGACTCAGGTCAGGACCGCCGCGCAAGGGCCGCCCCGCAGCCGCTCAGGGGGAAGTCCACTACCTCGGCGCAAGGATCGCCATAGTGAGCCGCGACACACAGGTCAGCTCGCCGTCCTCGTTCACCATGTCGATCTGCCACACCTGTGTGCTGCGCCCGATGTGCACCGGCCGTGCCGTGCCCGTGACCCAGCCGCTGGTGGCCGAGCGCAGGTGGTTGGCATTGATGTCCAGGCCCACGGCACTGTGGCCCTCGGGGCTGGCGTAGTAGGCGCCAATCGAACCCAGAGACTCGGCCAGCACCACGCTCACGCCGCCGTGCAGCAGGCCGAAAGGCTGTTTGGTGCGGTGGTCCACCGGCACGCGGCCACGCACGAAGTCATCCCCCAGCTCGGTGATCTCTATGCCCAGGTGCTGGGCGGCGGTGTTGTGGTTGGCGGCGTTGAATTCAGCAAGGCTGGCGGGCTTTTTCCAGATGGGCATGGTGGTCTCGAAAAGGGACGGGGTAGAGGCGGCACACTACTGAGCCGCGCTTCGGTTCCATAAAATGCCGGGTTCCCCCGGGGGTCGGCGGCTTGCCGGGTCAGCGTGCAGTGAGTGTTTCATCTGCATGCCCGGGTTGTGCATTGTGCTTTTTCCCGGAGTTGGTTTCCCATCATGCAGCGTCGCCAGTTTGTCACCCTTGCCTCCCACACCACGGCCGTCCTGGCTGCCCCCGTCTTCATGCGCAACGCATGGGCGCAAGAGGGCGGCATCACCGGCAAGACGCTGACCATCGGCTGCTCTGCCGCGCTCAGCGGCCCGCTGGCGGGTTTTGGGCAGGACATCAAGCAGGGCGCCGAAGCGGCGCTCGCGCACATCAACGGCCGGGGCGGCGTGCACGGCCGCACGCTGCAGTTCAACATGGTGGACGACGGCTACGTGCCCCAGCGCACCACCGAAAACATCAAGCAGATGATCGGCCAGGGCAGCGCCTTCGCGCTGCTGTCGTGCGTGGGCACACCCAACAACACGGCCATCCTGCCGCTGATCGAAGAGGCGGGCATCCCTTACGTGGCGCCGCTCACCGGCGCGTCGTCGCTGCGCAAGGGCGGGCGCAACGTGTTCCATGTGCGCGCCAGCTACACCGACGAAGTGCGCCGTCTGGTGCAGCGCCTGGCGGGCATGGGGCTCAAGGGCATCGGCGTGGTGTACCTGGACAACGGCTATGGCCGCGAGATGCTGGAAGACGCCACGCGTTCGCTGGCCGAGCAGAACATCAAGCCCTCGGTGCAGGCCGCATTGGCCACCGACGGCAAGAACTTGGCCGACGTACTGGCCAAGGTGGCCGAGGCCCGCCCCGCAGCCGTGCTGCTGGCCACGGCGGGTGCGGCCTCGGTGGAACTGGTGCGTGGCATCAAGAAAACCGTGCCGGGCGTGCTGATGGCGGGCGTGAGCGTGACGCTGACCAGCGACGGCCTCAAGCAGCTGGGCGACGCAGGCAGCGGCATTGCTGTGACCATGGTCATGCCCGACCCCAACCGCGCCAAGACCCAGCTGGTGCGCGACTACCAGGCAGCCATGCGCTCCAAAGGCCAGCAGGACTTCACGCTGGGCAGCCTGGAGGCCTACGTCAACATGCGCGTGCTGGCCGAGGGCCTGGAGCGTGCGGGCTCGGACCCCAGCCGCGCCAAGCTGCGCAATGCGCTCGCGGGCATCCGCAACTGGGACATGGGCGGCTTCGTGGTCGATTACAGCGGCCAGTCGCCCTATGTGGGCTCGCGCTTCATCGACCTCGGGGTCCTCAACGGCGCGGGCCGCTTCCTGGGCTGATGCCGCAGCCGTGGCCCGCCTGGCGGCGGGCATGGCACAGGGTCAGCCGATAAAGCGGCCATTGGCGCCCAGCACGCCCAGGTCCAGAAAACGCGATCCCACATAGGGCGCGCCGCCTGCGTAGTCGATGGACAGGCCGCCCAGATCATTGCTGCGGATGCCCGCGAGCGCATTGCGCAGCCGGGCGCGGGTCAGGTCGCGGCCAGCGCGCTCCAGGCCCTCGGTCAGCACGCGGGCGTTCACATAGCCTTCAAAACTGCGCGACGAGAACTCCTGGAACCCCAGCGCCCGCATGGCTTTCTGGTAGTCGCGCACCAGGGCCACGCTGGTGCGGCCTGAGTCGGGGAGCACCATCGACAGCGCAATGCCCGATGCCTTGCCGCCCAGCTGGCGCAGGTTGTCGCCCGACAGCGCCACGCTGGTGGCGGCCAGGGGCGTGCTGGGCGAAACCTTCTTGAATTCATTGACCAGTGTGGCCGTGATGTCGCCCGCCGTGCCCAGCAGCACCGTGTTGGGCTTGGCGGCTACGGCCTGCTTGACCACCTCCGCAGTCTGCGCGCCTTGTGCGTCCAGCTTGAAAGCCTTGGGCGCTGGCTGCTTGGCGGCCTTGAGAGCGTTGTTCACATCGGCCAGAAACTCGCGGCCAAAGGCCGTGTCCTGGTAGACGATGGCCAGGTCGGAGATGCCCATGGCCACCAGCTTCTGCGTGAGGCGCTGGGCCTCATCGGTGTAGCTGGCGCGCACGTGGAACACCGAGCGGTATTCGGCCTTGCGCAGCGACGAGGCACCACTCTGGGGTGCCACGTAGGGGATCTGGGCCTCGTCCGCCAGTGGCAGGATGCGCTGGTTGTTGGCCGTGCCCATGCACGACAGCAGGGCCACCACGTTGCTGTCGGCGATCAGCTTGCGCACGTTGTCTTCCGAGCGCGCAGCGTCGTAGCCATCGTCCATGGCCAGCAGCTTGATCTCACGGCCATGGATGCCCTTGGCGTTGGCCTGCGCAATGCCCGCATCCAGCCCTTGCTTGAGCTCTTTGCCCAGGCTGGCCAGCGCACCGCTGGTGCCCAGTGAGCAGCCAATGGTCACGCTCTTGGCATCCATGGGGTCTTGCACGCCCACGGCGCGCGACGAGTTGGCAAGCAGCAGGCCGGTGCTGGCGGCCACGAGGGATTGGGTGAATTGACGGCGTTGCATGGTGAAAAAACGGGCAGACAAAAAAGGCCACCAGCCCCGGGCAGGGGCTGGTAGAGGTGGGACAGGGCAGGTTGTTGGGCCTAGGGTTAACCCTGATCTTATCTACCCAGGCTGGCAATTGGCTGTCAAAGGCCTGCGGGCCGGTGGAGCCGTTTACGCCGGGTTGGCGGGCGCGCGCATGCTGCCCGTGTCCACATACCGCTGGTGCCACGACAGCGCCTCGTTCAGCAGGTGCGGCGTGTGCTGGCCCACGGCGCTTTTTTTGGCGCGGGCCACGTAGTCGTGCAGGGCGGGGCGGAAGTCCGGGTGTGCGCAGCGGTCGATGATGATCTCGGCGCGCTGCGTGGGCGAGTGCCCGCGCAGGTCGGCCAGGCCTTGCTCGGTGACGAGGATCTGCACATCGTGCTCGGTGTGGTCCACATGCGAGACCATGGGCACGATGCACGAGATGCTGCCGTTCTTGGCCAGCGATGGCGTCATGAAGATCGACAGGTAGGCATTGCGCGCAAAGTCGCCCGAGCCGCCGATGCCGTTCATGATGGCCGAGCCCATGATGTGCGTGCTGTTCACGTTGCCGTAGATGTCGGCCTCGATCATGCCGTTCATGGCGATCAGGCCCATGCGCCGGATCAGCTCGGGGTGGTTGCTGATCTCCTGCGGGCGCAGCACGATGCGCTGCTTGTAGTAATCGATGCGGTCATTGAAATCCTGCATGGCGGCTGGGCTCAGCGACAGCGCCGTGGCCGATGCGCTTGCGAGCTTGCCCGAGCGCAGCATGTCCAGCATGCCGTCCTGCAGCACCTCGGTGTAGGCCGTGAGGTTCTCGAACGGCCCGTTGTTCAGCCCCGCCAGCACCGCGTTGGCGATGTTGCCCACGCCCGACTGCAGGGGCAGCAGGTCTTGGGGCAGGCGGCCCTTTTTTACCTCATGCTGCAAGAACTCGATGATGTGGCCCGCGATGCGATTGGACGTGTCGTCGGGTGCTGCATAGACGCTGTTGCGGTCGGGCTGGTTGGTCACCACCACCGCAATCACCTTGCTCGGGTCGCAGCGCAAATACGGCTCGCCAATGCGCTCATCGGGCCGCGTCATGGGGATGGGTTTGCGATGCGGCGGCACATCGGTGCCGTAGTAGATGTCGTGCATGCCTTCGAGCTGCGGGTTGTGCCAGGCATTCACTTCCAGAATGATCTTGTCGGCCTGGTCCAGCCAGGTCTTGTTGTTGCCCACGGATGACGAGGGGATCAGCCGCCCGTCGGGCAGCACGCCCGCCACCTCCACCACGGCCACATCGAGCTTGCCCAGAAAGCCGAACCACACAAACTGCGCCACGTGCGACAGGTGAATATCCACGTACTGCATGTGGCCCGCATTGATCTGGCGGCGCACCGTGGGGTCGGACTGATACGGCAGGCGCATCTCGATGCCGTCCACCTGGGCCAGCGCGCCGTCCAGCTCGGGCGCGGTGCTGGCGCCCGTCCACAGGCCGATCTTGAAGCCATGGCCCTGCGCGTTCAGGCTCTCGATGCGGCGGGCCAGCGCGCCGGGCACGGCCTTGGGGTAGCCTGCGCCGGTAAAGCCGCTCATGCCCACATGGGCACCGGCAGGAATCAACGCGGCCGCCTCGTCGGCAGACATCGTGCGGGAGAGAAAGTCGGGGTACAGCACCCGATCGGCCAGGGACATGGAACAGGCTCCGCAAAAAGAAAAGGGCCGTGCGCCTCGCAGGCGGACGGCCCGGAACAAAGCCAGGATGCTAGCGTTTGTTGATTACAAATTAAGGGTTAACCCTTAAAAATTTGCTCGGCCATTTCGACTCAGCCCTTCCGGTTGAGCAAGGCATACAGCAGGATCGCCCCAAACGTGGCCGTGCCGATGCCGCCCAGCGCAAACTGGCCGAACTTGAGCGTGAAGTCGCCCGTGCCCAGGATGAGGGTGATGGCCGCGACGATGAGGTTCTTGTTCTGCGAAAAATCCACCTTGTTGTCCACCCAGATCTTGGCCCCCGCCACCGCAATCAGGCCAAACACCACGATGGACACGCCGCCCATCACCGGCAGCGGAATCGTCTGGATCAGCGCGCCGAACTTGGGGGAAAAACCCAGCACCAGCGCAAACACGCCCGCCAGCAAAAACACGGCGGTGGAATAGATCTTGGTCGCCGCCATCACGCCAATGTTCTCGGCATAGGTCGTCACACCCGTGCCGCCCGCGCCGCCACTGACCATGGTGGCCACGCCGTCGCCAATGAACGCGCGGCCCATGTAGCGGTCCAGGTCCTGGCCCGTCATGGCCGTCACGGCCTTGATGTGGCCCAGGTTCTCGGCCACCAGAATGATGGCCACAGGCGCAATCAGCAGCATGGCATTGGCCTCGAACACCGGCGCGGCAAAGTTGGGCAAACCAAACCATGCCGCGTTGGCCAGCGCGGACAGGTCCATCGGCTTGCCCATGTCCAGGCCGTTGGTCAGCACCGCATAGATGATGCTCGCCACAATCAGCCCCACCAAAATCAAGAGGCGCTGCACCATGCCGCGCGTGAGCACGGCCACCAGGCCCACGCTCACAAAAGTCACCAGCTGCATCCAGCTGTCAAAGTTGCTGGCCGCCATGTTCTTGATGGGGATGCCCGCCAGGTTCAGGCCGATCACCGCCACCACCGAGCCCGTCACCACGGGCGGCATGAAGCGCTCGATCCAGCCCGTGCCCACCGCCTGCACCAGCGCGCCAATCAGCGTGTAGAGCAAGCCGCAGGCGATGATGCCGCCCAGCGCCACGCCAATGTTGGCATTGGGCCCCTGGCCCGCATAGCCCGTGGCCGCAATCACCACGCCAATAAACGCAAAGCTCGACCCCAGGTAGCTCGGCACCTTGCCGCCCGTGACCAGGAAGAAGATCAGCGTGCCGATGCCGCTCATCAAAATCGCCACGTTCGGGTCAAAGCCCATCAGGATCGGCGCCAGCACCGTGGCGCCAAACATCGCAATCACATGCTGCACCCCCATCACCGCCGTCTGCGGCCAGGGCAGCCGCTCATCGGGCGCAATCACCCCGCCTTGTTGCAGCACATCGGCGCTTTTTGCGCGCCAGTTCATGAATCCCATCTTGTTGGTTCCTTGTTGTTGAGGCGCGAATGCTACCGCCGCCAAGGGGCACTGGCTGGCGAGGCCGTGCTGCCGCGCCGGGTTAGGATTTGGGCCAACCCCCGCCCCGCCCACTAAAGGCACTGCTGCCATGCACCCTCTGCCGTCTTGCCCCTCCTGCCGCCAGCCCATGCAGGCCCACCGCTTCACCAGCAACCAGGGGCACTCGCTGGAGCTGGACATCTGTTTTGCCTGCCAGGGCCTGTGGTTTGACAGGCACGAAAACCTCAAGCTCACGCCCCAGTCGGTGGTCGAGCTGTTCCGCCTGCTGCACGAGCACCGCACCGACCAGCACCAGCCCCTGGCCGACAGCATGGCCTGCCCACGCTGCAACACCACGCTGGCCAAGGGTTTTGACGTGGTGCGCAGCGGCCGCTACATGATCTACCGCTGCGGGCGCCAGCATGGCCGCTTCAGCACTTTCTCGTCCTTCATGGTCGAAAAAGGCTTTGTGCGCCACATGACGCGCCCCGAGATCGACGACCTGGCCAAACGCGTGGGCGCCATCTACTGCACCAGCTGCGGCGCCCCCGTGGACATCCGCAAGGACCACGCCTGCCCCTACTGCCGAGCCGCGTTCTCCCTCATCGACCCCGACGCCGTGGTGCGCGCCATGGAGGGCTACGCCAAGGCCAGCAGCCAGCGCGCTGCCCACCCCGCCACCCCGGTAGACATCGGCGACGCCCTGGTGGCCCTGGAACGCGACCGCAGTCGCGCCGAGCGCGAGCGGCAAAAGCGTGCATTCACCAGTGCCGATGATGCGAGCGACAGCTCATTCACCGGCGACCTGGTGGCCGCGGGCGTGGCGCTGGTGTGGGCGTTGGTGAAAGACTAGGAGCCTGTCGGACTTGGAGCGTCGAAAGCGAAAATTGGCCCCAGCGAGGACAGTTTTTGCCGGATTTGCAGCCCCATAGCCGGGCTATGGGGCAAAAAGACGGTGAAAAATGGACCGCTGCGGTCAATTTGCAGCCGACGATTTCCAAGTCCGACAGGCTCCTAGTGGGCACCAGAGCCTGGCATGCAAGCCGGGACCGGTCAGCACCAGGGCGCGTGAGACTGGATGCGCTGGCGGCCCCGCAACCGCGCTGGCCTTGCTGGGTTTGGAGCCAAATTGGGCGTTCCCGCCTGATGGGTAAGCGCTGATAGCTATCAATTCAGGAGCGTTGGGCATCTACGCTGCAGGCCCGCACATGCGGGGCGGGCTGCACTTCGGCTTGAATTCTCCGCTTCGGGATGCAACAGCTACCTTCACATCTTTGACACGTTCCGTCGGCGCAGATCGTCAACAAATGTCATGCCTCCTTCTCACAGGGGTTGTGCAGAGGTATCTTTCAAATCGCACTTCCCGATCCGTTGCAGGCAGCCAATAAACGACAAGGCGATGCATGGGGTTCAGCCAAATGGCGCAAAGGGGAGTCTCCAAAACACATCCAAACATTCATCCCAATCAACCCACCAGCAGCATGACCGTCGAACACAGAAAAGGCGTGGAGCGACGCAGCGGCAAAGATCGCCGCCAGATCGACAACGGCCCCCCCACCAGCTTCGAGCGCCGCCGCGCAGTCGAAGCGAGGCAGCCAGAGCTGATAGAGGTGCACATGAGCGAGGACGAGATCCGCGCTCTGGGGTTTGTGTTTGAACAAACCACTGCTTCAGCGAACGGCTGAGGCCGGTACACCCTGTGGTGTCATGGCTCAGTGCGCGCGCTCAAGCGCAAGGCCTTGCCGCGCAGCGCGGGTTGAGCAGCGCCTCGAATACCTGAAGGTCCAGCCCAGCTTCTCGGCATCGCTGGTGGCGGGGCTCCAGAGTTTGCTGAAGAAGAAGTTGAGCAGTTGCTGGATAAGGCCGAGCTGTTCGCCCTGGGTGTCCTTGTCGTCATCGGCTAGCAGGTTGTTCAGGTTCTTGGTGCTGGCGGGTTTGCCTGCGGCGCTGTTGCATCCACCGGCAGCGGGCTGCTCAAAGCCCAGCAGGCGGTTGGCCTTGCTGGGTTTGGAGCCAAATTGGGCGTTTCCGCCTGATGGGTATGCGTTGGCAGCTATCAATTTAGTAGTCTGAGGCAACTACAAGCAGGCATGCGTGGGGCGGGTTGCACTTCAGTTTGAATCCTGGATTCTGTGATTTAGGCAAAAGGCAAGACCTGACCCCGTTGCTGAACAGTATTGAGACCTGACCCCGTTGCTTGCCCCGGATCGATCGAAATTCCACGGACCCAAGCGCTGGGTGGAACTGACCGCGACTCCAGCTACCTCGCTGATTCGAAGGGATGGTGATGAACTGCCGGGGATTCGCACCGCCGCGACGCTGCAAGCCCTCCGGATCAACATCATCAAGAGGTGAGCCGCCTACGTAACTGTAGATGGCAGATTTACACCTATTTTTTTGTACTTATGCGCGCAATCTCTCTTTTTCCAATTTTAATGACTACCCCATCTTTGGAGTAATCAACTAACGGCTTGGACTTAATTTCTTTTGCTTCACCCAGTGGCACCGTCAAAAGGAGTTCACACCATCCTTTATCGGCACAGGCATAGAACCATCCATCGACCCTCACCACCCCAGAGCCACGCATTCCATAGATTGAAATAATTTCTCCAAATTCGGAGCCTACAGCGATTTTTTTTCGCTCAATTTCATAGCTTGGGTAAGCACCAGAAAACCATGATCTTATGGAATCTGGATCCTTAAACTCCACAGGCGCCGTCTGAGCTGACGCGGCGCCAGAGATCAGCAGCAAGATAATTGGCTTCAGTTTGGTAAACATATTTTTCCGCATTGTTCTGGATATCCAGATGGAGGGGCCGGGTTCTTTCCAAGATTATTTATCCGTCCTGCCCCAATTTTATCGGACCAGTTCCCGTCAATGTCCTGCCTGTACCAATGATAATCCGGAGAACTATTCCAGCGTCGCGGCCGAACAAAGAGTTCCGAAGTATGGTATCCCGTAGGACAGACGGTGCCATTTTCTAGATTAACTGCTCCATCCCGACGAGCAGCATCCAGAATATCTTCACAGGTCACAGATCCAAATTTCCGCCCTGAAATCTCTCCAGGCTCAAGCCCTCCTGCGCCCCAGAAAGCACTTCCTTCTCTGCCGGATCTATTCAACGCATACGAGTAACAGTTGTTGTACCTTAGATAAGCTGGATTGAGATTATTTGTAGGATCCCAGGTTGGAGGCAGCCCCCCGCCCCTTCTCTCTTGCAATCCAAGGGGATCAGATCGACTGAGAGGGTCCGAGCTCACATAGGCAAACCGATTCCACCCCCCATCCAACCCAATCGGATCCCCCTGCGTATACCGCCCCGTGCCCGGCGCGTACGTGCGGAAGTAGTTGTAGTGCAGCTTGGTCTCGGGGTCAAAGTATTGCCCCGGGTAGCGCAGGTTGAACGTGACTTCCGGGATGCTGGTGGCGCCCGTGGTGGGGGTGGTGGTCTCGCTGGTGAATCGCTTGGCCCCAATCGTGGGCTGTTCGTCGCCGAACGCACTGTACGCCCATTGCCAGGCCACCTGGCCGTCGGGCTGGGTGAGTTTGCGGGGC
>NZ_QAIH01000170.1:2792-11261 GCF_003060895.1 Acidovorax sp. HMWF029 | reverse complement strand
GGTTTGGCCTTTGATCACTGCCGCGATGGGCATGGGGCCGCTGGCGGTGGGTAAATAGATGTATTGGGCGGTGCCTGTGCTGTTGCTGCCGCCCGAGCCGTATTCGCCCAGCAGGCTGCCGTCTTCTGCGTAGATGTAGCTGTAGCCCAGTTTTTCTGCATCGCTGGTGCTGGGGCTCCAGAGTTTGCTGAAGAAGTTCAGGATTTGCTGGATGAGGCCGGGCGGCTCGCCCTGCGGTTCGTCGTCGTCGGCCAGCAGGTTGTTGAGGTTTTGCCGGTTTTGTTGCCGGTGCTGGTGCTGGCGTACAGCGGCTCGGTCTTGAACACGCGCTGGCCCAGGCCGTTGTGGGCGTATTTGGTGGTGGGGGCGTCTTCGCCCTGGCCGGTGCTGGAGCTTTCCATGCGGCCTTCGCTGTCGTAGCGGTAGGTGGTCAGGCCGTCGCCCAGCAGGTCGCCTGCGCTGTTGTATTGGTAGGTGACGCTGGTGCTGGTGCTGGTGCTGGCGCTGTTGCCTGTTGCGCTGGTGGCGGTTTGCTTGAAGCCCAGCAGGCGGTTGTGGCTGGCGTCGTACTGGTAGGTGGTGGTGCGCACGTTGTCGCCCATCTGGGTGATGCGGCCCAGGGTGTCGTACTGCACGGTCCAGGTGGTGTCGGCGCGGGCCAGGGTGCTTTGCAGCGGGTTGGTGCTGCCGGGCTTCCAGAGGTTCTGCGTGAGGCTGGTGATGCGGCCTGCGCTGTTGTACTGGTAGCTGCTGAACTCGGTGGCTGTGAGCTGGCCTGCGGTGTTGCAAGCCCGTGTAACGCTGCAGGCCACCGCACCCCGCCCCAATCCGTTCACAATGGCGCTGGCCTGGATCCCGGGCCTTACCGCATCCCACCCAACCGTGGCGCCCGCTGCCACAGGAGGAGCGCCCCGTGCAGCAGACCCCCGCCCGACGCCGTGCCCGACCGCCGCGCAGCCCTGCGCCCCTGGGGGCCCCGGTGGGCGAAACCCCTGGCCTGTTGCAGCGCGCGCAGCTGCTTCCTGTGCCCAGCACCTTGCTGATCCCTTTGGCGGCGCGGGCGCGGGGGGCGCGCTACTTTCCGTGGCTGGACTGCCGCGATGCCGTCGCGGGCGAGTTGTTGCAGCGCCTGGGCGCCGATGTGAATGCGTTGCTGGATGACCTGCCCACCGTGTTCCAGGTGCTGTGGCGCACCAGGGCCGTCAAGGATGCGGGGCGCGCTTTTTTTGCGGCGCATCCGCAGGGCCTGGGGGCCAACCTGGGGTGTGGGCTTGCGCAGCATTTCCAGTGGCTGGATGCGGGCGCCAACCAGTGGCTGGATGCCGACCTGCCCGAGGTGATGGCGCTGCGCCAGCAGCTGCTGCCGGTGTTGGGCCCGCGCATGCGGCAGGCCGGTGTGGACCTTACCCAGCCCGGCTGGTGGCAGCGCCTGGGGCTGCCACCGCGCAGCAGCGCGCAGCCGGTGCTGCTGGTGTGCGAGGGGGTGCTGATGTACCTGCAGCCCGCGCAGGTGCAGGCCGTGCTGGCCGAGTTTGCGCAGCGTGCGCCCTGCGGCTCGCGCATGGTGCTGGATGTGCTGACGCGCCAGGCCGTGGGCAGTGCGGCGCGCAACCCCAGCGTGGGCCCCACGGGGGCCGAGTTTTGCTGGGGTGTGGGCCGCATGGCCGAGCTGGCCGCAGTGCACCCGCGCCTGCGGCTGCTGCGTGAGCAGAGCGCTGCCGAAGGCTGTGGCTGGGCGGGCATCGCGCTGGATGCGCTGTGGCGGCCCTGGCTGGGGGCGCCGGTGTATGGGGTGGCCACACTCGGGGTCGAGGATGGCTTCGCCTGAGCCGCTCTATATCTGTCGTGGTTCCGTTGCCGGCCCGGGCGACAGCAACCGCATCCAAGCGGGCGCTTTGCCCGTGAGCTGCCCCACGATGGCCGCCTGCAGCGGTGGCAGGCGCCGTGCGCCTTGCAGCACCAGCTGGCGCAGCAGGCGCGGCACCGGGCGGGCGTCGGTGTACAGGCGCACGATGGCGTTGGTGCCCTGGTAGATGGGCCAGGCGTGGCGGTGGTGGCCCTGGGCGTAAGGGGCCAGCGCGTCGGCGCTGCCAATGTCCTGCCCGCGCTGGCGCGCGCTCACCAGCGTGGCCGTGAGCCGCTCCACCCCCGCCAAACCCAGGTTGTAGCCGTGGGCCGTGACAGGGTGCATGCCCACTGCGGCGTCGCCCAGCAGCGCGCAGCGGTGGCCCGCAAAGCGCTGGGCATACACGGCCACCAGCGGGTAGGCATATCGCTCGCCCACCAGCGCCATGGGGCCCAGCCGGTCGTTGAACTGGGCCTGCACCTGGGCGGCAAAGGCTTCGGGGCTTTGGGCCATCAGCGCTGCCGCGTCTGCCGCACCCGCCGTGACCACCACCGAGCACAGCGCGTGCCCCGCTTGGGGGTCATCCGGCAGGGGCAGCACGGCCAGGGTGCGGTCGTAGCCAAAACATTCGTGCGCCACACCGCCATGGGGCAGGGTGTGGCGCATGTGGCAGACGATGACGGTGCGGCCAAAGTCGGTCATCTGCGCGCCCAGGCCGAGCTGGCGGCGCGTGGCTGAGAAGCGGCTGTCGGCGGCCACCAGCAGCGGGGCCGTCAGGCGCTGGGGCGTGGTGGGGTCGCCAGGGGCGGTGGGCACGCAGTCCAGCTCGGCATGGCCGGGCAGCGTGGCCACGCGGGTGACCTGGGTGCCGGTGAGCAGGCGCACGCCCGGCGTGTGTGCCGCCACGGCGTGGGCCGTGCGGCGCAGCGCATGGTTGGGCACGATGAAACCCAGCGGGTCGCCGGGGGCGGGGCCTGCACGGCCTGCGCCGTTGGCTGCGTTCAGCTGCAGCGCGCTGTGGCGGCCCAGCGGGCCGTCGTGCACCTGGGCCTCGGCGATCTGGCCTACCTCGTGGTCTGCCAGATGGGCCCAACTGCCCAGCCTCTGCAGCGTGGCCCGGCTGGGGTGGGTGAGGGCGATCTCACGGCCATCGGGCGCGGGCTGGGCCAGGGCGCTGTCGCTCTGCTGCTCGACCACGGTGGCGGTGAAACCGGCCTGGGCCAGGGAGATGGCCAGCGACAGGCCCGCCGGGCCTGCGCCGACGATGAGCACGTCGCTGTGGTGGGTGGTGGTCATGGCAGGGAGAAATCGAACAAGGCGAAGCAGGGCCGAACAGGGCCGGGCTTGTCCAGACAAGGCATCTGGGGTGCCCGCCATTGTGGGCGCGGCCTGCGCGGCGGGTTTTGCCCTGGGTCAAGCGGCTGCGCGGGTGAATGCTATTTAAATGATAGCTATCAAGGCAATGCCAGTGCGCGGAAACGGCCAAAAAACCTTCAAATTTGAGGCCCCCGGCCAGGTGCTGCGCACGGTGGGTTGGTTCCCACCGCCACCGTCGCTCAGGCGCTCAGTCCTTGGCGGCCTTGCGTGTGCCCTTGGCAGATTTCTTCTTGGCCCCGCCCGCCTTTTTGCCGCGCAGGTGCAGCCCCCAGGTCACCAGCAGCCACAGGTATGACGCGGGGATGCTGTACGCAGCAACGGCGGCCAGCGACAGCGGCGGCGCGGTGATGGAGCGCGGGTTGCCGATGAGGGCCAGCAACTGGCGCGTGCCCGTGCCCACTTCAGGGGTGGTGTGCTGGCTGCCCGAGCGCGCCATGAGCGCGCCCATGAAGGTGAAAAACTCCATGAGCAGCGCCCCGATCAGAAAACACGCAGCCAGTGCCAGCAACTGCGCAAACGCCCGTCGGTTGCCCTTGGCCAGAAAAACGATGGCCGACACCAGCACCAGGGCGGGCAATACAAGGACCACGGCGGGCCAGGCGGACATGAGCAGGGGCATGGGTATCGGTATCAGTATCGGTATCAGCCGCGAAGCAAAGAGAGGAGACAGAGGGGCGCGGGGGCAGGTGTGGCTGCGGATGATAGACGCATGCACCCTGCCTCTCCCCAGGCGCACAAGCGGTGCGCCGGGCGTCGGTCTACGGCTGTGGCGGCGTGGCCGGGTCCGCCATCTCGCGCAGGCGGCGGCGCAGGGCGCGGTCGCGGCGGTCTTCGGCCTCCCAGTCCTCCTTCACGCCGCGCCACAGGGCCAGTGCCATGAGCAGGATCACGGCGGTGAATGGCAGGGCGAACACGATGGTGGCGGTCTGCACGGCCTTCACGCCCCCAGCCAGCAGCAGGCTGATGGCAATGCCCGAAATCAGCAGACCCCAGATCACCTTGACGCGTGCCGAGGGGTTTTCCTGCCCGCCGGTGCTCATCATGCCCAGCACCAGCGTGGCCGAGTCGCCCGAGGTGACGAAGAACACCAACACCAGCACAGTAGCCACCCCCGACATCACGGCCCCCCAGGGCAGTGCGTGGAACATGGCAAACATCGCGGTGGAGATATCGGCGTTGACCGCATCGGCCAGGGGCACGCCTTGCATGATCTGCAGGTGCAGCGCTGCACCGCCGAACACCGAAAACCATACAAACGCCGCCAGCGTGGGCGCCAGCACCGTGCCCAGGATGAACTCGCGGATGGTGCGCCCGCGCGAGACGCGGGCGATGAACAGGCCCACGAACGGCGACCAGCTTACCCACCAGGCCCAGTAAAACACCGTCCAGTTGCCCACCCAGTTGCTGTCGCGAAAGGGTGTCATGCGCAGGCTCATGCGCACGAAGTCGCTCAGGTAACTGCCCAGCGTATTGGTGAAGGTGTCGATGATGACGACGGTGGGCCCGAGCACCAATACCGCCAGCGCCAGCAGCGCCGCCATGATGAGGTTGAAGGTGGACAGCCACTTGATGCCGCGCCCCAGGCCCGACACCGCAGAGACCAGGAACAGTGCGGTGGTAGCCACAATGATGCCCACCTGCCAGGCCGCGCCCACCGGCATGCCCAGCACGGTGTGCAGCCCGCTATTGATCTGCAGCGCCCCCATGCCCAGCGAGGCCGCCACACCAAACGCGGTTGCGATCACAGCCAGGATGTTGACCGCGGGGCCGATGTGCTGCAGCGGCCCCCACGGCAATGCAAGCACTGCCGTGCTGGCGAGCGCCGAGCCGCCTTTGCGGAACTGAAAAAACGCAATCGCCAGCGCCACGATGCTGTACACCGCCCAGGGGTGCAGCCCCCAGTGGAAGAAGCTGTAGCGCATTGCCGCGTTGGCCGCCTCGGGCGTGCCCGGCACAATGCCGGGCGGCGGGGTGCCGTAGTGCGATATGGGCTCGGCCACGCCCCAGAACACCAGGCCAATGCCCATGCCTGCAGCAAACAGCATGGCAAACCATGCGCCGATGGAGAACTCGGGCTCATCGTCTTCCTGGCCCAGTTTCAGGTCGCCATAGCGGCTGAAGGCCAGCACCAGCGCCATCACCACCAGGCCCAGCACCACCCACAGGTAGAACCAGCCGAAGTTGCGCGTGATGGCTGCCAGGGCCGTGTCGAACACGGCCCCGAGAGAGTCCGGCGCTGCCACACCCCAGAGCACGATGGCGAGGATCAGCCCCGCCGAGACAAGAAGTTCCATGGATCACCTTTCTGACATTCGGAAAATGGGATGTACCCACCGTACCCACCGTACCCACCGCAGCGTTGCGCGAACGCACCCGCATGCATGCCTGCACACCAGCTTGCCCATGGGGCGATGAGGCCCGAAAAAGCGGCGCAGCACAAGCCGCCGCGCCTGCGCAGACGGCACACGAGCAGGGCCAAAGAGAGATGGCGCGGGCGGGGGCCGCAGGGCCACTGCACCCGCCGGTACATCGCGGGAGTCGGACCGCGCCCGGCACACCGCGTGTGCTTGCGGGGCGCGCTGGCTGCGCACCCCGCCGTGGTGTGGCCCGGTGCCGATGCGCGCAGCGGTGGCGCGGCAAGGCGGGCAAGGGCAAGAAAGAAGAAAACAAAAACTCTGCGCCGTGCGCAGAACGGGGGAGGCCGGCAGTTTAGGCAATGCCCGCGCGGGGCGCAGCGCAATACCGCAGTCAAGCCCAGGGATGCTATGCATGCTGTCAATTTGGAGACGGGCTGGCATGGCCAGCGCGCGGGGGCGCTGGTACGCTGCGTCGCCATGGAGACAACACACAACACCCCGCCCTACATCCCCCAGATCCGCCTGTACCAGAACTGGCTGCGCGATGCACGGGGCCTGCAGTTCGACAGCTACGACGCGCTGTGGCGCTGGTCCACCACCGAGCTGGATGCGTTCTGGCAAAGCGTGTGGGACTACTTTGAGCTGCAGTCGCCCACGCCCCACACCGCCGTGCTGGCCAACAACACCATGCCCGGTGCGTTGTGGTTCCCTGGCGCCCAGGTCAACTACGCGCGCCAGGCGCTGCGGCATGTGGATGCCGCCCACGCGGCGGGCCTGCCTGCCATCATCAGCCGCAACGAAAAGGGCCAGCACCGCGAGCTGAGCTGGCCCGAGCTGCGCCGCCAGGTCGCGTCGCTGGCGCTGCACCTGAAGGCCCGGGGCGTCCAGCCTGGCGACCGCGTGGCCGCCTACCTGCCCAACGTGCCCGAGGCCATGATTGCCTTTCTGGCCACCGTGAGCATTGGCGGCGTGTGGAGCATCTGCGCGCCCGACATGGGCACGCATGCGGTGCTGGACCGCTTCCGCCAGATCGAGCCCACGGTGCTCATCGGCGTGGACGGCGTGAGCTACGGCGGGCGCGACCATGACCGCCGCCCCGTGCTGGCCGAGCTGCGCGAGGCCCTGCCCAGCGTTCAGCACGCGGTGCTGCTGGGCAATCTGGATGCTTCTGTTTCGATGGCTGGTTGGGCGAGCTGGACGGGCGCAACGGTCCAAAACGATGCAGAAACCGCAGCCTTTGAGCCGATGTGGCTGCCGTTTGACCACCCGCTGTGGATTGTCTATTCGAGCGGCACCACCGGGTTACCGAAGCCCATCGTGCACGGCCACGGCGGCACGGTGCTGGTGGCGTTGCAGCTGAAGGTGCTGCACAACGACATCGGCTGCAGCTACGCGCCCAACAGCTTTGGCGAGCGCTACCACTGGTACAGCTCCACCGGCTGGGTGATGTGGAATGCGCAGCTCAGCGGTCTGCTCTCGGGCACCACCTGCGTGATCTACGACGGCAACCCCGGCGGCAGCAAGGACCACCCTGACTGGGGCGTGCTGTGGCGCTTTGCGGCCGAGACGGGGGTGACCTTTTTCGGCGCGGGCGCGGCGTTTTTTGCCAATTGCATGAAGGCGGGCATCACGATCAGTGACTATGGCGACCTGACGCGCATCCGCGCGCTGGGCACCACCGGCTCGCCACTGTCGCCCGAGGTGCAGGAATGGGGCTCGGCGCAGTTTGAGGCGCTGGGCACCAAAGACATCTGGTGGAACAACATCTCGGGCGGCACGGATTTTTGCGGTGCCTTCATCGGCGGCCACCGCGAGATGCCCCAGGTGCCGGGCGAGATGCAGTGCCGCATGCTGGGCGCGGCCGTTCAGGCGTGGGACGCAGAGGGCCGCCCCGTGCAGGACGCGGTGGGCGAGCTGGTGTGTGCGCAGCCGATTCCGTCGATGCCTTTGTTCCTGTGGGGCGACAAGGACGGCTCACGTTATTTGTCGAGCTACTTCGACATGTACCCCGCAGGCCATGGCCGTCAGCCCGGCGATGGCGATGGCCCCGCCGCGATGGGTGCAGTCTGGCGCCATGGCGACTGGCTCAAGATCGGCGCCAACGGCGGCTGCGTGATCTATGGCCGCTCTGATGCCACCATCAACCGCCACGGCCTGCGCATGGGCACGAGCGAGATCTACAGCGCCGTCGAATCCCTGCCCGAGGTGCTCGACAGCCTGGTGGTGGACCTGGAGTACCTGGGCCGCGAGAGCTACATGCCTCTGTTTGTGGTGCTGCGCCCTGGCTACGCGCTCGATGACGCATTGCGCGCGCGCATCAACGGCGCCGTGCGCACCGCTTTAAGCCCGCGTTTTGTGCCCGACGACATCTTTGTGGTGGCCGAGGTGCCGCGCACTTTGAGCGGCAAGAAGCAGGAGCTGCCCATCAAGAAACTGCTACTGGGCCAGCCCATTGAGAAGGTCGTGAACAAGGACGCGATGGCCAACCCGGGGTGCCTGGACTGGTATGTGGCGTTTGCGGCTGAGCGGGCTGAAAAGCTACGAAATGCATAGCTATTCAGGCTTGCTGTACGGGCGGTGTCGGCTATTTTTGCTCGATTTTTTGCATGGCCATGCTGCTGGGACGGGCCAAATTCATTGGAGCACCAGCGGCGCCGTTGTGCGACTCCCTCTCCCCCCGTGGGAGAGGGTGGGGGAGAGGGGGCCTGTGCCAAGGGGCAGTGCTGCACCACCCCCTCTCCCCGGCCCTCTCCCGCGAGGGGAGAGGGAGTGTTCAGGGGCGCCATGACCGACGGGGGCGGTAGCAGACTGCCCCGCCCCTCAATCCGTCAATCCAGCTTCGCGCCGGACGCCTTGATCAAGCGCTCCCACACCGGTCGTTCCTTCGCA
>NZ_QAIH01000170.1:0-2773 GCF_003060895.1 Acidovorax sp. HMWF029 | reverse complement strand
GCCCGCTACGCGGTAGGCCTCGTCGTTCAGGCCCTGTTCGGCCAGGCTGGGCACGTTGGGCAGGGTGCCCATGCGGCGTTCACCACTCACGCCAATGGCCTTGAGCTTGCCCGCCTCAATGTGGGGCTTGGCCTGCAGGGCGCTGGCAAACGCGATCTGGATCTGGCCGCCCAGCAGGTCCTGCACCATGGGCGCTTCGCCCCGGTAGGCCACGTGGCTCATGTCGGCGTTCTGCGTGAGGCTCATGTAGGCCCCGGCCAGGTGCGGGTAGGCGCCCGTGCCGTACGAGCCGTAGGCCACCTTGCCCTTGTTGGCGGCCACGTACTTCAGCAGCTCGGGGCCGGTGGCCACGGGCACGCTGGGGTGGGCTACCAGCACCAGGGGGGCGATGGCGATCTGGTAGACGGGCGCAATGTCCTTCTCGGGGCTGTAGGGCAGCTTGGTGTAGAGGAACTGGTTGGTGAGCATGGAGTTGCTCAGGCCCAGCAGCAGCGTGTAGCCGTCGGGCGCCGCCTTGGCCACCGCATCGGTGCCGATGATGCCGGCCGCACCGGGCTTGTTGTCGATGACCATCGGCTGGCCCAGGCCCACGGCCATCTTCTCGGCCAGCACACGCGCCAGCACGTCGGTGGCGCCGCCTGCGGCAAACGGCACCACGATCTTGATGGGCTTGTTGGGGTAGGCCTGCGCGAAGGCCGACGTGCCGGTGAATGCGGCGGCCAGCGCGGCGGCGCCGAGCCAGGTGCGGCGGGACATCAGGGGGTGGAAGGGCATCGGTTTGTCTCCTGTCATGGTTATAAAAACTCACTCAGCGGGCTGCGCCATGCATGGTCGCGGGCCTGGGCCTGGCTGTCACGCCATGGGCTTATGCGTTTTGGGGGCTCCCTGCGGCGGGCGCGTTGACGACGCGCACGGTGAGGGGCAGGGGCGCGAGCACCTCACGCAGACGGGTGGCGAGTGCGTCTGCCTGCGCGCCGGGGGCCACGGTCACACGCACTGCGTTGTCGCCTTCGGGCTGCACTTCGGGGCGGGTCTGGCCTGGGGCTTCGGTGGTGCACACGCCATCGACCAGCGCCTGCACCGTGTGGCAGGCCGCACGCTGGCGCAGCTCGGGCTTGTAGATCTTGCCCACATTGGTCACCGGCATGGTCTCGATCACCTGCACCCAGCGCGGGCGGGCCACTGCCTCGTCCACGCGTTCGGCGGTGAAGGCCAGCAGTTCGGCTTCGGTCACCTGGGGGGCGCCTGGCACCAGCGTGGCGTAGACCACGGGCAGCTCGCCCGCATAGGCATCGGGTGCGCCCACGGCGGCGCACAGCTGCACGGCGGGGTGGGCGCCCAGCGCGTCTTCGATCACCTTGGGGTCGATGTTGTGGCCGCTGCGGATGATGAGGTCTTTGGAGCGGCCGCTCAGGTGCAGGCGGCCCTGGTCGTCCACAAAGCCCAGGTCGCCCGTGGCCAGCCAGCCGTCCGGTGTGAACGCCTTGGCCGTGTCAGCGGCGTCGAGAAAACCGGAGAACAGGTTGGGCGATTGGAAGAGCACCATGCCCGGCTGGCCGGGTGGCATGTCGTCGCCCGATGCATTGCCCTGCGCATCGAGCGCCACCACGCGCAGCTGGGTGTACGGCAGCCGCCAGCCCACGCAGCCTGCGGGCGCGTGCACGCCCGGCGGGGTGATGGTGGAGATGCCCGCCATCTCCGTCATGCCCAGGCTTTCATGGATGTGCAGGCCAAACAGGCGCTCAAACCGCGCCGCCAGCTCGGGCGCCAGGATGGCGGCGCCGGTGCGGCAGTAGCGCAGCGTGGAAATGTCGGCCCCGTCCAGCGGCACATTGGCCAGCGCCGCCAGCACGGTGGGCACTGCCGAGAGGTAGGTGCAGCGGTAGCGCTCCACCAGCCGCCAGTAGTTGGCGATCACCTCGCGGTTGCGGAACAGCCCGGTGGTGGGGATGATGGTCTCCACCCCGGCCGACAGCGCCGCCAGCGAGCCCGGCAGCACCCCCGCCACATGGAACAGCGGGTAGCCGTTGATGCCCACATCCTCGGGCGTGATGCCCTGCATCTGCACGCAGCCCCAGGCCGTGAACACCTGCGCGCCGTGGCTGTGGCGCGCGAGCTTGGGCGCGCCCGTGGTGCCGCCGGTGTGGAAATACGCAGCGATGTCGCTGGCCACGATGCGGCGGCCGCTCACCAGGTGGTCGCCCGGGTGTTGGTGGCGCTCGGCCAGGTCCACCACGCCAGCGGGCAGCGGGGCTGCCGCGCCAGGGGCCTCATCGTGCGGTGCCACGCGCAGCACCGTCTGCAGCGTGGGCACCAGGGCGCGCAGGCGCAGCGCCTTGCTCCAGTAGCCCAGGTCGCCTTCGCCGCCATAGGCTATCAGCACCTTGGCGCGGGCCAGGGTCAGCATGGCCGCGATCTTCTCGTCGGTGAGCATGGGGTTGAGCGGCTGCACGATGCCCGCCGCCTCGCCGCCCCACAGGGCCAGGTGGTATTCCAGGCAGCCGGGCAGCAGCACGGCCACCGCGTCCTCTGGCCCCACGCCCAGCTGGTGCAGCAGGTTGGCCGTCTGGTGGATGCCGGTGAGCAATTGCGCATACGACCAGCGGATGGGCTCGGCGGCAGGGTCGGCGGTGGGCAAAAAGGCGAGCGCCGTCCTGTCGCCAAACGCGCGGGCCGAGTTCACGAATATTTCGTAGGTGCTGTGCACCGGCAGCGCCTCGGCCAGCGGGCGGGCTTCAAGCTGCTGCACATTCTGAAGGCTGCGGATGGGGGC
>NZ_QAIH01000169.1 GCF_003060895.1 Acidovorax sp. HMWF029 | reverse complement strand
GTAGCTGCCGTTTTGTGCGGCGTACTGGTAGCGGGTGGTGGCGGCGGAGCCATCACTGATTTGCTGGTAGCCCTTGAGGTTGCCTGCGGGGTCGTAGCCCAGGCCAGTGGCGGCGTTGCTGCCGGTGGTGTCGTGGTAAGCCAGTGTGGTGACATTGCGCTTGGCGCCCAGCGCTTTCGCCGCAGTCCGTTCCTCCAGCGATGCCCCGCGCACCACGCCAACTGCCAACTGCCAACTGCCAACTGCCAACTGCCAACTGGCGACTGGCGACTGGCGACTGGCGACTGGCGACTGGCGAGCACATGAGACGCTCAATCAAGAAATGGGCAAATGCCCAGTCAAGCCGCACGGGCGATCTGCCCGACGATTCCACAGATACATCTGGCGCAAACACCGACGCCCTCAAAAACAATAGCCTCTCGCGCTTTATGGCAAGGCGCCGAGGCCCTTCTCCGAGAAACATGGTTTCATTTTTCAGGCTGCGCATCCTGTTGCTCGCAGCCCTTGCCAGCGCCTGCACCGCACGCGCTGAAGTGCTTTTTGACAACCTGGGCACGGGTGACAACGTCGGCTACACGGTGCAGGTGCCTATGCGCTGGGCCAACCGGGTGCCGGTAGGCCCGGCCCCGGCCCGTATCACCAGCGTGGCGCTGGACATGGTGAACGCCCACAACCCCGATACGCCCTTCACCATGGAGGTCTGCGGCAGCGCCCCCGGCGATGGGGCCCCAGCTAACGACTGCCAGCCATTTACCGCCACAGCCATGGCGCCGTCACCGGGGCCCACCACATTCACCGGCAGCTACACGGCTCGGGCATCAAGCCAAGTCTGGGTGATCTTTGCAGACCCCAACGGACCGGCTGGCAGGGGCTATCGGCAAGTCAATCGCAGCAGCACTGGGGGGCACCTCTGCCGCGACTACATGGGGTGGCGGTGTTTCACCCAGTCCTGGGTGATGCAGTTGCAGGGCACGCTCTTGCCCATGGCCAGCAGCGCCAGCCCCTCAACGGGCCTGTTCAATGGGGGGCTCACTGTGACCATCGAAGGCGCCCGGCTTTCGGGTGCCACGGCCGTGACCTTTGGTGGCACACCTGCGGCCAGCTTCAGGGTAGACAGCGACACCCGCATCACCGCAGTCTCTCCCGCCCATGCGGTGGGCCCGGTGGCCATCGAGGTCACCACGCCCGATGGCACCGCCACGCTGGACGCAGGCTTTACCTTCGTCGCCCCCGTGGATGGGGCCTGCGGCAGCGCCCAGGGCCAGCCAACATCCGCAGCCCCCACGGCCAACCTGTGCAGCACAGGCCAAGCCAGCAATGTGCTGCTGCCGCCCGGCGACCGGACGGCCTATCAGTGGACCTGTGCAGGCCTTTATGGCGGCGCCACCTCGCCACAATGCACGGCGCCGTCGCTGCTGCCGTTCATCACCCAAGCCAACCCGGCCAGCGCGGGCAGCAATGGAGGCGATCAAGTCAGGTTGACCGGCCATGCCTTGAGCGGGACAACGGCGGTCACATTCGGGGGAGTGGCAGCCACCCGATTCACGGTAGACAACGCCACACAGATCACCGCCACCACCCCAGCCCATGCTGCGGGCCTAGCCACCGTGGAGGTCATCACGCCGCACGGCACAGCGCAGCACACGGGCTTCGGCTTCGTCCAATCGGTGAACGGCGCCTGTGGCGCTGCGACCGGTCGCCCCAGCATTACCCCCCCTGCCGCCGACTTTTGCAGCGCAGGCCCTGCCAGCCCGGTGCAATCGGCTGCCGGGAGCTACACCTGGACCTGTGCGGGCGCCAACGGCGGCAGCGACTCGGGCCTGTGCAGCGCACCGTGGGCCAATGTAGGCACGGGCAAAGGCAGCGTGCAGGTGGGGGGCTCGGGCGGCTGGCAGGTCCAGTCTGCAGCCTTCGGCTCCAATCTCCCTGCCCCTCTGCCTGTGGGCACTCGCACAGACTTTACCCCGCTCGCGCTCACCCTGGCTGGCGGCACACCCGGCGCCAGCGCCAGCGTCACCGTGCGCTACACCCAGCCGGTGCAGCCAGGAACCGTCTACCTGAAGCACGGCGCCAGCCCTGAGGGCCTGGGCTGCACCGGCGCTGCGGCCTGCGCGCTGCCGCACTGGTATGCACTGCCAGGCGCGGTGTTTGCACCCGACGGCCTGAGTGTGACCTTCACCCTGACCGATGGCGGCGCCGGAGACAGCGACGGTGCCGCCAACGGTCAGATCACAGACCCAGGTTTGCCCGCCCTGCTGGCAGCCGCCCCCACGGGCGCGCAGGCGATTCCCGCACTCGGCCCCTGGGCACTGGTGCTGATGTCGCTGATCGCAGCGGGCGCGGCCTCGCGCCGACTGCGCAAATCAATACAGAAATAAGAGCTGCTTGCGCGTACGGAATACGCCATTGCCCCCCCCGTCCCATGCACAAAACCCTCTTGCCAGTGAGCGCCGTTGCCGCCTTGCTACTTGCCGCTGCCACGCCCTCCAAGGCCGACTGGGCCCTGCCCCCCGGTTCTGCCGCCGACCTGGGCGGCGGCACTGTATCCCTTGGTTGCGCGGACGTTGCGGTCAATGGTGGCTCGTTGACATTGGGCGCAAACGGTGCGCTCGTGGCTGCGCGCGATGTCTCTGCGTCGGCCGGGGCTTCGCTGACCCTGAGCGGAGGGCGGGTAGAACTGGCTGGGCAGTGGACGCTGGCCAGTCCCGTCAACGTCAGCGGCGGCCAGGTGCTGCGCACCGCGAGCCCTGGCTGCCTTCTGGCTGGCCCTGCCGGCCCCATCCCGTTGGGCGGCGGCGCAGTTGCGCCCGTTCCAGTGCCCGCGCTAAGCCCTTGGACACTGGCTTTGCTCACGCCCGCCGTGCTCGCACTGGCAAACAGACGGCGCAAAAAGCCTGCACCACACTGACCTCACCAAAACCTTCAGACCCCATGGATCGACAAACATCCCGCTCTCTAGTCCTTTGGCTCGCCATCATGGCCGCACACGCTGGCGCAGCCGACATGACCCTCACGCCCGCCGCCGGGAGTCGCGTAGTCATCCACTCAGCGCCCGGAACGCCCGCACTGCAGGTTCTGCCTACAGGCGATGTGCGCTTGCCCAGTCTGCCCGCAACCCCCGCCACCGGCACCACCATGGTGTGCCACGACGCCACGGGCACCCTGGGCCGCTGTGACCCACTGGCATCTGTGGGGCCGAAAGGTGACAAAGGAGATAAGGGCGATAAGGGCGATACTGGAGCTGCAGGATCTGCTGGGCCAGCAGGACCGACCGGAGCGACCGGAGCGACCGGAGCGACCGGAGCGACAGGTCCCACAGGTGCCACCGGCCCGGCTGGGGCAACAGGTGCTACGGGCCCGGCTGGCCCCACAGGAGCCACAGGAGCCACAGGAGCCACAGGAGCCACAGGAGCCACAGGAGCCGCAGGAGCCACAGGCCCGGCAGGGCCACAGGGCGCCGTGGCAGGCGTTTCCGTCATGCGCCATGGCTGCTTTTCAGTGGCAGACCCGCTCTCCAACACCCTGGCGCCAGCCACGCTGATCAGCGGCAATGGCTATAGCGTGAACCCGGCGTACGGCGGAGGACAGACGCGGTCCTACTTGATTTTTTTCGACCAGCCACCTGGGGGCCTGGACTCCACCGTTTTGCTGGACATTCGCAGCAGTTCGGGCCGTAACATGGCGGCCACCGTCACACGCGGCACCGTCATTGATCTGCAGGTGACCGTGGATGTGGGGACCAACATCAATTCGGGCGAAAACCTCAGCGTCTGCTTCTCGCTCTTGCGCTGAACTGCACCACTAGATAGCGGTGGGTCTGCGATAGCCACCGGGGTTTGCAGCTTTGGCGTGGGGCCGTCCGAGCACCGCCGCCTTTCGGGAAGAAGCGGCCCGGGCCCACAACCTGTCGTGGGTAGGCCCCCTGCCTCGCAACGCCTCAGGCGCAGCAGGCGTCGCTGGCCACCGCCACCGACGGGCTGCCGAACGCCGCGCGGCGCCACCAGGGGGTGGCGGTGCTGGCCACGTCCACCGGCGTGCGTGTGAAGCGGTACTGCAGGCGCTGGTGGCCCATGGGCTCAACCACGGCGTGTTGGCCAGCGGCCACCCACAGGGTCTGGCCGGCGTGCAGGAACACGTCACCGGCTTCTGCGCCCGTGCCGTAGGGGCCCGCATCCAGCGTGACCCAGGCTTGGCCTTCGGCGATGCGCAGAGCCATAGGCGCGCGGGGCGTGAGGCTGAGGGCCTTGCCTGGCAGCAAGGTGCTGGCACCTGAGGCAGCAGCGGCCGTGGCAGCGGTGGAAAGGATCTTGAAAGTCTGCGAGATGGTCATGTATATCCCCGGGTTTACCCTTGATTAACTCTATGGTGCGCTGTGCTAGCGCCTGCGTCCAATGAAAAGGAATGCGTCGATTGATGCTCTTCTTGCATGTCGCGCTCAAGCGTGCTTGCTCTCACGCTGTGCCGCTATCCGAATGAGAGCGAAACGAGCAAATCCCAGCACCAGGCGCCCCCCGGCGCCCAGTGCCTGAGCCCCCGCCAGGCCCACGGCGCGTCCGCCTTGCGCCAGCGCCTGCAAGAGGTCGCGCAGGGGCAGGACCACGCCACACTCCCACTCGGCAGCGGGCCGCAGGGCACGCTGGCCCTGCGCAGGCCCCGTGGCTGCGGCACCATGCCAGTGGAAGGCCACGTCCTCACCCGGCAATCCCGCAGGGCTCCAGGACTCCATCACCACATGCTGACCCGCCGCGATGTCGAGGCAGTCACCGGGTTGCAGCAGGTGGTCGACCACGCCAGGGACCCAATCCGCAGGCAGGTCGGCGGGCTGGTGGCTGGGCAACGCCCCGCTCAGCGTGAGCCAAACGCGACCCTGGGCAATCTCGAGCACGCCGCGCTCGCGCGGGTGCAGCGACAGGGCACGGCCAGGGGTCAGTTTCCAGCAACCGGCCGCAGAACGGCCAGCCAAGGCGGCTTGCACGGATTGTTGCGATTCCAGAACGTTGCGGGGGGACATGACAGGCTCCTTAGGGTGGATAAAACAGGTGTTTCGGAGCATGAATAGTGATTCTTGCGCCACACACAGTCCAATGAAAACGCGGTACGCTATTCATTCCATCAACGCATGAATCAATTCCCTCCGGGAGCCCCACCATGGCCTCTTCCGAATACTCCCTTGCCGTCCTGCGCACCCGCCCCGTGGCCACCGGCCACTGGCGCGCCTTTCTGGCTGTGGCGCGGCACCTGAACTTCCGCGCCGCCGCAGACGAGCTGGCGCTCACCCAGTCGGCCGTGAGCCGCCAGATCCAGGCGCTGGAGGAAGAGGTGGGTGTGGCGCTGTTCCTGCGCCACACGCGCGCAGTGGAGCTGACCAGCGCGGGCGCGCAGCTGCAGCGCGCGGTGGGCCCGGCGCTGGAGCGCATGGACGCCGCCGTGCGCCTGGTGCGCCAGACAGCCGGGCGCCGCAGTGTGGCGATCACCACCTGGGCCAGCTTTGCGTCGATGTGGCTGATCCCGCGCATGGAGGAGTTCCAGCGCGACAACCCGGGCATCGACATCCGCATTGATGCAAGCGATGTGCAGGTCGATCTGGAAACCTCTGACGTGGACCTGGCATTGCGCTATGCCATGCCCGCCGGGGCCACGCAGGGTGGCATCCGCCTGTTTGGCGAACAACTGGCCGTTGTGGCCAGCCCCTGGCTGCTCAAGAGCGGCACGCCGCTGCGCACCCCCGCCGATGTAGCGCAGTTCACCTTGATCGAGGCGGGCGACGCCCACCGCACGCACTATCTGGAGTATCTGAGCTGGCGCCGCTGGTTCGATACGCGCGACCTGACCAAACTGCAGCCGCAACGCTGGCTGTACTTCAACTACGCCCACCAGATCGTGCAGGCCGCGCTGGCGGGCCAGGGCCTGGCACTTGCCCGCATGCCGCTGATCGCCGATGCCCTGGCTTCGGGCGACCTGGTGGAGGTGCTGCCCGGCCACCGCATCGACTCGCCACTGTCCTATTGGCTGATGGTGGGGCCGCGCAGCGTGCACCGGCCCGAGATCAAGGCGTTTTGTGCCTGGCTGCAAGTACAGGCCGAGGCCACCCGCCAGGCGATTGGCGATGTGCCGGACCCAGATTTGAACGACAACCTGGACGGAGCCTGAGAAGAAAAAAGCGCCGACCTGTACAGGCGCGGCGCTTTTGCTTCATTTTTAATAGCAACCTTTGCTTATCCAGCAGGCGGAGAGGGTCAATTTGACCCCAAAAATCAGGACAACGTGACCCGGGCAAACTTGCGCTTGCCCACCTGCACCACGTAGGTGCCAGCGGCCAGCTTCAGGCCCTTATCGCTGACCACGCTGCCATCCACCCGCACGCCGCCACCGTCGATCAGGCGGTTGGCCTCACTGCCAGACGGCGCCAGGTTGGCCTGCTTGAGCAGCGCCCCGATGCCCAGCGGGGCGCCCGACAGACTCACCTCGGGGATCTCGTCCGGCACGCCACCCTTGCTGCGGTTGGTGAAGTCCTGCTCGGCTGCGTCGGCCGCTGCAGCGCTGTGAAAGCGCGTGGTGATCTCCTTGGCCAGCATCACCTTGGCGTCCTTGGGGTTGCGCCCGCCCGCCACCTCGGCCTTGAGCGCGGCGATCTCGGCCAGGCTCTTGAAGGACAGCAGGGTGAACCAGTCCCACATCAGCGTGTCGCTGATCGACAGCACCTTGGCGAACATGGTGTTCGCCTCTTCGGTGATGCCGATGTAGTTGTTCTTGGACTTGGACATCTTGTCCACACCGTCCAGGCCCACCAGCAGCGGCATGGTGAGCACACACTGCGGCTCCTGACCATATTCCTGCTGCAGATGGCGGCCCATGAGCAGGTTGAATTTCTGGTCGGTGCCGCCCAGTTCCAGGTCGCTCTTGAGCGCCACCGAGTCGTAGCCCTGCATCAGTGGGTACAGAAATTCATGCACCGCAATGGACTGGCCGGAGTGGAAGCGCTTGTGGAAGTCGTCACGCTCCATCATGCGTGCCACGGTGTAGCGCGAGGCCAGCTGGATCATTCCGCTCGCGCCCAGGGGTTCGCTCCACTCGCTGTTGTAGCGGATCTCGGTTTTGGCGGGGTCCAGGACCATGCTGGCCTGCTTGTAGTAGGTCTCGGCGTTCACCTTGATCTGCTCGGGCGTGAGCGGCGGGCGGGTGCTGTTGCGGCCCGAGGGGTCGCCGATCAGGCTGGTGAAATCCCCGATCAGGAAAATCACCTGATGGCCCAGATCTTGCAGCTGCCGCATCTTGTTCAGCACCACCGTATGGCCGATGTGGATATCGGGAGCCGTGGGATCGAGCCCGAGTTTGATGCGCAGCGGCTGGCCGGTGGCCTCCGAGCGCGCCAGCTTCTTGACCCATTCGTCCTGCGGCAGCAGCTCTTGCACGCCGCGCAGAGAGATTTCGAGGGCTTGTCTTACACCATCAGAGACCGGGGTTGTTGTAACAGCAGATTGATTCATAAGGGTTTTTTGGGATGTCTGAACAGCATGCGCCGCTATACTCCAGCCCACATTGCTTGAGGCGGATTCTAGTGGGACCGCTGTTTCGACTTGTTTTTGGCCATTCTGCTGAATGGCTGCAGCCTGACAGTCTGTGCTCCATGCCTTGCCCCGCGCCGACGCCGGGGAAGTGTCACGGATTCACGCTCACCCTGGGGATAGACCATTGATTCACGGCTTGAACACCGCCAGCACGGCTTTGCTTGACCGGCTGTCCCGCACGATCCAACAACACCCCAAACGCATCACTGCAGCCGTTGCAGCCATCCTGTTGACGGGTGGTGGCGGCGCCTTCGCTGTGGCGTCCTTCGCGCCCGATCCGGCGGAATTGCCCGTGCGCATGGTGAGCTACCCCGTTGAATCGCTGGCCGAAAACCTCGTGCTGGGCGAACTGGACGCCCCGGGCTTCTCGCTGTTCCGCTCCGAGCAGGTGCGCTCCAGCGACACCCCCGAATCCCTGCTGCAGCGCCTGGGCGTGGCCGACCCAGCTGCCGCCGCCTTCATGCGTGGCGATACCACCGTGCGCCAAAACGTGCTGGGCCGCACCGGCCGCAGCGTCTCGGCAGAAACCACCGACGACCACCGCCTGGTGCGCCTGACGGTGCGCTGGGTGCCGGACGACAGCGGCAACTTCCGCCGCCTGATCGTCGAGCGCAAGGGCGACAACAAGTTCGCCACGCGCATCGAAACCGCCAAGATGACGAGCAGCAGCCGTCTTTCCGGGGGCATCATCCAGAGTTCACTGTTTGCCGCCACTGACGCATCCAACATCCCCGACGCCGTGGCAGTGCAGGTGGCCGAGCTGTTTTCGGGCAACATCGATTTCCGCCGCTCGCTGCGCAAGGGTGACCGCTTCTCGGTGGTTTATGAAACCCTGGAAGCCGATGGCGAGCCCCTGTCCAGTGGCCGCGTACTGAGCGCCGAGTTCGTCAACAACGGCAAAACCCACCAGGCGGTGTGGTTCCAGGAGCCCGGCGCCACCAAGGGCGCCTATTACACGCTCAATGGCGAAAGCATGCGCCGCGCTTATCTGGCTTCGCCAGTCGAGTTCTCGCGCGTGACCAGCGGGTTCAAGATGCGCCTGCACCCCATCCTGAAGACCTGGCGCGCCCACCTCGGCACCGACTTCGCCGCCCCCACGGGTACCGCCGTGCGCACTGTGGGCGATGGCGTCGTGGAGTTTTCGGGCGTGCAGAACGGCTACGGCAACGTCGTATTCGTCAAGCACCGCAACCAGCATGTGACCGTCTATGCCCACCTGAGCCGCATCGACGTGCGCCAGGGCCAATCCGTCGAGCAGGGCCAGACCCTGGGTGCCGTAGGCGCCACTGGCTGGGCCACCGGCCCGCACCTGCACTTTGAGTTCCGCGTCAACGGCGTGCACCAGGACCCCATGACCATCGTGGCCCAGAGTGAAGCCGCTGCGCCGGTGTCGGCTGCTGGGCGCCCCGCTTTCGACCGCCTGGCAGCCAACATGCGCGTCCAGCTGAACGCCGCTGCGCTCATCGAGCAAGCCAGCGCAGAGTGACCCCTCCCCCGAGTCGCTGCGTGCCTTCCCCCCGAAGGGGAACGCCGCCTTCGCACACAAGCGAAGCGCCGCATACGCGGCGCGGCGGCCCTTGCGCGGCGGCCGCTGACCCTGGCCGCGCCGGTTGCAACGCACATGGCGCTGCTGAACGCGGGGCTTTAAGGCCCACACTTTCACATTGCGCACAGCTGCTGTGAGCGCATCCGAGCTGTACATCGGCCTGATGTCGGGCACATCGCTCGACGGCATCGACGGGGTGCTGGCCGACTTCTCCGGCCCGCGCATGCGGGTCACCCACCACACAAGCGCCCCCTTTACACCCGCATTGCGCGCTGAACTGCTGGCCCTCAACACCCCCGGTGACAACGAGTTGCACCGTGCGGCACTCGCAGGCAACGCGCTGTCGCGCGCCTATGGGGACGTCGTGCATGCACTTGTACAGTGCAGCGGCCTACCTGCCAGCGCCATCCGAGCCATCGGCGCACACGGGCAGACCGTGCGCCACCGCCCCCAGGAATTCGACGGCACGGGCTACACCCTGCAACTGCTCAGCCCCGCCCTGCTGGCCGAGCGGACAGGCATCACCGTAGTGGCCGACCTGCGCAGCCGCGACGTGGCAGCCGGTGGCCAGGGCGCGCCGCTGGTGCCCGCCTTCCACCAGGGCATCTTCGGGCGGCCTGACGAGACGGTATTGGTGCTGAACATCGGCGGCATCTCCAACCTCAGCGTGCTCGGAGCGGACGGCAGCGTGCTGGGGTTTGATTGCGGGCCCGGCAATGCGCTGATGGACCACTGGTGCCAGCTGCACACCGGACAAGCCTTCGACAGGGGTGGCGCCTGGGCCGCCACCGGGCAGGTGCTGCCCGGCCTGCTGGCATCGCTGATGCAGGAGCCTTTTCTGCACAAGGCCCCCCCCAAGAGCACGGGGCGCGACCTGTTCAACCCCCCCTGGCTGGCCACCCACCTGGAGCGCTTCGGGCATGCCGAGCCTGTCGATGTGCAGGCTACATTGACAGAATTCACTGCCACCGCCTGCTCAGCATGTGCTGATAGCTACAAAATGGATAGCAAAATCCTGGCTGTGTGTGGAGGGGGCGCCCTCAACACCCAGCTGATGCGCCGCCTGCAAGCCCTGTGTCCCTCGCTGCAGGTCATGACTACCGATGCCCTGGGGCTGCCCGCGCTGCAGGTCGAAGCCGCCGCCTTTGCCTGGCTGGCGCGCCAAGCACTGCACCAGGCCCCCGGCAACCTGCCCAGCGTGACCGGCGCAGCAGGCACCCGCGTCCTTGGGGCGGTGTACCCAGCCTGAGTACTGCAGATTCCTTGCGCCCATGAAAAAACCGCCCGAGGGCGGTTTTTATCTTTGGTGCATCCGAGGCAGCGGCCTTGCGACCCGGCCCCAGGGCCCATCAGGCCGAGAAGCTGGAGCCACACCCGCAGGTGGTGGTGGCGTTCGGGTTCTTGATCACAAACTGGGCACCCTGCAGGTCTTCCTTGTAGTCGATCTCGGCACCCACCAAGTACTGATAGCTCATCGCATCGATCAACAGCGACACGCCATTCTTGGTCATGGTGGTGTCGTCTTCATTGGTGATTTCGTCGAAGGTGAATCCGTACTGGAAGCCGGAACAACCGCCACCCTGCACAAACACGCGCAGTTTCAGGTCAGGATTGCCTTCTTCGGCGATCAGGTCTGCCACCTTGGCCGCAGCACTGTCGGTGAAGAGGATGGGGGCGGGCATTTCGGTCTGGATGTTGTCGGCAACGGCACTCATGGGGTACTCCGGGTTCGGTATTTGGGTGAATACTACTGCAAACCGCTCGGGAATTCAGGTCACAGATTGTTTGACGCCAACTTCAGTGGGGGCTTTTCTTCGACCAGCACAGCCATCGGGACCAGCTGCCCGGCAATCACAGCACCCTGGTGCATCTCCAGCGCCCTGTAATGCACGTTTCCGCTGATCTGCGCTTTGGGCTGCAGCTCCAGCAGCTCGCCCGCATGCACGGGACCCAGCACCTGGCCATTGATGATCACATGGTCGGCATGCACGGCACCTTCGACTCGCGCGGTTTCCGAAATCACGAGGATGCTGGGCTGCTCCGCCCCAGCTCGTATGTCGCCCACCACTTCACCATCAATGCGCATGCCCTCTGCAAACAACACATTGCCTTCGATTTTCGTACCCTGCGCGACCAGGCTTTTGATGGGCGGCTGCTTCTTACGTGAAAACATGGGCAGGACTCCTGAAAAAGCGAGCAGGCCAAACGACCCACATGCGGATGAAACAGATAAACGACGCTGCTCGCTCCACCCCATGCACTCTGCACAAAGGCACTGGAGCACCCGGAGCGGGGAGCGCGGCGGGACGCACTGGCCGCAACGTGGTCGCCACTAGAAGTGGCCACCCCATGCCTCTTACTCGATGGCCATCGTCTGCGTAGTCCGGACTGCGGAGCCGTCCAGCACGCGCGCGGTCACGGTTTTTACCACGGCATGGGGGGGTAGATCGAGGACGCCCTCCATGCGGCGGTATTGCTTGACTTGCAAAGGCTGCCCTTGGGCTGGCAGCGTCTGGGTCCAGGGTTTGCCCTCCTGGGTGCCCGTCAGCACCAGCTCCAGACGGCCATTGAACTCGGGCGCATTGCGGGCGGACTGAATGACCAGCACCTGCCAGCGCAGCTGCATCCCGCCCAGCACCTCGGCCTGCAAGGCGCGGATCACCAGGCCATCAGTTTTAGCCGCCGGAATCAGTTTTTCGAAAAACCCCAAGTCTTCGCGCAGCGTCCGGTTGTCGGCCTCCAGTTGGCGCACCTGGGCCATCAAACGTTCCTTGGCGGCGCGTTCAGTGGCGAGCAGACTCTCGGCGGTCAACGCCACGGTTTGCCGCTCCTGCCCCTCGTCGCGCAGGCGCATGATTTCGGCCTTCATCTGGTGAAGTTCGTCACGCGAAACGGTGTCCAGCCCGGCAATGGATTTGCCAAACTCGAACGCCCACAGCGCCACCGCCGCACAAAAGCCCAGCACCACCGCCAACGCCAGCCAGCGAAAAGGCCAAGGCAAAGCACTGCGGATGGCCACCCGGGGCGCGCTGATGGTCAGCCGACGGCGCAATAGGCGAAAGCGCATAGGGTCAACAGGCGTGTCTTGGACATACGCACCCAAAAAGAAAAGAGCGCACCATAAACGAAAAAACCGCCCAAGGGCGGTTTTTCTCTGTAAAGCACCCCAGGGATGCTTTGCAGCAGATGCCGCACAGGGCGGCATCCGGGCAGGGCCAAGGTTTAACGCTTGGAGAACTGCTTGGCGCGGCGTGCGGAGTGCAGACCGACCTTCTTACGCTCGACTTCACGTGCGTCGCGGGTCACGAAGCCGGCTTGGCTCAGTGCGGGCTTCAGCGTCGCGTCGTAGTCGATCAGGGCGCGGGTGATACCGTGGCGGGCAGCGCCAGCCTGGCCGGATTCACCGCCACCGTGCACGTTGATCTGGATGTCGAAGGTTTCGACATGGTTGGTCAACGCCAGCGGTTGCTTGGCAATCATGATCGAGGTTTCGCGGCCGAAATACTGCTGAATGTCTTTGCCATTCACAGTGATCTTGCCGGAACCCTTCTTCAGAAACACGCGGGCGACGCTGGACTTGCGACGGCCGGTGCCATTGTTCCATTCACCAATCATCTCAAGGCTCCTTAGATTTCCAGAGCCTTGGGCTGCTGGGCGGTGTGGGGATGCTCTGCACCACCGTACACCTTGAGTTTCTTGATCATTGCGTAACCAAGGGGGCCCTTGGGCAGCATGCCCTTGACAGCCTTTTCCAGCGCGCGGCCGGGGTGCTTGGCTTGCAGGTCGCGGAAGTTCGTGGCCGTGATACCGCCGGGATAACCCGAGTGACGATAGTACACCTTGTCCAGGGACTTGGTGCCGGTGACCTTGAGCTTGGCTGCGTTGATGATGACGATGAAGTCACCAGTATCGACGTGAGGCGTGTAAATGGCCTTGTGTTTGCCGCGCAAACGGAGAGCAACTTCGCTGGCTACTCGTCCGAGGACCTTGTCGGTCGCGTCAATCACAAACCACTCGTGCACGACCTCAGCGGGCTTTGCGCTGAAAGTGGTAGTCATGAGTTTCTCTACAAAAGAGGGTTTGGCGGGTCCTTTTCCACGGTCGGTGCTCCTCTTTCGGAAGCCTCTTAGGTGGCACTTGATCTTCGCCGCGGGACCACAAAAGCGCTGCGAAGCCCTCCATTATACGAATTTGCCCCAGGCGGACGCAAGCGTAATGTCCAGACAAGCCCAGTAGCAGGCCAATAACCCTGCGCCTGCGTCAATTGGGCGTCTGGCGACGGCGCTGCTCCTCTGCCTCGTACCGGCGACGGTTTTCCACGCAGATGGGCTGCCCAGCCTGCGACGGTTTCTGGCATTCCTGGTGGATGCACATGGGGCGTGCCAGGAAATTGGCGTCGGCACAGGCCTCCTGCGGCGAGGGGATGCGCGCAGGTGGCGCTGGCTTGGGTTTGGGCTCGGCCACCACAGGTGGGGGTGGCGGCTCCGGCTCCTCGCGCACCACGACGGGCGTTGGCACGGGCTCCTGCACGGTACGCTTGTTAGCGCGGGGCACCACACGGGACGCCGATGCCGCTGCGGAGGCCGGGGACGCAGCAGATGCCGCCGCAGCAGCAACTGGTGCCACCAAGCCCGCTGGGCTGGAGGCCCCTTCCATTGCAACGGACGCTGTTTGAGTGAGAACGGCCTCAGCCGATGCAGGCACCGCAGGCTGTGCGGGCGGCTCAGCCATCTCGGTAATGATGTCGTCGTTGTGCACCTTTTTGCCCTGCATCCACCGCAGTCCGGCAGCAGAGGCCACCACCACCAGCGCAGCCACCACCAGCCCCGCAATCAGGGGCGATCGCCGCTTGGGTCTGGCAGATTTGCCTGCGGCGCGCACGATGTCCCGCTCCAGAGGCAAGGCACGCGGTTCGGCCCCATGCCGACGATGATGATCTACGCCCTCATACCGCGAATCATCGGAAGCCACGGTGTCAACAGCATCGATGAGCACCGTGTCTCCTGGCTCGGCAAACACGGTGTCGGGACCTCCAAGCATGACGGTGTCAGCGCCCGGGTCCGTCGCCGGTCGACCCAAGCCGCTGCCTGCCACCACGGTAGCGGCCATTTCTGAGGCCTCCGCACGTTTCGCCTGGGCCTGCATCTCAGCCACGATGCGCGGCGCCGAGGTCACGTCCACCGTGGGCGTCAGCAAGCCGGGGCCGGGCTGGTCGGCAGGCTCGACCCAGATGTCGCCCAGCTCGGCACGGAAATCAAAATGCAGGACATCGTCTGGCGGCGACGTCATCTCCATGGCCTGGAGAAACGCGTCGATGCTTTGCGGCCGGTCCTCGGGCCGCAAAGCCAGCGCCTGGGCAATTGCGGCCACAAAAGGCGCCGAATACTCGACCCCGAACTGGCGCTTGACAGTCCGTGCGATGCGCGAGAACGACACCATGCGGTCGCGGATGGAACGCAGCGTGGCGGGCAGCGGGGTATCGTTGGCCAGGCAGCCATGCATCACAGCCGCCAACGAATACAGGTCGCTCCACGGCCCCTGACGCAGCTCTTCGTCGCCGTCGGAATACTGCTCGATCGGTGCGTAATTCACCTTGAGTACGGCAGTGTGCTTGCGGTCCTGGTCGTTGATCGCATGCCGTGCCGCACCCAGGTCAAGAAGCACGGGCGGACCGTTGTCCTGCAAGAAGATGTTGTCAGGCGAAATATCGCGGTGCAGCGTATTTCCGTCGTGCAGCACCCGCAGGGCATCGAGCACCGACCAAAGAAGCTTGCGCAGCCAGGCCTCAGGCGGGGGCGTGCGCATCTGCGCACGCGCCTGCTTGAAGGTCATGCCACTGTAGAGCGGCATCACCATGTAGGCAGTGTTGTTGGCCTCCCAGAAACGGAACACCTTGACAAGCGACGGGTGGTCAAACTGGGCCAGCAGGCGGGCTTCGCCCACAAACGAGGCCAGGCCCGCGTGGAAGGTCTGCTGGTCGGAGGAGGACCGCACCCACAGCGACTGCCCTTCGGAACGCCCGGCCAGGGCCGATGGCATGTACTCCTTGATCGCCACCGCCCGGTGCAGGGAATGGTCGAACGCCTTGTAGACCATGCCAAACCCCCCCACCCCCAGGAGTGCCAGGATCTCGAATTCGGCCAGCCGGGTACCAGGGGGCAGCGCATCGACATGGCTGACTCCAGTGGCGGGGGCTTGGCGAAGGCTTTCGGTCATGGTCAAAGGACGTGGCTTGCTGGCGGTGTCGAAGACGGTTCAAGGG
>NZ_QAIH01000168.1 GCF_003060895.1 Acidovorax sp. HMWF029 | reverse complement strand
GCCCGCAGGGGCAGCAATAGGGGCAATGGAAGGGAGCAACTATTATCGGGCGCCACCTACCGCCGCGCTGTTGCGGGGTTTACTGGCTCCTCTTTCCTCCGCATGGCTGTCCTTCCAACCTTCACCACCCTGGGCTCCGGCCCCACCGTGCTGATGCTGCACGATGCCGATGGCGACCACCTCACCTTTGCCCCCCAGGTCGAGACTTTGGCCACCGCCGGTTACCGCGCCGTGGCCTGGGACATGCCGGGCTATGGCCGCAGTGCCCCTGTGGAGCCCTACACCTTCAAGGCGCTGGCGCAAAGCTGCCTGGCCTTGATCGACGCGCTGCAGAGTGGCCCCGTGGCATTGGTGGGCCACGGCATGGGCGCCATGGTGGCGCTGGAGGCTGCCGTGCGCGACCCGTCCAAGGTGCGCCGCCTGGTGCTGTGTGCGGGCGGGCCCGCGCTGGATGCACAGGTGGTGGAAGACTGGGTGGCGCCCCGCCTGCGTGCCCTCACGGCACTGGATACCGGTGGCAACATGGAGCAGCTGGCGCAGACGCTGGTGCCCCAGTTCATCGGCACGGGTGCGCTGCCCGAAGGCGTGCGGCTGGCCAGCCACGCGCTGGCCCAGGTCTACCCGGGGGCCTATCGGCGCGCGCTGGCGGCCCTGCCCACGTTTGACCGGGGCGCCAGCGCCTTGGCGCAGCTGACCATGCCCACGCTGCTGGTGGGGGGTGAATTGGACCGCTGCACGCCGCCAGTGGCCCTGGAGGCACTGGCCCAGGTGCTGCCCGATGCGGCAACGCTGCAGCTGCCCCATGTCGGTCATTGGCCGCAGCTGGAAGACCCCGAGGGGTTTGACGCCGCGCTGCTGGACTTTCTGGCCCGGCGTCGCTGGCTGCACTGACCAGCGGGTGGCTGCCGCCCGTGCCGGGACCGGCCGCTGTGTGCTGGCATGATCGCCGCCTCGGATGTGACCTCTATGCTGTTTGCCCTCAAGAAAATCCTGTCTGCGTTGCTGATGCCGCCGGTGTCCAGCATCCTGCTCGCGTTTGTGGGCCTGTGGCTGGCGCGCTTTCACCGCCGCACGGGCATGGCCGTGGTGGTGCTGTCGCTGTTGTCTGTGCTGGCGCTGTCGTGGCCGCCCGTGGCCGATGTGCTGGTGCGCAGCCTTGAGCAGCATCCTGCCGTGACCCCCAAGCAACTGCCCCAGGCGCAGGTTCAGGCCATTGTGGTGCTGGGGGGCGGGGCCGACACGGTGGCCCCAGAGTACGGGGTGGACGTGCTCAGCCGGGGCGCCCGCGAACGGGTGCGCTACGCCGTGTACCTGCAACAGCAGACGGGGCTGCCCATACTGGCCACGGGGGGATCGACGGGCGGCATGCGCGCCGAGGCGCTGGTGATGAAGGACGTGGTGGAGCGCGAGTTCAGGGGGCGGGTGCGCTGGACGGAAATGGAATCGCTCGACACCCGCAGCAACGCCGAAAAATCGGCCATGCAGCTCAAGGCGGCTGGCATCGAGCGCATTGCATTGGTGACCCACGCCTGGCATATGGTGCGCGCGACGCGGGATTTTGAGCGCGCCGGGCTGCAGGTGCTGCCCGCACCCACGGGCTTCAAGGGGGGGCAGGCGCGCAAGCTGTACCGGCTGCTGCCACGGGCTTCCGCGCTGGCCGACAGCAGCCTGGCGCTGCATGAATGGTTGGGCATCCTCGCTCAGCACGGGCTGGACCGTTGACACCCTGCCGCTCGCAAACCCCCAGAGCGGCATCACCGAACGGCGCGCCCTGCAGTGCCCAAAGGCGAGGGCGGTAGACGGTAGGGATGCCTGTGCTATGGGTCGTTCCCGCCCTTACCCCCACTTTGGTAGGGTGGCTCAAGGCGTCCTCGATCTTGAAAATGGAATGTTTTTGAACCCACTGCTGCAAGCAGGGTGGGCAATGGACCTCCACGATGATTCAAGACCCCACCCTGCGGATACTGGCTGCGCGCGCACGCATACAGGTGTTGATGGTTGCGGTGCTTCTGGTGGCTTGCGGCGGTGGCGAAAACAGCGGCGCACCCAACCAGCCAGCGCCATGGCCATCCCAGCCCCCCGCTCCTGAACCGGTGGCAAGCCCGCTGCCTGTGCCGGGCCCGGTACCAACCCCGGACCCCGGCATGAACCCCGGTACACCCGGTCCATTGCCAGCACCGGCAC
>NZ_QAIH01000167.1 GCF_003060895.1 Acidovorax sp. HMWF029 | reverse complement strand
GCAGCCAGGGCCGCTACGGCGTCCGGCTGCTGCGCGCGATGTGCTGCTGGCCACTTGGCAAGGCGCTGTGGGCGCAGTGCAGCTCGCCACGGGGGGGCCGGAAGCCGAACCCGTTTCGGAGGCGGCGCCGGAGCCCGCCATAACGGCCCTGTCGATCTGGCAGATCCGATGGAACGAGCATCAGCAGCAGAACACCCAGGCCATTCAGGTGTTCAACGACGCGGTGCAGCACTACAACGCGGCCATTGCGCAGTTCCCGGCCAACTTGCTGGCCTGGGTTTTTGGCTTCAAGGCGGCGCGCGCGCTGTAGCGCGGCTGCCGCAGCCGGTTTTCAGGACCACGATGAATCCTCCTTCCTCCCATCGCCCGGGCCGCCCTGGCGGCAGAAACCCCTCCCGCCCCCCTCGCCAGCGCGCCAGCGCGGGCCTCTCGGGGGCGCCGAGCACATCGCCGGGCATGCCACTGGGCGCCACGCAGCCTGGGGCTGTGGCGTTGTGGCAGCAGTTGACCGCCGTTGCAGGGGCCTTGCAGGCCATTCGCAGCGGCCAGTCGGGCTCGGTGGCCCTCGGGGCGGTTGATGCGGGCCTGCGCCCAGGGGTACAGGCCCTGCTGTTCCAGGTGCTGCGACAACTGGGCCGTGCCGATGCCCTGCGCCGCCAACTGGCTACTCGCACTCCACCACCGGCCGCCGACGCCCTGCTGTGCACGGCCCTGGCGCTCGGCTGGAACCCGGACGAGGCGCCCTACGAAGCCTTCACCCTGGTCAACCAGGCCGTGGAAGCTGCCAAGCACCACCCGGCCACCCGGGCCCAGGCGTCGTTCATCAATGGCTGCCTGCGCCGCTTTCTGCGGGAACGCGACGCACTGGTGGCCGCCACCGACAACGACCCGGTGGCGCGCTTTAACCACCCGGCATGGTGGATCCAGCAGCTGCGCAAGGACCACCCCCGGCATTGGGAGCAGATCCTGCGGGCTAACAACGCCCATGCGCCCATGACGCTGCGGATTAATCAGCAAAAATGCACACTCCCGCGCTACCAGAAAGAACTTAGCGCTATAAATTTGGAAGCATTTCCCGTGGGGGCCACAGGCCTGGCACTGGAACACCCTGTGCCCGTGCCGGTGCTACCCGGCTTTGCTGAGGGCTGGGCGTCGGTGCAGGACGAAGCCGCCCAGATGGCGGCGCCTTTGTTGCTGAAGGGGCTGGACCTGGCCCAGCCCCTGCGGGTGCTGGACGCCTGCGCCGCGCCGGGTGGAAAACCGCCCACTTGCTGGAAATGGCCGCCCCTGGCGCGCCAATGCATGTCACGGCGCTGGAGATTGATGCCATCCGCAGCGAGCGCATTGGCGAGACGCTGCAGCGCCTGGGACTGAGCGCCCAGGTCCTGGTGGCTGACGCTGCGCGCCCGCAGGATTGGTGGCAGGCGCATTGTGGTGGTGTGTTGTTCGATGCCATCTTGCTCGATGCACCCTGCACCGCATCCGGCATCGTGCGCCGCCACCCCGACGTGCGCTGGCTGCGCCGGGAGAGTGACATCGCACAGCTCGCCGCTTTGCAGGCGCAGCTGCTGAAGGCCTTGTGGCCACTGTTGCGTCCCGGCGGGCGCATGTTGTACTGCACCTGCTCGGTGTTTCGCGCAGAAGGCGATGCCCAGGTGCAAACGTTTCTTGCGCACAACACCGACGCGCAATTGCAGCCATCGCCGGGCCATTTAATTCCCGGCAAGGCGGACAAGGGCGGGGCAGTCCCGGACAATCAGACCGGTGACCACGACGGATTTTTTTACGCACTGTTGCAAAAATCACCGTAATGGACCCCTTGGGTCCCATTGGTTGCTGTTTTGCGCCGCAATTTTTTGGCTGTGTCTGTGGGGCGGGCTTCTGGCCTCCCACGCCACCGCCGCACATGCAGCCAATCCCGAGGTGGGCGAGCTGCGCCTGGAGCGCGCCGAAGACGGCCTCTATCTGGGAGCCAACCTGCAGTTTGACCTGCCGACGCTGGCCGAAGACGCGCTCTACAAAGGCATCCCGATGTTTTTTGTGGCCGACGCGCAGGTCTTGCGCGACCGCTGGTACTGGTCCGACCGCCTCGTGGCAGAAACCACACGCTACTTCCGGCTGAGCTATCAGCCGCTGACACGCCGCTGGCGCCTGAACATCTCTGCCGTGCCTTTCACCAACAGCGGCCTGGGGGTGGTCCTGGGGCAGAACTTTGACAGTTACGATGAAGCGATGGCTTCCATCCAGCGGTTTTCGCGCTGGAAGATCGCAGAACGGGATGCGATCGAGGCCGATGCCTTGCACACGGTCAACTTCCGGTTTCGGCTCGACATGTCCCAGTTGCCCCGTCCCTTTCAGATTGGCGCGGTGGGCCGTTCAGGCTGGAACCTGCTGGTCTCCCGCAGCCAGCGCCTCGGTGTGGAGCAGGCCAAGTGAGTGCCGACTACACACCGGCGGGCGCACCACCATCCACCCACGCCTCCGCACGCCAGTCACGCGCAGTGCGCTGGGCCGTGGGCGTGGGGGCGGCCATCATGTCGGCCATCGGCATGGTGCTGCTGTTCTTGCTGACCCTGGCCACCAACAACCGGGCCCTGTACGAGCGCAACTACGCCTGGCTGTTTGGCGTGAACGTGTTTGTTGCCCTGCTGCTGCTGGGCGTGCTGGTCTGGGTGGCCGTGAGGCTGGGCATGCGGCTGCGCAAGGGGCGGTTTGGCAGTCGCTTGCTGGTCAAGCTGGCCGCGATCTTCGCGGTGGTGGGACTCATGCCCGGTCTGCTGATCTACGTGGTGTCCTACCAGTTTGTTACGCGATCGATCGAAAGCTGGTTCGACGTGAAGGTGGAGGGGGCCCTGTCGGCCGGGGTCAGTCTGGCCCGCGTGTCACTGGATTCGCTGGCCGCCGACATGGCCGCCAAAGCCCGTAACGCCAGCACCCAGGTGGCCCAGGTGCCCGATGCCACGGCGGGCCTGGCGCTAGAGCGCATCCGCGATCAGCTGGGTGCCACCGACGTGGTGCTCTGGAACGCCGCTGGACAGGCCGTGGCCAGCGCCGGGCAGTCCCGTTTCAGCCTCAATCCGGAGCGGCCGGGCGCATCGCTGCTGCGCACCGTGCGCCAGCAGCGAGCCACGGCGCAGATCGAGGGGTTGGACGACATTGCCGACCCGCAGGCCTCCCAGAACGCACGCGTGAAAGTGCTGGTACTGGTGGCCAGCCCCAGCGTGGGGCTGCTGGCGGAGCCTCGCTATCTCCAGGCCACACTGCCCCTGCCGCCCGCCCTGGTGGCCAATGCAATTGCCGTGCAGGAGGCCAATCGCGAGTACCAGGAGCGCGCACTGGCGCGGGGCGGCTTGCGGCGCATGTATGTGGGCACGCTCACGCTCAGCCTGTTCCTGGCGGTGTTTGGTGCCGTGCTGCTGGCCGTGCTGCTGGGCAACCAGCTGGTGCGGCCACTGTTGGTGCTGGCCGAAGGTGTGCGTGAGGTGGCCGCAGGCAACCTCAGCCCCAAGGCGGCCTTGCAGGGCAAGGATGAGCTGGGCGGCCTCACGCGCTCGTTTGCACTCATGACCCAACAGCTGGCGGATGCACGCCAGGCGGTGGAGCAGAGCATGGGCGAGGTGGACGCTGCCCGCGCCAACCTGCAGACCATTCTGGACAACCTCACCGCCGGTGTCATCGTGCTTGATGCCCAGGGGCTGATCCATTCCTCCAATCCAGGCGCCACCCGCATCCTGCGCGCACCCATGGCGGCGTTCGAGGGCCGCCCGTTGTCGGACGTGCCGGGTCTGGCAGAGTTTGCCGCCGCCGTCCAACGGCATTTCGATGCCTTCCTGGGCGACCACGAACGCCACGGCCTGGATCATTGGCAGCAGCCGTTTGAGCTGCACGCCTCGTCGGGAGGGGTGGGGCAACACGCCACCAGCCTCGTCGCCCGGGGTGCGGAGCTGCCAGATTCGGCACGATTGTTGGTTTTTGACGACATTTCAGAAATCGTTTCTGCGCAGCGTGCTCAGGCCTGGGGCGAGGTCGCGCGGCGCCTCGCACATGAAATCAAGAACCCCCTGACCCCCATCCAGCTGTCGGCCGAGCGGCTGGAAATGAAGCTATCGGGCAAGCTGCCCGGGCCCGAGCAGGCCATCCTTGCCAAGTCCGTCAAGACCATCGTGGACCAGGTCGATGCGATGAAGCGGCTGGTCAACGAGTTCCGCGATTACGCTCGCCTGCCTGCGGCAGAACTGCATGCGCTGGACCTCAACGCGCTCGTGGCCGACGTGCTGCATTTGTATGGCGAGGAAAACGCCACCGTCCCCGTGGAAGCCGAGCTGGACCCGCGCTGCCCCTGGATTGCCGGTGATGCGCAGCAACTGCGCCAGGTGGTGCACAACCTGCTGCAAAACGCGCAGGACGCCACCGAGCAGGCCCGCGCCGATGCCGCAGAGCCGGTGCTGCAACCGGTACGCATCAGCACCCGTTGGAGCGAGTCGTCGCGCCGTGTGCGGCTCACCGTGGCGGACAGCGGCGGTGGCTTTCCGGCACACATCCTGCAGCGCGCTTTCGAACCCTATGTCACCACCAAACCCCGGGGCACTGGCCTGGGTTTGGCCGTGGTGAAAAAGATCGCAGATGAACACGGCGCGCGCATCGACCTGTCCAACCGCAGCGACGACGGCATGGTGCGCGGGGCCCAAGTGTCGTTATCATTCGCCCCTGTACCAGCGGTGGCGTGATAACAACACCGCCCCGCAGTCTCTCCCCAAGGCGCTTCAACACACATGGCAAACATTCTGGTGGTCGATGATGAGCTCGGCATTCGTGATCTTTTGTCGGAAATCCTGAACGACGAAGGTCACAGCGTAGACCTCGCAGAAAATGCGACCCAGGCCCGAAGCGCCCGCGCTGGCAACAGCTATGACCTGGTGCTGCTGGACATCTGGATGCCCGACACCGACGGCGTCTCGCTGCTCAAGGAATGGGCGACTGCGGGGGTGCTCACCATGCCCGTGATCATGATGAGCGGCCACGCCACCATCGACACCGCCGTAGAGGCCACCCGCATCGGGGCGTTCTCGTTCCTCGAAAAACCCATCACCTTGCAGAAGCTCCTGAAGGCCGTGGAGCAGGGCCTGGCCCGCAACGCAGCCCACCAGGCAGCACCCGTGGCTGCAGCCCAGGCACCCGCTGCCGTACCGGTCGACCCCACGTTCTCACAACTGCCCTCCGTGGCAACCGCCATGGCGGGCGTGGACGCAGGGCCCCACGCGCACCAGGGCTTCGACCTGGACCGCCCCCTGCGCGAGGCACGCGACGGTTTCGAGAAAGCCTACTTCGAGTTCCACCTCGCCCGCGAAGGCGGCTCCATGACCCGCGTGGCCGAAAAGACCGGCCTTGAGCGCACCCACCTGTACCGCAAGCTGCGCCAGTTGGGCGTAGACCTTGGCCGGGGTAAGCGCAATTAATTTCTGCAGAATTCCGAAAGCCTCCAATTTTCTGGCTATAATTTGAGGCTCAGGCCCGGTAGCTCAGTCGGTAGAGCAGAGGATTGAAAATCCTTGTGTCGGTGGTTCGATTCCGCCCCAGGCCACCAGTCATCAGAAGCCCTTGGTTCCTAGCAGAGCCAGGGGCTTTTGCTTTGTTAGATGTTGTTCGCTACTTGGATTAAGTAGATCGCTGTTCGGTGCGGTTCGGTCACGCTCGCTGGCTCGACCCTCTCCACGTCTGGGTGGTGCCTTTGCGGTTTGACCGACATCTGTTTTACGCCGGTAGCAGTCTGACAAGGCGTGAAGGAGATTCTGGGCGAGCACGTCACGGTGCAGATCGCCAAGCGAAGCGAACTGCACACGTTCAAGGTCATGCCCAAGCACTGGATCGTCGAGCGCAGCTTTGCGTGGCTGGACAAGAACAGGGGGTTGTGGAAGAACTGCGAGCGCTTGCTCAATACCAGCCTGCAGTTCGTTCACATGGCGTTCCTGGGGCTGTTACTCAGAAGATCGTAAACAGGTTCTAAGACCTCAGACGATACAAATGTGACTTCGTCGAACCGGCTTGATTCTCGCGCTGCTGTTTCAGCGCCGGCTCTCAGCACTCGTGCGGTCACGCGCGGCCAGCCACTTCGACGATCTCGGCAAGTTGGGTTGCAAGACAACGCTCCAAGTTGGATGCCTCGTTAAGGCAGGGCTACGCGCCGCGATCAGATTCGAGGTTAGTATTCTCATGCACTCAAGATTGACAGGTAGCGCGGCTCACGGCAAACGTCCCAGTTAAGCGAAATCACTTCGCGCACCCATCACGATGGTCAAGGAAGTCATACGTGGCAGGAAGCAACATCGACAACGAGGTCAACCTCAAGCGCGTGCTTCGCGTCTTTCGGAACGCGATCGTAGGACGCATCCGCGAGCGCCTGCGGGCGAGGTTTGGCGCGACTGCCGAAGCAGAGGTTGCGGCTCTGTTTGGCAAGAAGGAAGCGGGTTCAGACGTCACCCAGTGGCAGCGCATGAAAATCAATGCGGATCGAGCGCGAGCCAGCCCGGAAGTTTCGACAGCCGTAACTGACGACTTCGAGTTGCTCGGCATATCGGACTTCTACAACCTGTTCGACAAATTCTTCACCGACTTGGGCCGCCCAGCTCCAGCTGCCGAAGAAGTTGCAGTCTTTGCAGACAGAAAGAAGGGGCTGCTGAGGTGCCTTCAACAGATCAAGGTATTCCGCGACCCAAATGCGCACGATGTCAGCGAGCCAATTGACGCGGACTCCCTTCTCCTCTGCGTGCTGAACTGCAAGAAGGTATGCCTTGAATTGGAATTGCCAGAAGCCCACAAGGCTCTCGAAGAGCTCCAACGCGAAACCGCGGTCGACCTAGTCAGCAAGCATGCGACCCTCATCCGGATATCCGACGAAACCGAGGCGTTGGATCTTGCTAAGCGATGCCTTGCCATCTCAGGGGCGTCAGTGGATAGCGGGATCGCCAGCGACCTCTTGCCGGGAGGACAGTTCGATGCGAAGGGAGGAGAGATACAGAACTGCGTGATCCTTGTAGCATCGACGTCGGCGGGGGCGATGCACGAGGGAGAGTTGACGGCTCTGAGCAGTTCTCTAGTTGCGTGCGAGCGTAACGCCATCGTTCCGCTACTGCTCATTTCCCACCGTCTCGAAGAATCGAGGATCGAGGCATCATTGCAGGGTGACGCGCTAAGGGTGTTCGGTCGTTCAGACCGGGTCGCGGTGCTCGCGACCTTCGAAGACGCCATCGCCGCCAAGCTCAATCGACTACTGAGGCCCGGAGCGCGACGGTATCGCAGGGCAGCCGCGGTCAGCGCAGTCGTCGCCGCTCACGCGGTGCACGACGACAAGCTCGGTCCGATCTTGTTCGGCCAGATGCGCGACCCGCAACTCAAAGTGGCTAGGATCGTCGCGCCCTTTGCGACCGATCTCGACGGCGGCGCGCTCGGGTTGATTTCGACTGCCATGATCGACGCGAAAAAGAGGGGCTGCAGGGTTTGCCTGATTACAAGGCCGCCCGCCGCAGGCGATGCCGACGTCACGTCAAAGAAGAGGCTTCTTCAACTGCTGCACGACGAGCAAATCGAGCTCTACTTGAACCCTAAGCTGCATGCCAAGGTCTACCTGTTCGAGCGCGAGGCAGAGCGCAAGTTCTGGGCTGTTGGATCGCACAACATGACGAACTCCGCTCACGCCGGCCAGAGCTTAGAGACCTCGATGGTTGGTTACAGAAAACAAGAATTCGAAGAAGCCCAAACATCGTTCGAGAAAGCGCGAAGGCATGCGGACACGCTGAACTTCGACGCTTGGACCACCAAACGGCTAAATGCCGACAGCTTTCCTTCGTAAGGACAACATGGACAACCAACAACTTCTTACCAAGAGCAGCTTTTCGCGTGCTCCGTTCCACGTCGTTCCCGTCGACAACAACATCAGCTGGGCTGGGTCGACCGATGTCAAAAATGAGCTACTCCGAATCGTCCGCGAGGTTCGCCACTCGCAGCTGGAGCTTTCTCATCTGGCGCTGATCTACGGCGAATACGGTTCAGGAAAGACCCATGCGCTGAAATACATTCGCGATTCTCTGAAGCGAGAGGGGCGCTCCCTCGTCGCCTACCTCGACAAGCCCAAGGTCGAGAAAAAAGGCTCGTTCCATGGCATCGTCAAAGAAGTGATCAAGCAAATTGGGCGCGGGCCGTTACGAACTGCGGTTGAACCGATCGTTCGATACATACAGGCCGAAGTCGGCCGAGAACTTCCACAGCTCTTTGCCAAGGCCAGTCCAGAAGAGGCCAAAGACCTCGGCGCATTCGGGAAGCGTGCGCAGGCTGAAAGCAAGAGGCGCCTGCAAGAGACGCTGTATCCGCGTTTCCCTGAAATCTTCAATGTCTTTGAAGGTTTGGTCGAAGACAACGGCGAGGCGTGGAACTATTTTTCTTCGAAAGCCACGCCAGCCGCGCTGAAGGCGTTTGAACTCAATTCTGGAATCGAGGACGATCACGACGCTTTAGGCGCGCTCGCTGCAATCTACACGGTGCTGACCAAGAAATATCCGGAGATTCCCGGGACGCCAGTATTTGATGGAGCGTATTTGCTCATCGACGAAATGGAGCAGTTCTTGGAGATGAAGTCCGACGAGTTCATCAGCATTCGAACGGGCTTGCGAGATCTTTTCAATAGCTGCACTGAGCATTTCGCGCTCTTCCTAAGCGCGACCGCTGAGAACGCGAGCTTGTTCCACGGCATTCTGGAAGAAGCGATCATGGTGCGTGTGACCGCGAATCCGATCCACATGAGCTCGCACGACGAGGTGGATGACGGCGCGCGGTTCCTTACGGAGCTGATGACCTATGCGCGAAACGGCGCGCAAGCTCCTAGCCCAGAGCATCCATTCACTCCGGACGGGCTGAAGGAAATTGTGGAGAGGACGACTGCCCCGCGTACCGCAAGAAAGTTGATCCAAAACGCCAACCGTGTTTGGCAGGGCGCCGCTCAGCTTGTGATCGACGGGGGCACCATCGGCGCCGAAGACGTCGGAGGCATTCACGGCTTGACGTGATGCTCTAGCTTTTTCTGAACAGATAGGCCAGTCGTCCCTGCCGATTTCTCCCGAATCCATATTCGTTTGGATACTCGGCAGGGATGGATTCGTCGCCACTGATCACAGGAGTCAGATCCCTGATCGGCTTTCCATCCCAGAGGAAGCCGAAGAAAAGTGTCTGCCGCAATGGAGTGAGCATCGCCTCTGTGATGCCGGTGACTCGCACCAAGTTGAAGGCGGCGTCGAAGCGCGTCTTCAGTTCAGCCCGCGTCGGGGTGTAGGAGCCTCCTCCGTCCAGCGCCAAGATCGCTCCCTCCCAAAACAGGTCGTCGATCACTGCGCCCCACACGTCCGCAGCCTCTTCAGCGTCCATACGGAAGCAGTCGGACAACGTAGCCAAGCTCGGAGGGATATTCAGAGATCCGCGTCGGAGCCGACTTCGGAAATAGTTCAGGAGCGTCTGGCCCGATTCGTTCAATCGGAACGGGCGCCCAGAGCGGTGCTCCAAGAGCCCCAACGAATCGAGCCATGCGCGGCATCGTGAGAAATGATGTTCCAAGGTTCGCGTGCCACCGGCCCCGCCTTGGCCAGACTCGGTCGCGGCAGGAGGCGCCTTTTTCCGCAGGGCGTTCAGAGCAGCTTCGGAAGCTAGGCGCTTTTGCTTTTGCAATGCCTCCAGAGTGAGGTTGCCATCGCCGATCGCGCTACGCTCTCCGAAAATTGATCTTTGCCGAGACACGACGGACTGTCGGAACGTATCCCATTTCGATCCAGATTGGTTCGCTGGAAGTTCCGCGACTTTGGCGAGCGCCATCTTTTGAACCAGCGTTCGAAAGGCGTCCACGACCAGCTCGGGCTCAGTGCCGCCGTCGAGCACGCTCATCGCTTGAAGCAAGTAGTCGCCGTTCGCCTCGAACATCGGGCGGAGGAAGACGAGTCTCCGCCGGGCCGGATTGCTCCACCCCGGATGCTTGCGCATGGCATTCACGACACGGCCCTGATCATCAAGAAGATACTTCTTGTGCGTCAATGTCGGCCCGGGAATGGAGGCAATCAAGCCGAGCGCCGACGCCTCCTCGACGCTGACCGCTGCGACCTTTTGCGTGCACTTTGTGTCGGCGATGATCCGCTCGACGAGTTCCGATGCCGTGCGGACTTCGCGTCCGATGAATAACTGCAACAAGCTTGAAAAGTGCTCCGGCACGTTCGTGGAGACGCCCCCGATGGTGCCGACGAAGCGGATCGATTCCTGCGTCGTGAGCTTTTGCAAGGGATCGAATGCCGTCTTCACAACATCGGCTCCCCGCCGCCGTGTGGGGAGACGCGGGGCCGAAGCCGCAAGACAAATGTCCGGCTGGCCTCTGAATCCGAAATGAGCGCCTCGCCGGGCGCCAACTCACGCACGAGCAACTTGGGATCCGAAATGTCCTTCTCGCGGACGCGAGTGCTGCTCGGAAGTGGGGCGGGAAGCCTCGCAGTCGCCGCGGCGATGTCGGCATCGATGGTCAGCTTATGGAGAATTGTCACATCCACTTGGCTGATCGCTGAGGCATCGATCGCCGACGGCTGTTGAGTGGCGAGGACGAGCGATAGGCCCGCATCTCGCCCGCGCTTCACATAGTCGACGATCACCTCATTGGCGGAAGTCTTGTCGCCGGCGGGGCAGACCAGATGAGCCTCGTCGATCATGACCCACATGCGGCTAGGTTTGCTGCGATCGTCCGGCGCACCGGTTCTCGCTGCCACCTTGCGTTGCTGGTGATGTCGAGACATTGCCCTTTCGATCTGTCGCATGAGAACCGCCACCGTGACAGCTTTCAGATCTTCCGGAAGGTCACGCATCAACACGATCGAGCATCTGTCCGGCGTGAGTATGTCGTCCAACACCGACTGGCCGCCCTTGAACAGGCCCGTCTCGTCGAGGGCCATGAGACGCCACAAGACGGCGTCGAAGGTCGACTGCTGAAAAGTGGCAAGGTCTTGATACTGTTGCGGCCGTTGAAGGATGGCGACGAGGTCTGCGATCTCAAAGTTCGGCTTGGTTCGCACGGCCACTTGTCGACACGTGGCGATGGCTTGCCCCATGGCTTCAAATCGCTTCGTGCCCAGCAACGAAAGCCAGTCTTCAAGCTCAAGGGAGTTTGGAGGAACGGTCATGGGCCGCTCGGTTCCCGTAATCGGGGTGGAGCCGACAGGAAGGAACAGGACTGGCGGCTTCACGGCGCCTTTGACATTCCATTTCGCCAGCTTGTCCACTTGCGCGACATCTGCCGCGAGTTGGCCATTGAGCGTTCCCCCTAGAGCCCAAAACTGACTCTGCAAGTCGAACAGAACAGACGAGAATCCCGAGGGCTTCATCGAGAAATTGCCGTCGGTTGCGCTCAGCCCTTCCAACATGATTCCCAAGTCGTAGCTCTTGCCGCTGCCACGCTTGCCGGCGATGAAGACGACATGAGGGAACTCGGCGTCCAGCCAGACGTTGTAGTCGAAGTATTCGGTGGATGGAACTCGCTCACCGACCTTGCCAAGAAAGATCGACGCTCCGGACCTCTTGGACTGATCGCGTTGCCCTACGACGAGATGCTTGCCGACCGAATCGACGAAGACCCCTTCGATCGGCTCTTTTCCGCGGTAGGCGTTGCCGCCGATTGGCTTGAGGAGGTCGCTCATGTGCAGTTCCTTAGGCAGTCTTCAACGCCTCGGTCTTCCATCGCCCGAGGGAATCAAGATTCAGTATGAACGACGGCTTCAACGCGGACAGCACCGGCTCTCTGCGAGGCCCTGCGATAAACGCTGTCACGCCGAGCGCTCGCGCAGTGCGTCCAACATTCTTCGACACGATCGCCGCAGTCGTGTCATCCAAGACCGAACAGAATTCGTCGATGATCCATACTGGCTTCCGCGATGCGATCAGCCTTGCGATGCCTAGTCGATGTCTTTGGCCGGTGCTGAGCATCTTCGGATGCTTGAAATAGAGGGCTGCTTCGGACAGGCCGGCCGCATTCATGCTGAAAAGGCAGTGGGCAAGATCCTGTGAACCAACCTGCTCGATCGCGGGGGCGTCTTCGAAGTCGAGGGAGAAGATCGCGCAGTCCTTGGGCGTCAGCCCCTTCACCGTCCCCGAAGACGGCTTCCGGCTTCCGCCGACCGCCTCTAGGAAGCCTGTCTTTCCTGAGCCCGACGGCCCCCATACGTAGACGATTTGCATGGGCTGCACGTCCAAGGTGAGCGCGCTCACTCCTGTGATCGACTTTATCGTCTTGTCGATTCCGAAGGCCTCTTGTATCGCGTTTGCCCACGAACTGGATGCCACGTTGTATTCGTAGGCGATCGACAGGTCGGCGATCCTGATAGTGTTCAAAAGTCTCGCTGGGCGCATCTCCTCAGTGACCAAAGCCGGTTCGTCAGGCCGAACCTCGGAAAGACGCTTCGACAGGAAGGCGCTGGCGTCTTTCGTCAGGCCGGCCATGTATGTGGGCTTGGGAAACCTCAGCAGGGTCGAAAGCAGTTCGTAGGCTGTCGGAGACATCCCGTCGGGAGTGTCCGCGGACAAGAAGACCGACAGCATCTGTTCCACGTCCAGATTCTGATCGGACGCGATCTTCCGGATGCGTTCGACGTCGCCCCTCTGCTTTTGGAGCATAGACTTCGCATTTACCGAGAAGACCGAATGGCTCTCCCGATCACGAGCTCCGCTCTCGATGTCGGCGAAGACTCGATTGAGGTATCTCTGATCCCGCTTGACGCGGTCGATGTTGCCGGAGGTCGTTCCAACGTAGCTCATCCCGGCGCTCTGCGCGAAGGGGACGAACTTGAGCATGTCCGCGGTGATTTCGATGAAGAGAGGCTTGATTCGGGAGATGTGCCAGTGAGTCTTGCAATACTCAAGTGCTCCTGAGCAAAGGAGCACGCCGATGCCGGCGCCCCGAAATTCTGGGTGCACGACGCAACGTCCGATGCGCGCGATCGCATTCAGGTAGCGGCCGCGAGCCTTCATGTCCCACCGAGCCCACGATATGCCGGACGCGTCGTTGAACTGGGCATTCAACAGGTCGTTCCGGGGCTTGTTGCCGGCGAAAGTGTTGTTGAGTTCAAGATACCCGACGAGTGTCTCCACACCGTCTCTTTCCAGAGTGGCGACCAGCATCGCCTTTCGCCCGAAGCTCTGATGGGCTCGATAGTGGTAGGAAGCGAGGCGCTCGTAGCCATCGGCGTCGGATGCATCTCGGGCCTCCCGCACAACAAGGCGGCCGCCGAGGTCAGGCAACGCGTGGGCGACGCGGAAGGCGGGCAACACCGTGGCCGTGCCGTTTTCGCATATTGCCTCCGCCCTGACCACGCCCGACCGCTTCGTGACGCGAAGCTCGTCGTTCACGCCGACGCAGCATGCCCGATGAACGTCGAGCTCAACGCCTCCCGTCAGGGTCAATGTCTTGCCGTCCTCCTTTACGCGAACCCGTTCTACCGTGCCGGTGTAGTCAAAAGTGCTAGGAACAGGAATGGAAGCCGATGGCAGGCGGATCATCAAGGGAGGATTCATGAAACTTTGGTTGACGCATAGCGTATCGGGAACAGGGCGTCGCGTCCAGGCTGGGGCGCTTTCCGCGAGCCCGCTCAGCGAAGACCCTCGCAGGCTGGATCGCTGCTGCAGAGTGCTTTTCGTGGTAATTGCGCAACACGAGGTCTGAGCCCGCGCACGAACTTTCGTCATTCTCGCGCACCGGCGGCGGCTCACGAATTGGGCAATTGAAGCCGGTTAGTCCAGCTTGATGATTTGGATAACCCTTTTATCGATACTCAATATTTCCGGGACGGCTCTGGGTCCTATAGCTGGAGCACAAACCTTGTGCGGACGTGCTTTAACCAAGACCCGGATTACAAGCTGAGCCGCTATAGGAATCAACAGGAAAGTCAAATTGGAGGGAGGTCACCGGCCCATCTGCTATGCCGAGAAAGCTGCGCGCTGGCCTATAAGCGAGCGCAAGATCAGGGTGAGGGCGGGCAGAGCAGTGGTAAGGAGCCCAAGCAGGATTAGGGGGAGGCTTTGAGCATCGGCCTCATGTCCGCAGTTCGGCATCCCCGGTGGTGGGCAAGAAAATTTTTACCCGTCTATTCCGCCATCTCAGCGAGCCACTTAGAAACAACCTGCTTGCGGGCATCCGGCTTCAGCTTTGACAGCCCCAACAGAACTGTGGCGAGGTCATCATCTTCGCAATACAGGTACTCAAGCGGTGCGCCCAAGGCCTCTGCAATTTGCCGAGCGGTCTTCACCGGTGGGTCATGCGTCCCCAACTCATATCGACTAATTCGAGCGCGGCTTGACGACTCGTCAATGCCGATCAGCACCCCCACCTTCTCCTGAGACCACCCCAATTCCTCACGCCGTGAGCGCATGCGGCGGCCCACTACGTTCGAGGAATCCAAAGGCTCGGATGGCATGTCACGAGTCTCGTGACGTGGTGATAATTCGTCGTCACGAAATTCGTTACATAACCGCTTGGGCTCCCATGCTCAGTGGGGATGTGCCCTTTGAATGAAGTCTCTAGCCGTTCATCCCAACCCCCAACCAAGGAGCCTTAGTCCACCTATGCAACCCATGCAATCTGCTTTCTCCGTTCTCGTGCTGGCCTTGTTAGCGCCAGTGCAATCGTGATCAGCAGTGCCAGTCGAACATTGACCAGGGGCTAGAGCTGGTTCCATTTGAAGCCAGCTGTGGATAACTATAGGGTGGATGCTTCTGTAGGGCCTCCTTTTTTTGAACTGGTGGTCGGTATGGCCGAGCCGTCAGGCGAGGCCCCTTCCTCCGCGGTCTCGCTAACCTGGGCCGCTGCTGCCTTCTTGGTCTGCTCACGGGCCTTGAT
>NZ_QAIH01000166.1 GCF_003060895.1 Acidovorax sp. HMWF029 | reverse complement strand
GCCCCACGTGTGGCCGCAACACCCGCCAACAACCCGTCCGCCGGCGTGGCGAAGCCGCCCTCCGCCACAGCTTGTGCACCGGCACCGCGCTCCACCGTGGCGCCACCTGTCGACATGCCCACGCCCGGGCGCTCATTGCTGACGGCCTGGGCAAGTACTGCCGCCGTCCCTTGGACCACCGACAAGCGCGGCGCAGCATCACCGGCAGTGGTGGCCACCGTGGACAGCTCTGCACCACCCGATACCCCTCCCCGCTGGGCCTGGGCGTTCTGCAGGCGCGAGAAGCTGCGGCCGAACCCGGCCACCGTGCTCTGGACGGCGCCGTCTTTGATGTCCTTGAAATCGGCGGATGTGTCGAGTTTTGCGGTTTCCGCCACCAGCCCCTGGCGCCCCCCCCCATTGGCCATCAGGCCATTGAGCGCCATCTCGCCCAGCACCCCTGTGGCCCCGGAGTCCGGACGCAGGGCTCCATCGGCCTGCCGCACCAGTCCGCCGACAGAGGCATCGCCCTGGGCCGAGGCAAACAATCCCTGCCAGGCTGCGAATGCTGCCGCATCCGCCTCGCCCTTCACGGCATCCACCGCAAGGTCTGCAGGGCCAGCTTCAACCCCTGACAGGTCCTGCGAGCCGGTGTCAATCGACCCCTGATCCAGCGCTGCCAGCAATGCAAGAAACCCCCCTGTAGCTGCCGTGTCATTGGCATCCACCCCTTGCTGCGCAGGCGCTTTGGCCCGTGGGGCGTGGGCTGCATGGGTGCCGCCCTGCGAGGAGGAAATTTTTCCCTGTTCCATGGTCAATACTCCTGGCCGTGGGGCCCTTGGCTCGCGCTGCGGTACTGCAGCGCGGCCCGTTCATCGGTCTGTTTCTGGTCTCTGCGCATTTGCTGCCGTTCCAGGTCGTTGCGCCGCCTGTCAACCACCTTGCGCAGGCTGGTGAGACGCAATTCGGCCTCCAGCAACGCTCGCTGCGCCCCCTCCACACGCCCCGACTGGTCGCTCACCACACCCGTCTGAATGCTGGCAGCATGCCCAAGGCGGTTCATGAACTGATAGTGGTGGTACATCACCTCGGGCTGCATCGCGGTGTCGGCCTTCATCCCCCAGCGGGACTCAGTTTCGCGCGCGTAGTCCTCCAACTGGTCGAGTTGCGCACGCGCCGCCTGCTGTGCAGCCAGAGCGTCTTGCAGCACGTGGCGCGCGGCATCCCGCTTGCGCAAGGCCACATCCACGGCAACGGTGAGGGAGTTCAGGTTGGACATGGTGGACAACTGTTGGGTATCAACGGTCCAGCACCGAGGCCATAGTGGTCACGCTCTGATCCATGGAGGCAGCCTCGAACATGTCTTGCTGCAAAAACCCCGCCATCTGCGGTTGCAGACGGATCGCCTCGTCCAGCGCGGGGTCCGAGCCGCTCATGTACGCCCCTACCTGCACGAGGTCACGACTCTTCTGGTAGCGCGAGTACACGGCGCGGAAGTTCCGCGCCAGATCAAAATGCCCGCGTGACACCACGTTGTGCATCACCCGCGAAGCCGACTGCTCGATATCGATGGCAGGGAAATGCCCCGTCTCGGCCAGTGCCCGCGACAACACGATGTGCCCGTCCAGGATGGCACGCGCCGCGTCGGCAATGGGGTCCTGCTGGTCATCCCCCTCGGAAAGCACGGTATAGAACGCGGTGATGGACCCCACGCCGTGCAGACCATTGCCGCTGCGCTCCACCAAGGCGGGCAGCTTGGCAAAACACGACGGTGGATAGCCCTTGGTGGCGGGCGGCTCGCCAATGGCCAGGGCGATCTCGCGCTGGGCCATGGCATAGCGGGTGAGCGAATCCATGAGCAGCAGCACATGCTGCCCCTTGTCGCGAAAATGCTCGGCAACGGCCGTAGCGTAAGCGGCGCCCTGCATGCGCAGCAGAGGCGGCGCATCGGCGGGCGCCGCCACCACCACGGAGCGCGCGCGCCCCTCTTCGCCCAGGATGTCTTCCACGAACTCTTTGACCTCACGGCCCCGCTCGCCGATGAGGCCAACCACGATCACGTCTGCCTGGGTGTAGCGAGCCATCATGCCCAGCAACACGCTTTTTCCCACACCCGATCCCGCAAACAAACCCAAGCGCTGGCCGCGCCCCACGGTCAACAGGGCGTTGATGGCGCGCACACCCGTGTCCAAAGGCTCGCGCACCGGGTCGCGGTCCATCGCATTGATCTGCCGACGACCCATGGGCTCGGCCACTACGTCCTGCACCGGGCCACCATGGTCCAGCGGCAGGCCCTGGGCATCCACCACACGCCCGAGCAGCCCGTCTCCCATGGGCAGGCGCAGCACTCCTGCCCGCTGCACCGGCCGTGGGGGCTCACCCAGGCGGGGAACAGGGATGTAGGGTGCGGCAGGGAACACCCGGGCACCGCTCGAAAGGCCATGAATGTCGCCCGCGGGCATCAAAAACGCACGGTCGGCAGAGAAGCCGACCACCTCGGCCAGCACAGGTTCATGGCCCGGCATCTGCACCATGCACTGCGAGCCCACCGGCACCCGGATACCCACGGCCTCCAACACCAGACCCGTCAGCCGTGTGAGCGTGCCCCGGGTTTCCAGCGGCACCCCTTCGGCCACGCGCTCGCGCGCGTCGTTCATGAACCGGGACCAGGCAGAGGGCGTCTCAACGCTCATCGCCCTCTCCTTCGCTCCAGGGAGACTGCAGGCCCAAGGCAGCAATAGCGCGCTGCCAGCGTTTGTCCAGGCTACCGTCCACCACCGTTCCGGCGGACTCCACCAAACAACCACCAGCAGGCACGGCGGCGTCCGCCATCCACTGCACGCCGGGGCCATCCAGCTCCTCTCGCAGGGGCTGCGCCACCGCCTCCATGTCGATCGGATTCAGGCGCACGGTGGCGGGGCGCCCCTCGGTCACCAGCATACCCACGGCCTCGCGCACCACGGGCTGCAAGGCATTGGGGTTGACCGACAGCTCCTGGCGCACCACTTGGCGGGCAATGTCACACGCCAGCTCCAGCAACTGCTGAGCCATCTGCTGCTGCATGTCGATCAAACTCGCGTCCAGCGTCTGCAGCACACCCTGCAAGCGCTGCGCGGATTCTTGACCTTGCTGGGCGATGTAGTCGTCCATACGGCGCTGCCACTCCAAGGCGGTCTGCGCCTGCCCCTGGGCAAAGCCCTCGGCGTAAGCGTCGTCGCAGGCCTGTTGCTGCAGCAGCGCCTGCTGCGCATGCAGCTCTGCTTCATCGATCTCGACAGGGATCTCCGCCACCGGTTTTGGCATGGACTCGTCGAGGTCCGAGCCATCCACCGCGCTGAACTTCCACTGCTTGAAATCACCCACTTCCTCACTGGGGATGAAGCGTGAGTACGACCGCTGGTTAGACGAAGGCATCATCACCACCGCCTCCAATCACGATCTGCCCCTCATCGGACAGACGCCGGATCGTCTTGAGAATTTCCTTCTGCTGCGCTTCCACTTCGGACAGCCGCATCGGGCCACGGGATTCGAGATCCTCGCGCAGCGCCTCGGCTGCACGCGAAGACATATTGGACAAGAACTTCTCGCGCAGCTCGGGCACGGCGCCCTTGAGCGCCACGATAAGGGTCTCGGACGCCACCTCCTTGAGTACCGACTGGATGGCCGCATTGTCGAGTTTGAGAACGTCCTCGAACACGAACATCTTGTCCATGATCTTCTGGGCCAGGTCCGGATCGTATCCCCGGATGGATTCGAGCACCACGGCGTCCATATTGCCGCCCAGCAGGTTGATGATTTCTGCTGCGGCCTTGACGCCCCCAAGCGAACTCTTGCGGATCTTGTCGCCCCCCGCCAGCACTTTGAAGAGCACCTCGTTAAGGTCCTTGAGGGCCGTGGGCTGAATGCCTTCGAGCGTGGCCACGCGCAGCAGGATCTCGCTGCGCTGACGGTCCGTGAGGTGCATCAGGATGCCCGAGGCCTGGTCGCTGTCCAGATGCACAAGGATCGCCGCCACGATCTGGGGGTGCTCGTTGCGCAGTAGTTCGGCCACCGACAGAGGGTCCATCCACTTGAGGCTTTCGATGCCAGAGACATCGCCACCCTGCAAAATGCGGTCGATCAACAGCCCTGCCTTGTCATCGCCGAGAGCGCGCTTGAGCACGGCACGCACGTAGTTGCCCGTGTCAGACACCAGCAGGCTTTGTGCAGCTGCCGCGTTCGAGAACTTGTTGATGACCTCATCCACCTTCTCGCGCGACACAGAACGCATGCGCGCGATGGTTTCACCCAGCTTCTGAACCTCCTTGGGCGAGAAATGCTTGAATACTTCGGCCGCTTCCTCCTCGCCGAGGGACATCAGCATGATGGCTGCATCGTGAAGGCCTTGGTCGTCCATGATGGAATCCGTGCAATCGGTGATCGGTGGCTAGGCGGGGTCGCCGCCATTCAGCCAGGTCTTGAGAATGTTCGCCACGGCAACCGGGTTCTCCTTGGCGAGCACGCGGGCATCTTCCAGGCGCAGTTGCTCGGGCGTCGCGGGCACCGCTTCGTCTTTCTTGGACGGTGCTGGCAGCGCCGGGCGCTCGGGCGTTTCGGCCTCCAGGGCATCAAGCTGGCCACCGGCGACCGGAGCGGCGCTGGTGGCCTTGGCCGGAGCGGGCGCCTTGAGAGCTGGCCGCACCAGGCCCAGCAACACCAGCGCAGCAAACAGCACCGCTCCCACTGGCCACGCAAAGGTCTTGGCCAGATCTATGACTTCGGGCTGCTTCCACAACGGTACATCGGTCGATGGCGCTACCGTCACCTGGAACGGGGTGTTCATGAGGTTGACCGAATCACCCCGGTCCTTGTTGAAACCGATGGTCTCGCGCACCAGGGCCGTCATCTGCTCGATCTGCTCGGGCGTGAGTGCCTTGGTGATGGGCTTGCCCTTTTCTTCGCCAGACTGGTAGTTGACCACCACGGCCGCACTCAGGCGCTTGACGGCGCCAGTGCTGCCCCGCGTTACGCGCACGGTCTTGTCCACTTCATAGTTCGTAGTGGACTCGCGCTTGTTCGTCTGCTCCTCGGTGCCCTGTTGGCCACCGGCATTGGGCGCGGGGTTGGCGCCATTGATGGGTGCTGCCGAAGGCGCGGGCGGCTGGTTGGCCACGGCGCCAGGCACGCCTGTTGCGGTCTTGCTGGAACTGCCACGGCTTTCCAGCACCTGCTGGCTACGGATCGCGCTGGAGTCGGGCGTCTGGTTGGGCCGGAACTGCTCGGAAGTGGATTCCGTCTGCGTGAAATCCACTTCGGCCGTGACCTGGGCCTTGACGTTGTCACGGCCGACCACGGGCTCCAGGATGTCCATGATGCGGCGGGTGTACTGCTGCTCAAGCTGCTGCACATACAGCAGCTGCTGGGCGTTCACCTCGGCACCGGCTGCGTTGTCGGCCGTTTGCGACAGCAGCTTGCCCGTGTCGTCCAGCACGCTCACAGCGGAAGGGGCCAGCTCGGGCACGCTGGACGCCACCAGGTGAACGATACCGGCCAGCTGGGCGCGGTCCAGGATGCGGCCGGGGTGCAGGCTCACCAGGACCGAGGCCGACGGCTTTTGCTGCTCGCGGAAGAACCCGTTCTGGTTCGGAAGCGCCAAGTGCACCCGCGCACCCTGCACCGACGACAGCGCTTGAATGGAGCGGGTCAGCTCGCCTTCCAGGCCCCGCTGGAAATTCAAACGCTCCTGGAACTGCGTCATCCCGAACTTGCTGGACTCCATCAATTCAAAACCAGCCACCGAGCCCTTGGGCAGGCCCTGGGTGGCAAGGCGCAGGCGCACGTCGTGCACGCGGTCTGCCGGGATCAGGATGGCGCCGCCGCCTTCGGCATGTTTGTAGGGCACGTTCATCTGCGACAGCTGGGCCACGATAGCGCCACCGTCCTTGTCGTTCAGATTGGCGAACAGCACCCGGTAGTCTGGCTGGCGCCCCATGACAATGGCCGCCACGGCAGCGGCCACCAGCAGCGCCACGCCCACGCCCAGCCGCATGCGCTGCGCCCGGTCGAGGGCAGACAGCCGCTGCAACCAGTTGGGGCTGGCTGGCGGCGGGAGCGGATTGAGAGGGACTTCAGCAACAGCAGACATCTTGCTTTTCCAGTAAAGCAGGTCCGGCAAGAGACCTGGCGTGGAGTCGATTATTCGGGCACGCCTCCACCATGTTCGCTGGATAAGCCGCCCGTTTGACCATCATTTCAGGGTGATGGGCGCCAGAGCGGTGGCTAGGATACGCAGCATACCGCCATTCCCTACGGATACAGCCATGGACCTTCGCATCTCAAGCTCTACCGCCCCCTTGTCGGGCGCAGGCGTGGCGCGCCGTGCTGCCGCGCCCCAGGAGACCGGTAATGAAGTGGGTTTTTCCGGCGCCCTCAAGGGTGCGCTGCAGTCGGTGAGTGCGGCGCAGAACCGCTCGTCCGGACTGCAAAGAGAAGTTCAGCTAGAGAACCCCTCGGTGAGCCTGGAAGAAACCATGGTGGCCATACAGAAGGCCCAGATCGGTTTTCAGGCCACGCTGCACGTGCGCAACCGCATGGTGCAGGCCTACACCGACATCATGAACATGCAGGTCTGACAGGGGCACTCCCCTGAGCGGCTGCGCCGCTTCCCCTCGCTGCGGGGCGGCCCTTGCTCGGCATCTCTGGCATTGCCGGGCGCCCATACGCATCCACGGGGCCTGGAAAACGCTCCTCATTTGATAGCAATAAAGGCTTATTCGTAGAGCGGAGAAGCCCATTTCTTCCATAAAAAAGCCGACCTCTCAGGGTCGGCTTTGTCTTGGGGCTTGTCGCGCGCCTCAGTGCATCATCTGCGGCTGTCCTTCGAACAGGTGTTCGAACTGCGCCAGCCAGGGCTCGGCCAGGCAGCGAATCTGGGCATCGTTGCGCAGGATGCGCTGCATGATGCGGGTCTTCTCACGGCGATGCTCAGGCAGCAACTCGTGCTCCTGCGACTTGAAGCGCAGCTGCTCGATCAGCACGGCACATGCGCCTTCGTAGCGCACCACGCCGTCCCAGTCCTTGAGCCGGGCAGCCTCCAGCATCTTGGCGCTGCTGTCTTCAATCGCCTTGTAATAGTCAATCAGCATGTGGGACATGGTTCAGGCCTCTACCAGCACGGACTGACCAGTGGCGGCAGGCGCGTCAGCAGAAGCCGCTGCAGCACCGGATTTCTTGATGTCGTTCCAGCCCTGGGCCACGGGCTCGATCAGGCGCATGACTTCCTGCATCATGGCGTCGTCGTTGCGGGCATTGGCCAGGGTCAGGCGGCGCATGCAGTAGTCATACAGCGCGCCCAGGTTCTCGGCCAGTTCACCGCCGTCCACCTTGTCGAGCGACGTGCTCAAGCCTTCTTCGAGAATACGCACCGCCTTGGCGATGGCGTTGACCTTGCCCAGCACATCACCCCGCGACATGGCGCCACGCGCCGTTGCAATGGAATTCAAAACACCCTCATACAGCAAGCTGACCAGCTGGTGCTGGTCGATCGTGTGCATGCTGGTTTCTACATTGATGCGCTGGTATGCGTTGGCTGCACGGGGGCTGTAGGCGCTGAACATGCTGACAATCCTTCCGAGGTGTTACTTGAGTTATCGGCGAGCGCCAGAAAAACTGAAGCCTCTGTTTAGCCCTTCGATTTGTTCCAGGCCGTCACCTGCTGAGAGATATAGGCATTCAGGCCGTTCAGACTGCTCAACTGGGTGTCCAGCGCGTTATAGCGCCGTGTGATGCGTTTCTCAAAGGCGTCAACCTTTTCGTTTACGCGGGTTTGATCCTGGGAGTTGCGCTTGAGGCTCAGCTGCAGGGTGTCATCCTTGGATTTGAAAAAACCATCGGTGGCCAGCAATTTGGTGGTCAGCGCCTTCAACTGCACGGCAATGCCATCGGCCGATCCGCCTCCGGTGTTGCGGAACAGGTTCTTCACATCCTCGGGTTTTTCCGCCAAGGCCTTGTTCAGCTTGGAGGCATCCACCGCCAGATTGCCACCCAGCTGCTGGGTGATGCCGACATCTGCCAAGCGCTGGAAGGCCCCACCGCCGGTCGAAATCGACTGGATTGCATTGCGCAGCGAGTTCTGTAGCGTCACCGCAGTCGAATCCCCCTGCAGAAGACCCGCCGATTTGGTTTTGGCATCGTATTTGGTCGCCTCCTGCAGCAACTCGTTGACGGCGTTGTAGGCCTTCACGAACCCATCGATGTTGGACTTGATGGCCGAGTCATCCTTGCCCACGGTGATTTCAATCGGTGCCGTGGTGATTTGCTCCGCCTTGAAGGTCACGCCCGAGATCGTGGAAGAAAACGTGTTGGTGGCAGAAGACACCGCAATCCCATTGACCGTGGCCCTGGCATTGGCAGCCGCCTGCGTGACCGTGGCGCCGTTGACCAGGCGCGACAGGCCCGTGGCATCGGTATTGCCTGCACTCAGGGGATCGGTGTCGCCGCCCTCCATCACACCCAGCCGAAAGCCGAACTGCTCGCCCGTGCTCTTGCTGCGCAGCAACAAACGCTCTCCGGACGCATCCGACAGAATTGATGCGGTCACCCCTGCATTGGAGCCGTTGATCTTGCTGGCCACATCCGAGAGCTTGTCGGTCGCGCTGATCGTGATATCCACCGGCTGACCGCTGCCAGGCGTGAATGACGAGGGGGACACACTCCACTTGCCCAGTTCGAGCCGCAGCGTTCCTGCGCCCAGTGCGCCTCCCACAGGCAACAGAGCCGCCGACGCCGTGGCTTGCGCCTTGGCTAGGCCTTGCACCTCCACGCTGAAGGTAGTGGGCAGGGTTCCACCCACGGCAGTGGCAGACACAAACTTGGAATCAGAGGAGGTGGTGGTCACGCCGTTCCAGCCGGTCACGCTGGTGAGCTTGCTCGCTGCATCCTGCAGTGTGGAGACCAGCGACTTGATCTGCCCGAAGGCAGATATCTTGGTTTTGACTGCGGCGGCCTGCACCGTGAGCTTGTTCAACGGCTCTTTTTCCAGTTCGACCAACTTGGAAATGATGTTTTTGACATCAAGCCCGTTTGTGCCGACACCTACGGATGAAATCGTGGCCATACCAACCTCCTGAACTGGTTCAACGGAAATTATGGCGCCGAACGGCGATCAAGAACGTCCGTAAACACGCCAGGAAACCCGTCTTATCCAGCGGTCCTGGCACCCGCTGCTCCAAAAAGCCAAAGGGCGGCGACAGAAATCTGCCGCCGCCTGGGCTATTTCAGGGCGCTGCAACGCCCTGACTGCCATGCCCTGCGCCTGTTAACGCAGCAGGGCCAACACACCTTGCGGCAGCTGGTTGGCCTGCGCCACCATCGCCGTACCAGCCTGTTGGAGGATCTGAGCGCGCGACAGGTTGGCGGTTTCTGCAGCGAAGTCGGCGTCCAGAATACGGCTGCGCGAGGCAGACAGGTTTTCGGATGTCACCTGCAAGTTGCTGATCGAGGTTTCAAAGCGCGATTGCAGAGCACCCAGCTTGGCGCGTTCGCCGTTGATGAAGGCCAGGGCCGAGTCCACCGTCTTGAGCGCGTTGGTAGCGTTGCTGAAGGTAGTCACATCCAGATTGGCCACCGCTTGCAGTGCAGAGCCGCCGTCATCCAGCTGCGTTGCGGTAGTGGAGTCCACAGCGAACGACTTCTCCGAATCCAGAACGATGTAGCCGCCCGTATTCACCATTTCTGCAGCAGTGTTGGCCGTCAGCGTCCGGGCCGTACCATTGCTCGCGCCCGCCGCATCGTAGCCGGTGACGGTCACATCGGCAGCATTGGCCGTGGCGGTGTCACCCACCACGATGTCGTTCCCGGTAGCGTTGGTCAGAATCACTTGCGTACCGTCCGAGCTCAGCGAGGCATTGATGCCCGTCTTGGCCGCTTGGTCATTGATAGCAGACACTGCTGCCGACAGGCGGTCGGTACCGGTGGCAGATGTCAATGTGAACGACACGGTCACAGCAGCGCCAGACCCGACATTGTCGCCCTGCAAAGTCAGCGAGTAGGAACCTGCCGATGCCATGCCGCCCAAACGCACTTCGGTGCGGGCAGTCGCCGTCACACCCGTGGTGGCCTTCATACCATTGATCTGGTCGGCCGTTGCCTTGGCCGTAGCGTTCGAGCCCGCTGCAATGCTGTTGGTGCCCAGGTAGCCGCTGATGGCAATGGTGCCGGCCGCTACGCCATTGGAGGTCGCGCCCGCTGCCACAGTGGCCTGCGCACCAACGCCCGAGCCGTTCGATGCCACGTTCTGGTTGTTGCCGTATACGCCGGTGCGCAGGTTGGCTGTTGCCGCCACGATGGTCTGGTTGGCGTTGGCGCCTACTTGGAACTGCTGCGTACCAAAGGTACCGTCCAGCAATTTCTGGCCGTTGAATTCCGTGGTTTGAGAGATACGGTCCAGCTCGGAAACCAGCTGACCCACTTCCTGTTGCAGGGCTTGGCGGTCGCCTGCGCTGTTGGAGGCGTTGGCCGATTGCACGGCCAGTTCACGCACACGCTGCAGGATGTCGCCGGACGCCTTGAGCGCGCCTTCAGCGGTTTGAGCCAGGGAAATACCGTCGTTGGCGTTACGAACCGCTTGGTTCAGACCCCGGATCTGGCTGGAAAAGCGCTCGGAGATGGCCAGGCCCGCAGCGTCGTCCTTGGCGCTGTTGATGCGCAGGCCCGACGACAGGCGTTGGATGGACGTGTTCAGCGATGTCTGGCTCATGCCCAGGTTGCGCTGGGCGGTCAGCGAAGCCACGTTGGTATTGATGGTGGAAGCCATTGCAAATCTCCTGAAAGAACTGACTGAATATGGCGTTGCCGCCAGCCGGGGCGCCAGCACCATGCTGGCCTCCTGGGTTCCCAGAGCTGCAGGCCATCTGGTGAACGGCGGGCCACTCACGGTCCGTTGAGAGTGTTTTCGGGTGGCCGCCGGAAAACTTGAGGGTCAAACGCACAAGTTGTGGGACTTTTTGACCGCTTATCGGGCTAACACAAAAAAGTGGCATCCCCACAATTCACCCATCGTTCCCTCATTGACAGCCGGACGGGTGCGCTTGAACCGGCAAACAGATCCGTCTTGCGACGTTAAGGAGTTTCGCCATGGCAGCAACCATCAATACCAACATCAGCTCGCTGACAGCGCAGCGCAATCTGGGCACCAGCCAGATGTCGCTCAACTCAGCCATCCAGCGCCTGTCGTCGGGCCTGCGCATCAACAGCGCCAAAGACGACGCCGCCGGCCTGGCGATTTCCGAGCGCTTCACCAGCCAGATCCGGGGCTTGAACCAGGCTGTTCGCAATGCGAACGACGGCATCTCACTGGCCCAGGTGGCGGAAGGCGCCATGGGGTCGGCCGGCAACATCCTGCAGCGTGTGCGTGAACTGGCCGTGCAATCGGCCAACGCCTCCAACAGCGCAGGCGACCGCCAAGCCCTGCAACAGGAAGTCGGCCAATTGGTGGCAGAACTTGACCGAATTTCGCAAACGACCGAATTCAACGGCCAAAAATTGCTGGACGGTACCTTTGGTACGCAGCAGTTCCAGGTGGGCGCCAATGCCAACCAGACCATCGTGGCGGCAACAGCCAACCTGCGCACCACGGTGTATGGCAACAACCAGAACGTGGCATCGAACGGCTCGGGCGTTGGTGCGCAGGCCACTGTGGCAGCGGGCGCGACCTCCAATGGCGTAGCGGCCGGCACCATTGCCATCAGCGGCTACCTGGGCACCAACAGCATTGCAGCGGGCTCGAACGCTACGGCCAAGGCAACAGCCGACCAGATCAATGGTATGAAGGCCACCACGGGTGTGACGGCGACGGCCCGCACCGAAGTGCGGTTGAGCGGTATGTCTGCCGCCGGTTCCTATTCGTTGACTTTGCAGGGCGACAATGCCGGGTCTGGCGCCGCTGTGGCCGTGTCGTTCACGTTGACCTCCGCCACGGGCACCGACCGCCTGTCGGCAGCGGTGTCTGCCATCAACGACCAGGCTGCCAAGACGGGCATCAATGCTTCGCTGAGCCCAGACAGTACACAAATCATCCTGACCAATGCCACCGGCAATGACATCGTCATCGGTGACACCGCCATCCAAAACGCCGCCGATGTGACGATCACCGGCTACGATGCTGCGGGAGCCTCCAACGGTACGGCACGGACGCTCGGTACCAACACGGTTGCGGAAATGGTGAATACAGGCGGCTACATCGTCCTGGACTCGGAAAAGTCGTTCGCGGTGGACTCTACCAATGCAACCCAGCTGGATGACGGCGGCTCTGCACTGCAAGCGGTGGCCAATCTGGATGTGACCACCTTCAGCAACGCTACCAACGCGCTCAAGACGGTGGATTCGGCCCTGGCCTTCATCAACGGCGAACGCGCCAAACTCGGTGCTCTGCAATCGCGCTTTGAGACCAGCATTGCCAGCCTGCAGATCACGTCCGAAAACCTGTCCGCATCGCGCTCGCGCATCCAGGACGCCGACTTTGCGGCTGAAACCGCCAACCTCTCGCGCGCCCAGATCCTGCAGCAAGCCGGCACGGCCATGGTGGCCCAGGCTAACCAGATCCCGCAGGGCGTGCTGTCGCTGCTCAAGTGATAGACCCGGCCCGCATGCTGCGCAGTGGACCAGCAACGCAACACAAGGGGCCCCATCAGGCCCCTTTTTCACATGGCACACTGTGCAGCGCCCCCCGCTCCTTAGCTTGTAGATCGGCAGTCACGTGCAATCCAAACACACCGCCCAGGACGATCCCCGCCTCCATGCGGCACTCTCCGCTGCAGACTGGCCCTTGCTGACGCGGCTGTGCCGCCAAATTCTGCGCAAAAATGGCCGCCACCTCGGTGCACACCGGCTGTTGGGCTTCTCGCTCCACAAGCAGCGTGCATTTGACGAGGCCCTCAAGGCCTACCGGCAAGCCTATGCGTACTGGCCCGGAGATGCCGAGCTGCTCATCAACTACGCCAATGTCTTGATTGAGCAAGCACGCAACTACGACGCGCTTCCGCACCTTGAGAAAGTCTGCGAACTGCGCCCCCAGCAAGCCGTCACCTGGATCAAGCTGGCCGAGTGTTGCTATCTGATCAACTTGCACAGCAAGGGATTTGATGCCAGCCAAAAGGCACTCGCGCTGTCTGACTCCGTGCCACTGACGGTCGGTGCGTTGATGCAAAGCGCCATTCACCGCCGAGAGCTGGGCCAGGTGCGCGAGGCGGTGCAAGATTGCGAGCGGGCTATTGCGCTCAACCCGAACGACCCTGGCAACTACACCAACAGGCTGCTGTTCATGCTGGCGGACCCGCAGGTAAGCGCTACGCAGCTGTCTGAGGCCGCCCGTCAGTTTGGCAAGGTGTTTGAGCCCCCGCTGCGCCCCCATTGGCCCAGCTTTGAGAGCCACCGCGGCGCGCCCTGGCGCCGCTTGAAGATTGGGTTTCTGTCGCCAGACTTCCGCATGCATGCCGTCATGTACTCGGTCGAGGGGCTGCTGGCGCAGCTGGACCGGCGGCAGTTCGAGGTGTATGCGTTCTACCTGTTCCCCAAGGGCGACCATGTCACCGAGCGGGTGGAGTGCCATGTTGACCACTTCGTGCGCCTGGCAGGCTTCAGCCCCCAGGAACAGGCGGAGGCCATCCGCGCCCAGAACATCGACATTCTGGTGGACTTGGCAGGCCACACGGGCAACAACGGCCTGCTCATCCTCGCGCACAAGCCTGTGCCGCTGCAGGTGTCCTGGCTGGGCTTCCCGGCAACGACTGGCCTGCAAGCCGTGGACTACAAGTTCACAGACGAGATCACCGACCCCCCGGACGCCGACGACCAATACACAGAGCAGTTGTACCGACTGCCCACGCTGTTTGCCTGTTACCGCCCCATGAGCCGCAACCCCCTGTGGCGTTACCAGCCCCGCTACCAGGTGCGCCCCTCGCCAGTGATGGACAACGGGTTCATTACCTTCGGCTCCTGCAACAACCTGGGCAAACTGACCGATGAGGTGCTGGCGCTGTGGGGGCGGGTTCTGGCCGCCGTGCCCCATTCGCGGCTGCTGATCGAGGGAAAAAACTTCGACAAACCCGAGTTTGCACAGGCCTACCGCGATCGTTGCGAGGGCCTGGGACTCCCGCCTTCGCGGCTGGATCTGGTGCCGCTCAACCAGGACAACCAGTACCTGACCTACCACCGCATCGATATCGCGCTGGACCCATTCCCACTGACCGGCGGCACCACCACATTCGATGTGCTGTGGATGGCGGTGCCCATCGTCTCGATGATGGGCGATAGTTTCAAAAGCCGCATGGGGGTGGGCATGCTCAACTACCTGGGGCGCACAGAGTGGCTGGCAGAAGGGCCTGACGATTACGTGCGCATCGCGTCGGGCCTAGCAGCGGATGCCCAGGCACTCAATGCGCTCCGGCTGAGCCTGCGCAGCGAGGTGGAGAACTCGGCGCTCATGCGTGAAGACCTTTACTGTCGGCACTTCGGCGAAGGCCTGCGGGTCATGTGGTTGAAGTGGCTGGCGCAGGCGGAGCATCCCTCTGATCCGCAAGCGCAGGAGCAGGCCATCCAGGAATGGATATCCCAGTTCCCGCAAGAGTGGGAACAGCCCCCGGTCCCGGGCGTCGGATTGAAACCCGGCCAGCGGATCAGCCTGCAAGCGGCGCACCAAAGCCTGCAGAACCTGGTAGAAAAAGCACGGTCGGCCGCCCCGCCCCGACCGCCGGGCGAATCAGCCCCCCGGATCACAGACCGCCACTGGGTGGCAGTGACCGAGCTGGCAGAGAAAGTGCTCAACGCCTTGCCACACGATCCCGTCGCCCTTGCATGCCTTGCCGAAGTGGAGCATGCGCATGGGCACACCGAGTTCGCGGTCACTTACCTTCAGTATGCAACGCAGGCCATGGGATTGGGCCTTGAAGGCGCCTGACGCAAAGATCAGAGAGTCAGAGAGTCAGAGAGTCAGAGACGGAAGATGTCGTGCAGGGCGTTGTGCCGGGTGGGCTTGAACACCGCCCGGCCAGCGTCGCCACGGTACACGGTGCAATGCCCCGGTGAGTCCGTATTGACCAAGCTGGCTCCCTGCGCCAGCACCGTGCCATCGCCCACCTGGCACCGCCCGATGATGGCGGTGCCCGGGTACATGATGACCCCATCTCCCAGCACCGGGGCCACGCCGTGGTTCTTGCCGACGGTGGAGTTCTGGTAGATCACCAGAAAATTACCATAGGTGGCCTTGGCGAAGACGATGCCGACGGAATGTCCGATGAAGAACACCGGCGGCATCTCGATTTCGTAGAAGAGATCGATGCCATTCAAGGCCTTATTCAGCAAAAACAGGCGCGTGGGGGTGTCGGTGCTGGCCGTGCGGCGCCAGATGGTGTTGGCCAGAAAATAGAGAAAGCTGCAGTACTGCGTGGAATGCAGCGGGTCAAAGCAGTCCTGCCGCCAAGGCCGCACGGCATTGATGCAGCCGCGCAGGCGAGCCAGCGCTTCGTCCAGGTGTGCGTCAATGTCCGCTTGGGGATCGAAGTCGTCGGGCAGCGTATGGCGCAGCTGCTGCACCACGTAGCGCAGCAACCGAGCGCGGTCCATTCGCAAGATTTCCATGCAGAGCCTCCTACCCTTCCCAGCGCCCTCGGCCAGCTCAGGCCCGGGGCAAATGCAATTGCATGTATACCAGGCTGGCCGGTGCATCGACGGCCTGCGGATCCTCCGTCCAGTCCACCCCGCCAGGGACGGTGCTGGCCACAATCGGCACCCGCTGAAACTCCTGAAAACCCACCTTGCGGTAAAACTCCACCGCCGGGTTGTCGGACCGCACCCGCACGGCCAGCGTCTGCAGCCCGAGCGCGTCGCGCGCCCAGCGCATCAGCACCAGCAACGACGCCTTCATCAGACCCGGAGGGGAAGCCCCGCCGCTGACGATGGCATCCGCCTCGCCATAGCCGCGCTGCCAGTCGATAAAGCCGAGCCCCACGTGCCCCACGCGCTCGCCGTCCAGCGTTTCCACCATGAACAGCATCTTGCCCGGGTTCTGGTGCACCGCGCCTGCCAGCCAGGCTGCAGTGCGCTCAGGGGTCGAGACGAATTCGGTCAGGAAGGATTTGACGTGGCGGTTGCGCCAGTCGGTCAGCAGCTGCGCATCGACGGCATCGATATGGCCGGGAACGGTGGCGATCGGCCGGACCACCGCCGCGAGCGGCCGCCCCACGGGCAGCACCAACCCGGTCTCGCCCGCACGGGCCGTCTGCTTGATGGCAGCCAGAAGCTGCTGTCCAGGCGTTGGCGAAGTCATGGCAACCTCTTCACACCTGGGCAAAGTAGCGGCGCACCTGCTCAGCCACGGTGTCCACGTTTTCCAGCGGCATGCGCGAATGCAACGGCAGCGAAAGAATGCCCTTGCCCACAGCATCGGTCACGGACAGGTCTCCGGCCCGGCAGTCCTTCCACAGCGAGAACCAGTGCCCTGGCTGCCAGTGGATGCCCGTGTCCACGCCGTTGGCCTTCAAAAAGTCGCGCAGCGCATCACGGTGCTCTGCGGGCACCCGAATGTAGTACAGGAACGGGTTGACGTCCGCAAAGTCCGTGGGGGGCGTGCGAACCTGAGCAATGCCTTGCAGCTTCTCGTTGTACCGGCGCGATGCCGCCTGGCGGCTCGACTTGATCACATCCAGTTTGCCCAGCTGCGCCAGCCCGATCGCGGCGTGCATGTTGAGCATGTGGTAGCGAAAGCCAACGCGTTCGACGTCGAAAGTCCAGGCGCGCTTGTTCTGGTACATCACCTCGGCAGGCTGCTGCATGCCCAGCAGACGCAGCTCATGCACACGGCGCAACTCCTCTTCAGTGCGCACAACGACAGTGCCGCCATCCAGGCAGGTCACGGTCTTGACCGGGTCGTGGCTGAACACGCAGATGTCCGAGAAGCTGCCCACCATCCGCCCCTTGTAGCTGGAGCCAAACGAGTGCGCGGCGTCGTGAATCACGCGCAGCTTGTGGCGCTCGGCAAAGGCGGCAATGGCGTCGTGGTCGCTGATGATGCAGTCGTAGTCCATCACGATGATGGCCTTGGTGCGCGGCCCCACCAGGGACTCGGCCTTGGCAAGATCCAGCTCCAGAGTGTCGTCAGCGCAGTCGCAGAACACGATGTCGGCCCCCACCCAGGTGATGGCCTGGTAGTCGGCCGAGCAATTGAAGGCCGACACGATCACCTCGTCGCCTGGCCCCACGCCCGCGAGCAGCAGCGCGATGTGCAGGCCCGCAGTGCCGGTGCTGACCGCCGCCACATGCCTGTCGGGCGCCTGCAGGATCTCCTTGACCTTCTTTTCAAAGCCGGACACGTAGCTGCCCATGCCGAGCCAGCCCAGCTCCAGCGATTCGCGGCTGGCATCGATTTCTTCTTGCTCGATCAAGGGTTTGAACATTGGGATCATGGTGGTCTCCTTCGTGGGTGTCTGATGGAAATTGGGGTGGCGACGGATGGACGGCTACCAAACGTCCAGGCGGGGAACGGCGGTGACGAACCGCCCTCCCCAATCACGGATGTCGCTGAGCTGGGCGCTGACTTCGTGCCGCAGGTTCCACGGCAGGATCAGGATGCGCTGCGGCTGGTGGGCACGCAGGTGCGCCTCGCTCACCACCGGGATGCGGCTGCCGGGCAGGTACTGGCCTTGTTTGGCCGGGTTCTTGTCCACCACATAGGGCAGCAGGTCTGGCCGCACGCCCGCAAAGTTGAGCAGGGTGTTGCCCTTGGCGGCCGCGCCGTAGGCGCCCACGGTGGTGCCGTCGGCCTGGCATTGCAATAAAAAAGTGAGCAGCTCGCGCTTGACCCGTATGGCCTGGGCTTGAAAATCGCTGTAAAAACCAGCCCCCAGCATGCCCGCCGCCGCCTCGGTGGACAGGAGTTGCTGCACACGGGCGGCGCCTTCGGTCGTGGCCTGAGGGTGGCCGGGAGCGTCGGCACGGGCAGCAAACACGCGCAGGCTGCCGCCATGCGTGGGCAGCTCTTGCACATCGATCACCACCAGACCATTGGCCGCAAAGATGCGCTGCACCGCCGTGAGCGACAAATAAGAGTAGTGCTCGTGGTACGCCGTGTCGAACTGGCAGCCCTCCACCATGCGCAGCAGGTGCGGAAACTCGAACGTGGCCACGCCGTGCGGCTTGAGCAGCCGCGTGAAGCCGCTCACAAAGTCGTTGATGTCGGGCACATGGGCCAGCACATTGTTGGCGGCGATCAGGTCGGCCTGGCGGCCCGCCTGGGCCAGCTCGTCGGCAAGGGCCACGCCAAAGAAGCGCTCCACCACCTCAATGCCCTTGGCGCGGGCCGCCGCTGCGGTGCTGGCGGTGGGCTCCACACCATAGCAGGGGATGCCAGCCGCCTGCACGTATTGCAGCAGGTAGCCGTCGTTGGACGCGACCTCGACCACGCGGCAGGCGGCGGTCAGGCCCAGGCGCTCGCGCATCGCCTCGACATAGGCCTGGGCATGGGCGAGCCAGGAGGACGAGAACGAGCTGAAGTAGGCGTAGTCGTCGGTGAACAGCGCCTCGCGCCCGGCGTGGTCTTCGGTCTGCACCAGCCAGCAGGTTTCGCAGACCAAGAGCCGCAGCGGGAACCAGGTTTCGGGCGCGCGCAGGGCGGCCTCGGCCAGGTAGGCGTTGGACGGGGGCGCGCTGCCCAGGTCCAGGAACGGCAGTTGCAGCGGGCTGCCGCAGTGTCGGCACTTCACAGGCGCACTCCTTCGAATTCTTCGCTCATCCCGGGCTGGCCCGCGTCGCGGGGCGACAGGGGGCCCACCGGCAGCGGCCAGGCGATGGCCAGGCGCGGGTCTGCCGGGTGCAAACCCGCTTCGGCCCCGGGTGCATGGGCGGCTGAGTGGCAATACAGCAGCTCGGCATGGTCGGTCAGCGCCTGGAAGCCGTGGGCAAAACCAGGGGGGATGAGCAGCGCGTGGCCGTTGTCGGCCGAGAGGCGCTCGGCATGCCAGTGCAAAAAGGTGGGCGATCCGTGGCGCAGGTCCACGGCCACGTCCCAGACCTCGCCACGCAGGCAGCTCACGAGCTTCATCTCGGAGTGTGGCGGCTTTTGGTAGTGCATGCCGCGCACGGTGCCGTGGAGCGCGGTGTAGCTGTGGTTGATCTGGGCGATGGGCGCCGTCCAGCCCGCGCCCGCCAGTTCATTGGCGCAGAACAGGCGCGCAAAAAAGCCGCGCTCATCCACCAGTGGCTGGCGTTGCACGCGAAAGAGCCCCGCCAGCGGGAGCGGCGCCAGGGCCAGGCGACTCATGGGCGGGCCTCCCAGGCGTCGATGTCGGCCAAGCACAGCGCGCGGGCATCGGCGCCGCCGTGTTGCTGGCGGTACCAGTTCATGGTGCGGGCCACGGCCGTGCTCAGGGACCAGTGCGGGGCCACGCCCAGCACTTGGCGGGCGTGGGCGGTTTCCAGCGCCAGCCAGCCGGCTTCGTGTGGGCCATCGCTATTATTTTCATAGCTTGTAGCACTTTCTGGATAGGCGGCAGAGGCCAATTCGATCACATTTTTAACCGAGGCCGCCTCGTGCGGAAGCGGGCCAAAGTTGTAGGCACCGGCCAGCGTGGGCGATTCCCATAGACGCTGGGCCAGGCGCAGGTAGGCGGCGAGCGGCTCCAGCACATGCTGCCAGGGGCGCGTGGCCTGGGGGCTGCGGATGTGCAGGGTGGCGCCCTTTTCCCAGGCGCGCACGGCGTCGGGCAGCAGCCGGTCTTGCGCCCAGTCTCCGCCGCCAATCACATTGCCCGCGCGGGCGGTGGCCACGGCCACACCCTGCGCGGCCAGGAAGGCATCGCGGTAGCTGGCGGTGACGAGTTCTGCAGCCGCCTTGCTGGCGCTATAGGGGTCGTGCCCGCCCAAGGGGTCGTCCTCGCGGTAGGGGTAGGCCCATTCGCGGTTGCGGTAAACCTTGTCGGTGGTAACGACCACGGCCACGCGCACGCCAGCCAGCCCGCGTAGGGCATCGAGCAAGTGCGCCGTGCCCATGACGTTGGTGGCAAATGTGTCCAGCGGCGCTGCATAGCCAGGCCGCACCAGCGCTTGCGCGGCCAGGTGCAGCACCACCTCGGGCAGGGCGGCGCGCACGCGCATGGCCAGGGCCTGGGCACTGCGGATGTCGCAAAAGTGGCTCTCCATGCCCGGTGCGGCCTGCCCTAGCTGCGCCAGGGTGAACAGGTTGGGCTCGGTGGCGGGCGGCAGCGCCACGCCGGTCACCTGGGCGCCCAGGCGCTGCAGCCACAGGGCGAGCCACGCACCCTTGAAGCCAGTGTGGCCGGTGAGCAACACGCGCTTGCCGCGCCAGAAGTCGGGATCAGGACGCATCGTGGTTCACCAGCATTTCCAGGGCGCGCGGCCCGATTGCCACAGGTCTTCGAGCAGGTTTTTCTCGCGCAGCGTGTCCATCGGCTGCCAAAAGCCCGTGTGTTCAAAGGCGCGCAACTGGTCGCTCGTGGCCAGACGGGCCATGGGCTCCAGCTCCCAGCTGGTGGCATCGCCGTCGATCAGATCGATCACCTCGGGCTGCAGCACAAAAAAGCCGCCGTTGATCCAGCCGCCATCGCCCCGCGGTTTTTCCTCGAACCCGGCCACCGTGTCGCCGTCACGCACCAGGGCGCCGTAGCGGCCCGGCGGCTGCACGGCGGTGACTGTGGCCTGGCGGCCGTGAGCGCGGTGGAAGGCGAACTGGGCCGTCATGTCCAGGTCGGCCACGCCGTCGCCATAGGTAAAGCAAAAGGGCTCGCCCTCCGGCAGGTATTCCTGCACCCGGCGCAGGCGGCCGCCCGTCATGGTGCTTTCCCCGGTGTCCACCAGGGTCACGCGCCAGGGTTCAGCGTGGCGGTGGTGCACTTCCATGCGGTTGTTGGCCATGTCAAAGGTCACATCCGACATGTGCAGGAAGTAATTGGCGAAATACTCCTTGATCACGTAACCCCGGTAGCCCAGGCAGATGATGAAGTCGTTGACGCCATGGGCGGCATACATCTTCATGATGTGCCAAAGGATGGGCCGCCCACCGATCTCGATCATGGGCTTGGGACGCAGGTGCGACTCTTCCGAGATGCGGGTGCCCAGGCCCCCCGCGAGCAGTACGGCTTTCATGCCCGCAGCATAGTCCAGCCCCTGCAACGTCAAAAGGCCCAGTGGCTGTAGAAAAACGGGTCAAATGCAGCGATTGACGCCGAGCAACGGTGTGTGGCGCCATCGCCATTTCTAAGAAGCTACATTTTGTATAGCGACATATGCTTAGCCACCAGGCGGTAGAGGCACTTTTTTGGCAATAGGCACAGCCAAGGCTGGGTGTGGCGAACGTGCCATTTCCCGAAGAAGCACCGTGTTGATGACGCTCTTGAGTGCATTCCATACCTTTCAATCCGATACATTTGCAGTAACCTTCGGTCCACCCGCGACTGCGGTCCCGGAACAAGCACTGCTGTTCTTGCTCCTGTTACCGCCCAAACACGTCTAAAGCATGTTCGTCATCATTGGTTACGTTGTCTGCCTAGGCTGCATCTTCGGCGTGTACATCATGCACGGCGGGAACATTCAGGTGATCCTGAAGGCCCTGCCCTTCGAGACCATCACCATCCTGGGGGGCGCTCTGGGCGCCTTTGTGGTGAACAACCAACCCAAGGTGATCAAGGCCACCATGGCTGCGCTGCCCATGGCACTCAAGGGCTCCAAATACACCAAAGCCCGTTACATGGAGCTGATGGCCATGCTTTATGACATCTTGCAAAAGGCGCGCAAGGAAGGTCTGATGGCGATCGAAAAGGATGTCGAGACGCCCCACGAGTCCGAGATCTTCAAGAAATACCCCACGGTGGGCAGCGACCACCACGTGATCGAGTTCACCACCGACTACCTGCGCATGATGGTGTCGGGTAACCTCAACTCCCATGAGATCGAAGCGCTGATGGACAGCGAAATCGACACCCACCACCAGGAAGCCCATGCCCCCGTGGCTGCGCTGGCCCGCCTGGCAGGCGCCCTGCCCGCCTTCGGCATCGTGGCCGCTGTGCTGGGGGTTGTGAACACCATGGGCTCGGTAGGCCAGCCGCCTGCGGTGCTGGGCGGCATGATCGGCTCGGCACTGGTGGGCACGTTCCTGGGCATTTTGCTGGCCTATGGTGTGGTGGAACCCCTCGGTGGCCTGGTCGAACAAAAGACCGAAGACGCGGCCAAGGAATTGCTGTGCATCAAGGCCACCCTGCTGGCCAGCATGCAGGGCTACAACCCTGCCACCGCCATTGAGTTTGGCCGCAAAGTCCTCTTCTCCGATGTGCGCCCCAGCTTTTCCGAGCTTGAAGGGCATGTGAAGGGCAAGAAATAGTTGTTTCCGCAGTGACCAGGAGCCGCAAGCACCCCACCTGATCCCCGAGCGCCATGGCAGAAAAAAAACTCCAGCCCATCATCATCAAGCGCATCAAGAAAGGCGGTCATGCAGCCCATGGCGGCGCCTGGAAAATCGCCTATGCCGACTTCGTGACGGCGATGATGGCGTTCTTCCTGCTCATGTGGCTGCTGGGCTCCACGGCCAAGGGTGAGCTGCAGGGGATTGCCGCGTATTTCTCGTCGCCCCTCAAAGTGGCGATGAGCGGTGGCGATGGCGCGGGAAACAGCTCCAGCCTCATCCCCGGCGGAGGCAACGATCTATCGAAGGTGCATGGCCAGGTGCGGCGCTCGGAGGAGGAAGAGGCCAAACAGCGTCGCATGAGCATCGACGCAGCCAGGGCCGAGCGTGCCAAGCAGGACCGGGACCGCATCAAGGCGCTGGAAGCCAAGATCGATGCACTCATCACCGAAAACCCGCGTCTGAACGAATACAAGTCGCAGATCCGCATCGACATCACGCCCGACGGCCTGCAGATCCAGATTGTGGACGACCAGAACCGCCCCATGTTCGACAGCGGCAGTGCGTTGGTAAAACCCTACATGCGTGACATCCTGCGCGAAATAGGCTCCGCGCTGAACGGCGTCGAAAACCGCATCAGCTTGGCAGGCCACACCGACGCCGTGCCCTACGGCAACAGCGAGCGTGGCTATAGCAACTGGGAACTGTCGGCCGACCGCGCCAACGCCACGCGGCGCGAACTCGTCTCGGCGGGCATGCCAGACGCTAAACTGGGCCGTGTGGTGGGCTTGGCAGCCAGCGATCTGTTGGAGCCAAGCAACCCGCGTGCACCTGCCAACCGGCGCATCACCATCACGGTGTTGACCCGCGAAGCCGAAGAACGTCTCATGGGCAAAGGGATCCCCGAAATCACTTCCACAGAACTGCTGAATGAAAAGCGGGAAAATCCCCCCCCAAGCAGGTAACAGTTACGACTTGTCACCTGACCTGCCACCCATGACAATGCCTACAGTAATTCTCGACCGAAAGGGTCCCAAGTGACCACAGCCCTTCGTTTTCTGATCGTTGACGATTTCTCCACCATGCGACGCATCGTGCGCAACCTGCTCAAGGAAAGCGGGTTCTCGGACGCGGACGAGGCGGAGGATGGCGTGGCAGCCCTCAACAAGCTGCGCAACGGCAAGTTCGACTTCGTGGTGACCGACATCAACATGCCCAACATGAACGGGTTCCAGTTGCTGGCCGAGATCAAGAAGGACGACAAACTCAAACACCTGCCCGTGCTGATGGTGACCGCCGAGGCCCGCAAGGAAGACATCGTAGCCGCCGCCCAGGGGGGCGCTGCAGGCTACATCGTCAAACCCTTTACCAAGGCAACACTCGAAGAGAAGGTGACCTTGATTCTGAAGAAGATGGGGTTATGACACCATGGATGCCACACCGGACCACAGCCAGCCTGCCGATGTACACAACAAAATCGGCCTCCTGACCCGCCAGCTGCACGACTCGCTCAACGAACTCGGCTTCGCCGACAAGCTGCGTGGCTCCATGGGCGAGTTGCCTGATGCGCAGAGTCGCCTGTCCTACATTGCCCGCTTGACTGGCGAGGCCGCTGAAAAAGTACTCAGCCGGGTGGAACAGGCCAAGGCGCAGCACGACTTCATCGCGGCAGAAACCCGCAGGGTGGTCAACTCGCTGGTGGCAGACCCAGTGGCAGCCGTGGCCAAGGGCGAGATCTTCAACTTCCTGACCGACGTGGAGCGCGTCACCAAGGAAGCCGATACCCACCTCACAGAAATCATGATGGCGCAGGATTTCCACGACCTCACTGGTCAGGTGATTGCGCGGGTGGTTAATCTGGCTGCCACCATCGAAGAACAGCTGGTGCAGTTGCTCATCCAGACCGCGCCACCCAACGCCCAAGTGGCTGCGGTCGAGGCAAAGCCTGTCCACCTGCAAGGCCCCGTGGTGGACCCAGAGAACACGCCCGACGTGGTCACCGACCAATCCCAAGTGGACGACCTGCTGGCCAGCCTCGGGTTCTAACCGCCTGCGGGCTACCCGCTTGATTCCGATAGAAAAAAGGCTGTTTGCGCGCGCCCATCAAGCGCTTTCAGCTATTGTTTTTGCTTAGGCACTCCCTGTTTGAGCTCCCCCTTAGGGAAGCGAGTGCACCGCTGAAATCGCCGGCGGCAGCATGGAAAAGAGGGGGCCGCAGCCCCCTTATCCAGCTTTAGATTTCCGGGGTGCTCACGACAATGGCATGACACCAGCGCCGTCATGCCACCATGGAATCCAGCCAAGAAAAAAGCCTCCCTGCGTCAGAGCGCAAGCTGCAAAAAGCGCGCGAAGACGGCCAAGGGGCACGCTCGCGCGACCTGTCGCATCTGGCCATCCTGGGAGCAGGCGCGGCCTGCATGCTGCTGCTCACGCCCGCGCTCATGGACCACCTGCAAAAGGCCATGAGCCAGCAGTTGGCCTTTGATTCCGCCACCGTCATGGCGCCGGGCACCATGCTCCAGCGACTGCAGGACATGGTGCTTGTGGGTACGGTGGCCAGCCTGGCATTCGCACTCCTGACCAGTGCCGCCGCACTCCTGAGCGCCATCGGCGCGGGAGGCTGGATCTTCAGCACCAAACCCATCGCCCCCCAGTTCAACCGCCTGAACCCCATATCGGGCCTGACCAACCTGTTCTCCAAACAGCAGATGGCCAACGTGGCCAAGATGGTGCTCATGAGCGCGATCCTTACCTGGGTGGCCTGGAAGTTCATCGGCAACAGTATCGAGGCCGTGGCCATGCTGGTGCTGCAACCCTCGCCCCTGGCCCTGCGACAGGTAGCCGACTGGCTGACCTCCGGCATGAGCCTCTTGCTGCTGGTCGTGTTCCTGGCCGCGCTGGTGGATGTGCCCCTGCAGGCTTTCTTCTTCAAGGACCGACTGAAGATGTCGCACGAAGAGGTCAAGCAGGAACACAAGGAATCCGACGGCGACCCGCATACCAAGGGCCGCATCCGCCAGAAGCAGCGGGAGATTGCCGACCGAGCCAGCGTCGCCGCCGTGCCCAAAGCCGACTTTGTTGTCATGAACCCCACCCACTATGCAGTGGCGCTGAAGTACGACGACAAGACCATGAGCGCACCCCAGGTCATATCGCGCGGCACCGACCTCATCGCCATGAAGATCCGCGACGTGGCCCGCGAGCACAACGTGCCCGTACTGCAGTCGCCCATGCTGGCCCGCGCGCTTTATGCACATGCCGAATTGGATCAAGCCATTCCCGCCACACTCTACACCGCCGTGGCTCAGGTGCTGGCCTATGTGTACCGCCTCAAGGCCGCGCTGCGCGGCGAAGGCCGCATGCCCGACAGCCTGGTGGAGCCCTATGTGCCACCTGAGCTCGATCCGCTGAACCGCACTCCCGTGCAAGGTGCTGCCATATGAACACCTCCGTAAAGTCTTTGCAGCAATGGGCGGGCTCCAACGCCAGCGCCCTCCAGGGGCTTTCGGCCCCGTTGCTGGTGGTGGCCATCCTGGCGCTCATGGTGCTGCCCATCCCGCCCTGGATGCTGGACGCATTCTTCACCCTCAACATCGCCGTGGCGCTGATGGTGATGATGGTCGCAGCCTACATGCTGCGCCCGCTGGATTTCGCGGCGTTCCCGTCGGTACTGCTGCTGACCACCCTCATGCGCCTGTCGCTAAACGTGGCCTCCACCCGCGTGGTGCTGCTCGAAGGCCACACGGGCCCAGGCGCTGCAGGTGCAGTGATCGAGGCCTTTGGTCACTTCCTGATCGGCGGCAACTTTGCCGTGGGCCTGATCGTGTTCGCCATCCTGGTGGTGATCAACTTTGTGGTGATCACCAAGGGCGCCGAGCGCATTGCCGAGGTGTCGGCCCGCTTTACGCTGGATGCCATGCCGGGCAAGCAGATGGCTGTGGATGCCGACCTGAACGCCGGCCTGATCGACGAGAAGGAAGCCAAGCGCCGCCGCGCCGAGGTGGCCGAAGAAGCCAACTTCTTCGGGTCCATGGACGGTGCCTCCAAGTTCGTGCGCGGCGACGCGATCGCGGGCATTCTGATTCTGTTCATCAACATCATCGGTGGCTTTGCCATCGGGGTTTTGCAGCACAACCTTTCGGCCAAACAGGCGGCCGACACCTACATCCTGTTGGCCATCGGTGATGCGCTGGTCGCTCAGATCCCCGGGCTCTTGATCTCGGTGGCCGCCGCCATGGTGATCTCGCGCGTTGGCAAGGACCACGACATGGGCCGCCAGATCGTTCAGCAGCTGTTCATGTCGCCCCGCGTGCTGGGCGTGACCGGCGGCATTCTGCTGTTGCTGGGCGTGATCCCAGGCATGCCCCACCTGGTGTTCCTGATCATGGGGGGCCTTCTGTGCTACGCCGCCTGGGTGCTGCACGAACGCCAGAAAGTGCCGCCCGAAGTTGAGGCACCGCCCGCGCCGGTGGGCGATGGAGAAGCCACCTGGGACGACCTGCAGCCCGTGGACCTGCTGGGCCTGGAGCTGGGCTACCGCCTGATCAGCCTGGTGGACAAGAGCCGCCAGGGCGACCTGCTCACCCGCATCAAGGGCGTGCGCCGCAAGTTTGCGCAAGAGGTGGGCTTTCTGCCCCCTGCCGTGCATGTGCGCGACAACCTCGAACTCAAGCCCAGCGGCTACCGCATCACGCTGCGTGGCGTGGTGGTGGGCGAAGGCGAGGCGTTCCCCGGCATGTTCCTCGCAATCAACCCGGGAGGCATCACCACGCCCCTGATCGGCACGCCCACCACCGACCCCGCGTTTGGCCTGCCAGCACACTGGATCGACGACCGGCAAAAGGAAGCCGCACAAATGGCGGGTTTTACCGTCGTTGATTCCGAAACCGTGATGGCCACCCATTTGTCACACTTGATGCAAGTGCAGGCAGCCAAGCTCCTCAGTCGCACGGAAACGCAGCAACTGGTGGAACACGTGGCCAAGCTGGCTCCCAAGCTCATCGAAGAAGTGGTCCCGAAAATGGTCTCCATCGCAACGTTCCAGAAGGTCCTCCAGCTGCTGCTGGAAGAGTCTGTGCACATCCGCGATATCCGCACCATCATCGAGACGCTGGCCGAGCATGCGGGCAGCGTGTCCGACCCGGTTGAGCTGGCCCGCCGCGTGCGCATTGCCCTGTCGCCCGCCATCGTCCAGCAGATCTACGGCCCAACGCGCGAACTCAACGTCATTGCCATCGAGCCCGGCCTGGAGCGCCTGCTGGTGCAGGCCCTGGGCAACACGGCGGGTCCTGCTCTCGACCCCGGCGTGGCCGACATCCTGACGCAGAAGGCGGCCGAAGTGGCCCTCAAGCAGGAAGAGATGGGCCTGCCCGCCTGCCTGCTGGTTCCCGAC
>NZ_QAIH01000015.1 GCF_003060895.1 Acidovorax sp. HMWF029 | reverse complement strand
GATTCAAATCGATTTTACTTTGCACCCTCCACTGCATAGCATTGGCGACCAAGGAGTTGAATGATGCAAAGTTTGCTGGATCCGGCGATCCTGTTTTTTGCCCTGGGCGTGTTTGCTGGCCTGGTGCGGTCCAATCTGGAGATGCCAGCGGCGATCTCGAAGTTCTTGTCCATCTACCTGTTGATGGCGCTGGGTCTGAAAGGCGGTTTTGCACTGGCGGCGTCGGGCTTTACACCCAGCGTGGCCACCAGCCTGGGGCTGGCGGTGCTGCTGGCCATCGTGGTGCCACTGGTGGGCTATGCGCTCTTGCGGCGGGTGCTGTCGGGCTTCAATGCGGCGGCAGTGGCGGCCACGTATGGCTCGGTGAGTGCCGTGACGTTTGTGACGGCCACGCAGTACCTGGAGTCGCAGCAGATCGCCTACGGTGGCCACATGGCAGCAGCGATGGCGCTGATGGAGTCACCCGCCATCATCCTGGCGGTGCTGCTGGCCAATGCGCTGCGGCAAAAGGAGCAGGCTGTTGCCGTGCCCAACAGCACACCGGCCGTGGTGGCGATGACAGAGGCAGGCACCGGCACACGGGGCGGCCCTGGCCATGACAATGGCAAGGGGGGGCCCCACCTGTCGGTGGGCAAGATACTGCACGAGTCGTTCACCGATGGCACGCAATTGCTGCTGCTGGGCGCGATGCTGATCGGCCTGCTGACGGGCGATGCGGGCAAGGCGGCCATGCAGCCATTTTCGGGCGATCTGTTCAAAGGCATGCTGTGCCTGTTTTTGCTGGACATGGGCCTGTCGACCGCGCGCAACCTGCCTGCGGTGCGCCGGCAGTCGCCCTGGCTGCTGGCCTATGCGGTGCTGGGGCCCATCACCCATGCAAGCCTGGCGCTGGGGCTCGCCTGGCTGTTGGCGGTGCCCGTGGGCGACGCGGTGCTGTTGATGGTGCTGGCGGCCAGTGCCTCGTACATCGCCGTGCCTGCGGTGGTGCGCTATGCCATCCCCGAGGCCGACCCGTCCCTGTATGTGAGCCTGTCGCTGGGGCTGACGTTTCCGCTCAACATCGTGCTGGGCATTCCGCTGTATACGCAGGTGGTGCAAAGCCTGTGGGCGGTGTGAGGGGCGGTGCATCCAGCCCCCGCAGGGCCCCTGGCGAGCGCTTGCGAAGCTTGGACCAATTGCTATTATTTAGATAGCTATTGAGGCATAACGGTCGCGCGGAAACGGCCATTTTTATTCAGTTTTTCAGCCCACCGCGCCACACAGCCGGGTCAGAACAGGCTGCTTTGCCCTTGCAGCAGCCCGGGGCGGAACTGGCCCAGGTCCAGCTCCACTCGTTCGCGGTTCAGGCCTAGCCTGCGGCAGGTGGTGGCAAAACGCTGGCGCACCAGGTCAGCCCACAGGCCGGTGCCTTTCATGCGGGTGGCGAAGTCGCTGTTGTAGGTTTTGCCTGCGCGGCGCTCGGCGTCGCTGAGATGGTGCAGGTCTTGCACCCGGGCCATCACGCGTGCGGCGCGCTGAGGGTAGTGCACCTGCAGCCATTCGCGAAAGAGCGTGTCCAGCTCCCACGGCAGGCGCAGCACGGTGTAGAAGGCGCTCTTCGCTCCCGCATCGCGCGCAGCCTCCAGCACCTGCTCCATGTCTTCGGTAATGAAAGGGATTTGCGGCGCCACGCTCACGCCCACAGGCACGCCCGCCTCGGCCAGCGCGCGGATGGTGCGCAGGCGCCGGTGGGGCGCAGCGGCGCGGGGTTCCATGCGGCGGGCCAGCGTGGCATCGAGCGTGGTGATGGTGACGTACACCGCTGCCAGGCGCTGCGCGGCCAGCGGGGCGAGCAGGTCCAGGTCGCGCTCCACCCCGCTGGACTTGGTGATGAGCGAAAACGGGTGGCGTGCGTCACGCATCACCTCGATGAGGCTGCGGGTGAGCTTCAGCTCGCGCTCCACGGGCTGGTAGCAGTCGGTGGCAGAGCCGATGTTCAAAAGGCGCGGCACATAACGCGGCTGGGCCAGCTCGCGCCGCAGCACGCTGGCGATGTTGTGCTTGGCCACAATTTGCGTTTCAAAGTCCAGCCCTGGCGAGAAGTTGAGGTAGCTGTGCGTGGGCCGGGCGTAGCAATAGATGCAGCCGTGTTCGCAGCCCCGGTAGGGGTTGACCGAGAGTTCAAAGAAGATGTCGGGCGAGTCATTGGCGCAGATGGCGCTGCGTGCGGTTTCGAGGTGCACGCGGGTAGCGGCAGCAGTGGCTGCGGTTTCATCTGCCCCGTTGTCGTCCCCAGGCGGCTGGCCCCAACCGTCGTCCGCCACCTCGCGCGTGTCGCGCGCAAACCGGTGCGCCAGGGCCGTGGCCGCGCCCCGGCCACGGATGGCCTGCAGCGGGATGCGAACCTCTTCGGGCGGCGCAGGGATGTCGGATTTGTCCTTGAAGGTGTGCAGCATGACTGTATAAATATACAGCCATTTGGTGCTGCGTGCTTGCCCTGCGGCCCACCGACGCGCACGCTGTCTTGGCCATGACTATTCCTTGAACAACTGCTCGATCAGGCCGCGCATCCACTGGCTACCGGGGTCGCTTTCAAAGCGGCGGCTCCAGTGCAATGACACAGTGAAGTCGCGCAGCGGCAGCGCCGGTTCGATGAGGGTGTAGCCACCGTCAGCCGCAAAGGTGCGCGCGACGTTGCGGGGCATGACCACGGCCAGGTCGGTGGCGCGCACGATGGCGGGCAACACCAGGAAGTGTTCGGTGGTCAGGCGGATGCGGTCCTGCAGCTGCTGCATTTCCAGAATGCGCAGGGTGTCGGAGTGGGCACGCACAGCCACAAACTCCAACTGCCGAAGGGCGCTGAGCAAGGCGGGGCCGCTGCGCTTCTTGGCGGCGAAGGGATGGCCTTTGCGCAGCAGCACCACATAACGGTCCTGAATGAGCTGCACGCGCTGCGTGTCCTTCACGGTGGGCAAGAAGCCGAAGGCAAAGTCGATGGCGCCGCTGTCCAGCCGCTGCGGGATCTCGTGGCGCGGCACGGGCAATGTCTCCAGCCGCACGCCGGGCGCCTGGTGCTGCAGCGCCACCATCAGGTCGGGCAGAAAGCGACCTTCGCCAATGTCGCTCATGTGGATGCGAAAGACCTTGCGCGATTGCAGCGGCTCGAACTGGGCAGATTCGTTGAGCGCCTCTTCCAGCAGGCCCAGGGCGCTGCGCACGGCGTCGGCCAGCCGGTCGGCCTTGGGGGTGGGCTGCACGCCACCGCCTGCGCGCACAAACAGGGGGTCTTTGATGAGCAGGCGCAGCCGCGTCAGCGCCTGGCTGGCAGCGGGCTGGGTCAGGTCCAGCAGGTCGGCAGCGCGGCTCACGTTACGTGTTCGATAGACCGCATCAAACATCCGCAGCAGGTTGAGGTCGATGTCCTTGATATGCATTGAGCTAATACTGCTTAGTCATTTCATTGTATTGATGGATGAACGATACACCCCGAAGATGGCGGAATGCTCTCTGAAGACCCTCCTCTGCCCACCGTGCGCGAGGCCGTGCTCGACCTGCTGCGCGGCTTTCACATCAACACCATCTTTGGCAACCCGGGCTCCACCGAGCTGCCACTGTTCCTCAACTTTCCCAGCGACTTCCGTTACGTCCTGGGCCTGCAGGAATCGGTGGTGGTGGGCATGGCCGACGGCTACGCCCAGGCAACCCATAACGCGGCGTTTGTGAACCTGCACTCGGCCGCTGGTGTGGGCCACGCGATGGGCAACATCTTCACGGCGCACAAGAACCGCACGCCCATGGTCATCACGGCCGGGCAGCAGGCGCGCTCCATCCTGCCGTTCGACCCATTCCTGTTCTCGGGCCAGGCCACTGAGCTGCCCAAGCCCTACGTGAAGTGGAGCGTGGAGCCCGCGCGCGCCGAAGACGTGCCCCTGGCCATCGCCCGCGCCTACTACATTGCCATGCAACAGCCGCGTGGGCCGGTGCTGGTGTCCATCCCAGCCGACGACTGGGACAAGCCGTGCGAGCCGCTGCAGGCGCGCACCGTGAGCACCGAATCTCGCCCCGAGCCGCGCATGCTGCAGGCCATTGGCGATGCGCTCGATGCAGCACAACGCCCCGTCTTGGTGGTGGGCGCCGCCGTGGACCGCGACCGCGCCTGGGACGAGGTGGTGGCGCTGGCCGAACGGCACAACGCCGCTGTGTGGATCTCCCCCATGTCTGGCCGCTGTGGCTTTCCGCAGGACCACCGCCTGTTTGCGGGCGTGCTGCCCGCCATGCGCGAGAAGATCGTGTCGTTGCTCTCTGGGCACGACCTCGTTTTTGCGCTGGGGGCCGCCGCCTTCACATACCACGTGGAAGGTTTTGGCCCCCACGTGCCACCCGGCGCACAGCTGGTGCAACTGATCGATGACCCGGGCACAGCAGCCTGGACGCCTGAAGGCACCTCGGCGGTGGGTGGCATCCGCCTGGGGGTGCTGGACCTGCTGGCGCGCTCTGCACCACCGCCACGCGCCTTGCCACAACCGCGCCCCGCACGCCCTCGTGTGGAGCCCACGGGGCCGCTGATGAGCGTGCCCTATGTGATGCAGACCCTGGCCGAGGTGCGCGATGCGGCCTCCATCGTGGTGGAAGAAGCCCCCAGCTCGCGCGCCGCCATGCATGCGCATTTGCCCATCCTGCAAAGCGAAACCTTCTACACCATGTGCAGCGGCGGCCTGGGCTATGGCATGCCCGCCGCCGTGGGGGTGGCGCTGGCCAAACCCGACAAGAAGGTGATCGGCCTGCTGGGCGACGGCTCGGCGATGTACTCCATCCAGGCACTGTGGAGTGCGGCGCAGCTGAAGCTGCCCATCACCTTCATCATCCTCAAGAACCGGCGCTACGCGGCACTGCAGGAGTTCGCGCCCACCTTCGGCTTTCAGGAAGGCGACAAGCTCGAGGGCACAGACCTGCCGGACCTTGATTTTCTGGCACTCGCCCGTGGCCAGGGCTGCGACGCCGTGCGTGTCAGCGACCCTGCATTGCTGCACCAGGTGCTGCGCGAGGCTCTGGCCAGCCCGCACGCCATCCTGGTCGAGGTGGACGTGGCCTGACAAAGCACCTCGGCGGAGCGCTCATCACCCGCCAATTTTTGGGTTTATTGCACAAGACCCGGTACGCCCGGGCCTAACCGGAGACAAGCATGCATTCCTACCCCCAACGCTCCAAGCGCCGCCTGCTGGGCGCACTGGCCCTGGCTGGCACGGCATTCAGCCTGCAGCTGCCCGCCCATGCCCAGAGCGAGGCTTGGCCCGGCAAACCCATCAAGGTGATCGTGAACTTCCCGCCCGGGGGCGCGGCGGACCAGATCGCTCGCGCAGTGACCGTGCCGCTTCAGACGGCGCTGGGGCAGCCCGTGGTGGTCGAAAACCGGGGCGGCGCGGGCGGCAACATCGGCGGCGAGGCGGTGGCCAAATCGCCCGCCGATGGCTACACGCTGCTCATGAGTTCGGGCGGCATGGTGTCGGTCAACCCGCACCTGTATCCCAAGATGCCGTTCGACCCCGCCAAGGACCTGGTGCCCGTGGCGGCTGCTGCGCGCGTGCTGGTGTTCCTGGAAGTCCGGCCCACGCTGCCCGTCAACAACATCCAGGAGTTCATGGCGTACCTCAAGGCCAACCCCGGCAAACTGAGCTTTGGCTCGCCAGGCAACGGCAGCTCGCCGCACCTGGCTGCCGAGATGCTCAAGGCCCAGGCCAACGTGTTCGCCGTGCATGTGCCCTACCGGGGCGCCGCCCCCGCCATGCAGGACCTGCTGGGTGGGCAAGTGGACTTCATGTTCGACCCCGGCATCGGCCTGCAGCATGTGAAGGCTGGCAAGCTCAAGCTGCTGGCCGTGGGCAGCGCCAAGCGCTCGCCCTTGTTCCCCGATGTGCCCACGCTCGACGAGGTGGGCCTCAAGGGTTTTGATGCCGACACCTGGTTTGGCTTTTATGCACCCGCGGGCACACCACCCGAGGTGGTGGCGCGCTTGAACCGCGAGATCAACAAGGTGCTGGCCACAACCGCCGTGAAAGAACGCATCACGGCGCTGGGCGGCGTGCCTGCGCCAATGTCACCCGCAGACTTTCATGCCCGCGCCGCCATCGACAGCACCCGGTTTGGCGCACTCATCCAGGCCCGCAATATCAAGGGAGACTGAACGACGATCGCACAGCATTGAATGCCCGCGCAAGGCAGTGCGAGATTCTCGATGGACTACAGTCCCGCGCTTTGTCACAACCATCCCAGAGGTACTGCCATGGCGCGCAAGCCCCAGATCATCCTGTCGTCGCTCGACGTTGACCGCATCGAGGCCCTGCTGGCCGCGATTCCGGCCAGTGTCTTCCCAGGCAAGGCGGATCTACAGGCAGAGCTCGACCGGGCGGACGTGGTGCCGCCCGAGGAGATCCCGCCCAACGTGGTGACCATGAACTCCACCGTGCAGTTCTCCATCTTGGAGACGGGCAAGGAGTTCTGCCTGACGCTTGTCTACCCGCGCGACGCGGATGGCACTGCGGACCGTATCTCGATCTTCGCGCCCGTGGGCAGCGCCCTGCTGGGCTTGGCAGTGGACGACGAACTGGCCTGGCCCGGGCCGGGAGGCAAGTCGATGACGGTGCGGGTGAAGGACATCCTGTACCAGCCCGAGAGCGCTGGCGAACTGCACCGCTGAATTCGGGACACCCCCCTGAGCGGCTGCGCCGCTTCCCCCCGCTCTCGCAGCGCTGCGCGCTGCGGGCAGGGGAACGCAGCCCTCGCTGCGGGGCGGCCCTTGCTTGGCTGCCCTGGCCTTTGGGCGCGCCGGTTTCCGAGGCTATGGGGTAGCAAAAGCCTCATGGAGCGCTGAGCGCCGTCTGTTCCCATTGCCCCCCTTCTGGATGGCGTGGGTGCCATGGATCGGGGTGGTGCAAAGCGCCATGAGCCGCGACAATGGCAGCCGCCATGACCACACCGCCCCCGCCGCACTCGCAAGACCTGCCACCGTCCATCGACCAGTTCGACCCGGACTCCACCCTCGCCTTCCAGAGCCGCATGGAGCGGGCGCCCGAGTGGTTCTGCTCCTTCCTGGCAGGCAACTGTCGGGAAAAGAGCCGCCTCAAGCGCGAGATGGCCACCATGAAGGGATCGGTAGTGTGGCTGGTGCAGCAGCGCCGCCAGGGCAACTGGACGGCCGATGAGCGCGACCACATGCGCGATGTGATGCGGTCAGCGTCGTCCGTCAGCCCCTACCTGTTCATCTGGGTGATTCCGGGCTCGATGCTGATCCTGCCCTTCATGGCCTGGTTTCTGGATCGGCAGCGCAAGCGGCGCGAGCGCAGGCTGCAGCGCCCTTGAACCGCCATTGAACCGCTCCGCCAACCTCGCCCCACCCCAGCTGGGGCGGTGACACAATGAAGGGTCAGGCCCAGTTGTTGGACACGGCCACCAGCATGCCGGCCCCCACCAGCCCTGCCTGCCAGCGCAAGGCGGTAGACCAGGTGGGCACATGCTGCTCCACCCGCAGGTACAGCAGGCGCCCCGCAGCAAGGGACAGCACAAACGCCAGCAGCATGCCCAGCGCATTGGGCACCGGCGACGCAGGCCACAGGTGGCTGACCACGGCGTTGACCAGCAGGCAAACGGCAAAGTGCACAAGGAAGACGGAGTAGGACATCTGCCCCACGCGCACCAGCGGCGCAAAGCCGCCCCAGCCACGCACACGTTCGGACCGCAGCGCCACCACCAGGCACAGCGCCGTGACCAGTGCCACCAGGATACGACCCCGAAAGTCCATCGCCAGGGCCACGCCGCCCAGCAGCAAGATGGCGCTCAGCCACCCCGCCGGGCTGGGCGCGCGCACAGCCCAGTAGGCCAGCATGCCCAGGCCATAGGCGCCAAAGAAGTAAATCGCCCACATGTCCAGCCCGGCCATGCGGTTGAAAGCCCACAGCGATGCGGCCACACCGGCCACGATGATCCCCCGGGCCAGCACGGCCCCGTGCCGCTGCGCCCACGCACCCGGCAGGGCCCGGACGCCCGCCCAGACCAGCACGCTCAAGGCGAACAGCTGGAAGTCGATGGCCACGTACCAGACCCCGGCCGACAGGGCATCTTCGTCCACGATGTCCTGCAGCAGCAGGGCATTGGCCAGCAGCTGCGCCAGGGTCGGCTCCTCCGGTACCGAGGGGTGTGCCATCCAAGGCCGCACCAGCGCAGCCACCACCACAGTCACCAGCAGCGCCACCGCATAGGGCACGACCAACCGCACGAATCGCTTGGCGACCGCAGTGCCCGCATGGTCGAACCGCGCCACGCCCTGGGGAGCCAGGCTGGCGGCAGCCAGGTAGCCGCCCAACACCAGAAACACCTGCACCGCCATGCGCCCATAGTCATACAGCCACGCCATCAGAGCGGGGCCCAGAGGCTGCGCGATGTCCGACATGGGGCCATAAAAGGCCAGGTGGTGCCAGACGATGGTGATGCACGCCACGCCCTTGACCATATCGATCAGGGGCATGCGGGAAGAGGACGACGACATGGCTGCGGTGAAGGTGTGGCCTGTGCCGATACGACGCCGCACCAGCAGGCAAAAAACCTCTATTGTCCCTCGCAGGCAAAAGTTTGGGCAACCCAGGCTCCCACAGGGACGCCTCATTCTTTTCGGCCATGCAATTTCCTCAATTTTCAGAAATTACTGAAATTTCGGAAAATTAAGCGCACAATGCGTGTCCATATGACCTACGTCAACCATCTACCCCCTCTAAACCGCCAGTTCGTGGCCCACTTTGGCGAGATGGGCAGCCGCTGGGGCATCAACCGCACTGTCGGCCAGATGTACGCACTCATCTTCCTGTCGCCTCGCCCGCTCAATGCCGATGAGATTGCTGAAACGCTGGAGTTTTCGCGCTCCAACGTCAGCATGGGGCTCAAGGAACTGCAGGCCTGGCGACTGGTGAAACTGAGCCACCAACCAGGTGACCGGCGCGAATACTTCGAGGCGCCCAAGGACGTATGGGAGATCTTCCGCGTGCTGGCCGAGGAGCGTCGCCGGCGCGAAATCGAACCCACCTTGTCGATGCTGCGCATGGCGCTGCTCGAAGAACCGTCCTCCGATGAGGAACGCCATGCCCAGGAGCGCATGCGCGAGATGCACGAACTGATCGACCGGCTCATGACATGGTTCGACGACGTGCAGCGCCTGGCGCCCGAGACAGCGATGCAGCTCATGGGCATGGGCACCGCCGTGACCCGCGTGCTGGAGTTCAAGGACCGCCTCACGGGCAAGGCAAGCGCCGCCACCAAGGGCAAAGACGCAGGGGTTTGACGCCATGGACGCCTTCACGCTCTCGCGCATTCAGTTCGCCGCGAACATCAGCTTTCACATCCTGTTCCCCACCATCACGATTGCGCTGTGCTGGTTTCTGGTCTTCTTCCGCCTGCGCCACTCGGCCACGCGCGGTACACCCGCCGCGCTGGGCTGGGAACAGGCCTACTACTTCTGGACCAAGGTGTTTGCGCTGACCTTTGCGCTGGGCGTGGTCTCGGGCATCACCATGAGCTTTCAGTTCGGCACCAACTGGCCGGGCTTCATGGAGCATGTGGGCAATATTGCAGGGCCTCTGCTGGGCTACGAGGTGCTGACGGCGTTCTTCCTGGAGGCCACCTACCTGGGCATCATGCTGTTTGGCCGGGGCCGCGTATCTGAGCGCGTACACCTGTTTGCCATATTGATGGTGGCATTGGGCACCACCTTGTCGGCCTTCTGGATCCTGAGCTTGAACTCGTGGATGCAAACGCCCGTGGGCTACAAAATCATCGACGGCAAGTTCCACGCGGTGGACTGGCTGGCGATTGTGTTCAACCCGTCCTTCCCCTACCGCCTGGGCCACAAGCTGCTGGCGTCCGCACTCACGGCGGGCTTCCTGATCGCAGGGGTCTGCGCCTGGCAGCTGATCAAGGACGCAGCCAACGAAGGGACGCGCAAGGCACTGCGCACGGCCATCACCGCAGTGGCGGTCGTGATACCGCTGCAGATCTTCATGGGCGACCTGCATGGCCTCAACACGCTGGAGCACCAGCCCGCCAAGATCGCCGCCATCGAGGGCATCTGGCACACCGAGAAAGGCGCCCCTCTTACGCTGTTCGGCCTGCCCAACGAGAAAGAAAGCCGCACGGACTATGCCCTGCAGATCCCCAAGGCCGCGAGCCTGATCCTCGCGCACGACATCAACGCCGAACTCAAAGGGTTGAGTGAATTCCCCGGCGCGCACCCGCCCGTAGCGCCCGTGTTCTGGGGGTTTCGCGTGATGGTGGGTGTGGGCCTGCTGATGCTGGCCGTGGCCTGGGTGGGAGCTTTTGTACTGTATCGCCGCCGCCAGCAAGACCTGGCCACCCTGCCCCGGCCACTGCTCTACACGCTGGTGGGTATGGCGTTCTCGGGCTGGGTGGCCACACTGGCCGGGTGGTACGTGACTGAAATTGGTCGCCAGCCTTACCTGGTCTATGGTCTTTTCAAGACCGCCGACGCCGTGGCTCCCCACCCGCCCGCCATGGTGGCCAGCACGCTGGCGGCCTATCTCATCGTCTACGGGCTGCTGCTGGTGGCCTATGTGGGCGTGATCAAGTACATGGCGGAACACCCGGCCATGCCCGCACCGGCAGCACTCCATCCCACACCTGCCTCTTACGCCGCTTAAGGAGGCCTCCATGGAAGCACTGAACTGGGCCACCGCCCTGCCCCTGATCTTCATGGCCATCATGGGCCTGGCCCTGCTGGCCTATGTGATCCTCGACGGCTACGACCTCGGCGTGGGCATCCTGCTGCCCTTTGCCAGCGACGCGGAGAAGGACGTGATGGTGTCCAGCATCGGCCCTTTCTGGGACGCCAATGAAACCTGGCTGGTACTTGGCGTGGGCGTGCTGCTCATCTGTTTTCCGGCAGCACACGGTGTGGTGCTGTCAGCCCTGTACCTGCCGGTTGCAGTGATGCTGATGGGATTGATACTGCGCGGCGTGGCGTTCGACTTTCGCGTCAAAGCCCGCGACTCGCACAAGACCACCTGGAACCACCTGTTCGCCGCAGGCTCGCTGGCGACCACGCTGGCGCAGGGCTGGATGCTGGGGGCGTACATCACTGGCTTTCAGAACGACACCTGGGGCCTGCTGTTTTCTGCAGGCATTGCCATCACCCTGCCTGCGGCCTATGCGATGCTCGGCGCGGGCTGGCTCATCATGAAAACCGATGATGATCTGCAGCGCAAAGCCGCCCGCTGGGGCCAGGGTGCGCTGTGGCCCATGGGGTTTGCGCTCACGGGTATTTCGCTGGCCACACCGCTGGTCAGCCCCACGGTATTTGCCAAGTGGTTTGTACTGCCCGAGCTGGTTGCGCTGCTGCCCATCCCTCTGGCCTGTGTGGCAGCCTTTTGTGCCATCCGCCATGTGCTTACCACGCCGCGTGTGGTGCAGGCTGGCTACGGCTGGATCGTGTTCGCTGCCACGGTGCTGATCTTTGTGCTGGCCTTCCTGGGCCTGGCCTACAGCATCTACCCCTACATCGTGATCGACCGCTTGACGGTGTGGCAGGCCGCCAGCGCCACGGAATCGCTGGTGGTGATCGGGATCGGCATGGCCATCACGCTGCCCGCCATCATTCTCTACACCATCTTCATGTACCGGGTGTTCTGGGGCAAGGCGCGGGAGCTGACGTACGGTTTGTGAAACCTCTGGTCAATACCGCAGACTCCCTTCCGCATCCACGATGGCCAGTTCCACATAGGTAGAGCCGTTGTGGCTCTTGGGCGAGTATTTGACGTTAAAGCGCCCAAAGGATATTTCGCCCGCATCCTCCATTTTCTTGATGAAAGACTCCGTGGTCAGGTTACGCCCGGTGCGGCGCAATCCCTCCACCATCAGCCGCGCATGCACGAATCCCTCGAACTGCGAGGCCGAAGGCTGGGCGCCAGGAGATTTGCGCGCAGCAGGGCCAGGTATTCGGCCACCACGGGCACCGTGGTGTTGCGCAGCGACGGCATGATCTGCGCGAGGATGATGCCGCGCGCCTTGTCCTTGAGCTCGCGGTGGATCACGTCCATGCTGGCCACCGAAAAACCGTAGTAAGTGGGCCGCGCCGCCGTCGATTGCACGGCCTTGATGTAGCTGGTGAACGTGGTTCCTGCCGTGGCAACGATCACGGCCTGGGGCTGGGCGGCTTCGGTGGCACAGGCAGCAGCGGCAAAAACGGCTTCGCCCACAGCACACACAAGGTGAACCGTGGGCGAAGGGCGCCATCTTCAGGACCGCCCTCGATGCCAGCGATCCGGCACGGAGGGCGGTTCAAAGACAAAAGCTCAGCGCAGCATCACAGCTTCAGGCGCGCACGTGCCGCCTCGTACTCGCTGCGCAACTTGGCCACCAGCTCGGCCGTGCTGGTTACGGCATTGATGGCGCCAATGCCCTGGCCGCAGCCCCAGATGTCCTTCCAGGCCTTCTTGGCATCGCCGCCAAAGTTCATCTTGCTGGGGTCGGATTCGGGCAAGTTGTCGGGGTCCATGCCCGCAGCGCGGATCGACGGGGCCAGGTAATTGCCGTGCACGCCGGTGAACAGGTTGCTGTATACGATGTCGTCGGAGTTGCCGTCCACGATGGCCTGCTTGTAGGCATCGCTGGCACGCGCTTCGTGCGTGGCAATGAAGGCCGAGCCGATGTAGCCAAAGTCCGCCCCCATGGCCTGCGCAGCGAGCACAGCGCCACCGCTGGCGATGGAACCGCTGAGCGCCAAGGGGCCATCGAACCACTGGCGGATTTCCTGGATCAGCGCAAAGGGGCTCTTCACACCTGCATGGCCACCCGCGCCCGCCGCCACGGCGATCAGGCCGTCTGCGCCCTTCTCGATGGCCTTGTGCGCAAACTTGTTGTTGATGATGTCGTGCAGCACCACACCGCCCCAGTTGTGCACGGCCTGGTTCACATCCTCGCGCGCGCCCAAAGACGTGATGATGATCGGCACCTTGTACTTGGCGCACACCTGCATGTCGTGCTCCAGCCGATCGTTGCTCTTGTGCACGATCTGGTTGATGGCGAAGGGCGCGGCAGGCTTGTCGGGGTTGGCCTTGTTGTAGGCCGCCAGGGTTTCGGTGATCTCGGCAAGCCATTCATCGAGCAGCTCGGCGGGGCGGGCGTTGAGCGCGGGCATGGAGCCCACCACACCGGCCTTGCACTGCTCGATCACGAGCTTGGGGTTGCTGATGATGAACAGCGGCGAACCGATGACCGGCAGCGACATGTTTTGCAGCACGGGAGGCAGTTTGGACATGGCAACAACTTCCAGAACAAAAAATAGGATGAAATTGGCTGCTTCCGCCTGATGGACATGCTTTAGCAGCTATCTTTTTTATAGCACCCCTGCAATACAAGGGGGGTGGCTCCTCACAACACGCTCGTCACGCCTCAGAAGGCATCAAGCGCCAGCTCGGTCACGCTGGCCGCGCCTTCCACAATGCTGTCGCGCAGGCCGGGGGCCTTCACCAGAATGTGGTCGGCGTAGAACTGTGCCGTGGTGATTTTTGCGCGCATGAAGGCTTCGTCCTGTCCCTTTTGCAACAGGTCCTGCGCCACCAGCAGGCTGCGCGCCAGCTGCCAGCCCGCCACCACATTGCCCGCCAGCATCAGGTAGGGCACGCTGCCCGCAAACACGGCGTTGGGCTGGGCCTTGGTGCCACCGGCCACAAAGTCAATCACATCGAGCAGTGCCTTGCGCGCAGCCGTCAGGCGCTTGGCCACGGCCAAAGCGGCAGGGGTGCCGCTTGCCAGCAGGTCGGCCTCGGTCTTTTCGATCTGCGCAGCGATGCCCTTGGCCGTCTGGCCGCCATCGCGCGCCGTCTTGCGACCCACAAGGTCGTTGGCCTGGATGGCGGTGGTGCCTTCGTAGATGGTGAGAATCTTGGCGTCGCGGTAGTACTGAGCGGCACCCGTCTCCTCGATGAAGCCCATGCCTCCGTGCACCTGCACGCCCAGGCTGGTGACTTCCTGGCTCATCTCGGTGCTATAGCCCTTGACCAGGGGCACCATGAATTCGTAGAAGGCCTGGTTCTGCTTGCGCGTGTCGGCATCGGGGTGATGGTGGGCTGCGTCGAACGCAGCAGCCGCCACCGTAGCCATGGCACGGCAGCCTTCGGTGTATCCGCGCATGGTCATGAGCATGCGCTTGACGTCGGGGTGGTGAATGATGGGCGCGCTGGCAGCGATGCTGCCATCCACAGGGCGGCTTTGAACGCGGTCCTTAGCGTACTGCACAGCCTTCTGGTAGGCGCGCTCGGCGATCGCTATGCCCTGCATGCCCACGGCATAGCGCGCGGCGTTCATCATGATGAACATGTACTCAAGGCCCCGGTTTTCTTCGCCAACCAAGTAACCGACGGCACCGCCGTTGTCGCCAAACTGCAGTACGGCGGTAGGCGATGCCTTGATGCCCAGCTTGTGCTCGATGCTTACGCAGTGCGCGTCGTTGCGCGCGCCCAGCGAGCCATCCTTGTTGACCAAAAACTTGGGCACCACGAAGAGGCTGATGCCCTTGACGCCCTCAGGTGCACCGGCCACACGGGCAAGCACCAGGTGCACGATATTGGCGGCCATGTCGTGCTCGCCATAGGTAATGAAGATCTTGGTGCCGAAGACCTTGTAGCTGCCATCGGGCTGCGGCTCGGCGCGCGAGCGCACCAGTGCCAGATCCGAGCCCGCCTGGGGTTCGGTCAGGTTCATGGTGCCGGTCCACTCGCCCGTCACCAGCTTTTCGAGGTAGGTGGCCTTGAGCTCGTCGCTGCCCGCCGTGAGAAGCGCCTCGATGGCTCCGTCGGTCAACAGCGGGCACAGAGCGAAACTCATGTTCGCGCTGTTGGTCATCTCGATGCAGGCCGCGCCGATGGTCTTGGGCAGGCCCTGGCCGCCGAAGTCGGCCGGGTGCTGCAGGCCCTGCCAGCCGCCTTCGCCGTACTGGCGGAAGGCGTCCTTGAAACCTGGAGTGGTGGTCACCACGCCGGCTTGGAAGCTCGACGGGTTCTTGTCGCCTTCCCAGTTGAGCGGAGCCAGCACGCCCTCGTTGAACTTGGCGCACTCTTCCAGCACGGCGGCGGCCGTGTCCAGGCCAGCGTCTTCAAAGCCGGGGATTTGTGCGATCTGTTCGATGTTGGCCAAGTGCTCGATACCGAACAGCATGTCCTTGACGGGGGCGGTGTAGCTCATGAAAGTCTCCGGAAAAGCAAAATTTCGTCAAAAAAAAGGCATCGCAAGCGATGCCTTTTTGTAGCGGCTGGTCGGTCTGTACGCCTTACAGCGCCTTCACCAGTTCCGGCACGGCCGCGAACAGGTCGGCTTCCAGGCCGTAGTCGGCCACGCTGAAGATCGGGGCTTCGGGGTCCTTGTTGATCGCGACGATCACCTTGGAATCCTTCATGCCAGCCAAGTGCTGGATGGCGCCCGAGATGCCGGCAGCGATGTACAGCTGCGGCGCCACGATCTTGCCAGTCTGCCCCACTTGCAGGTCGTTCGGTGCGTAGCCCGCATCCACCGCGGCGCGGCTGGCGCCAATGGCAGCACCCAGCTTGTCGGCCAGGGGGGTGATGACTTCGTCGAACTTTTCCTTGCTGCCGAGAGCCCGGCCACCAGAGACGATGATCTTGGCGGCGGTGAGTTCGGGGCGGTCGCTCTTGGCGATCTCGCTGCCCACGTAGCTGCTCTTGCCCGCATCGGCAGTGGCAGCAGCGGTTTCGACGGCGGCGCTGCCACCGGTGGCTGCAGCGGCGTCAAAGCCCGTGGTGCGCACGGTGATGACCTTCACGGCGTCGCCCGATTGCACGGTGGCAATGGCGTTACCGGCGTAGATGGGGCGCTCGAAGGTGTCGGCGCTCACCACCTTGGTGATGTCGCTGATCTGGGCCACGTCCAGCTTGGCTGCCACGCGGGGGGCGATGTTCTTGCCGCTGGCGGTGGCGGGGAACAGGATATGGCTGTAGCTGGATGCGATGGCCAGCACCTGGGCGGCCACGTTCTCGGCAAGGCCATGGGCCAGGCCTGCAGCGTCAGCGTGGATGACCTTGCTCACACCAGCGATCTGGCCAGCGGCAGCAGCGGCAGCGCCTGCGTTGTGACCGGCCACCAGCACATGCACGTCGCCACCGCAAGCGGCTGCGGCCGTCACGGTGTTCAGGGTTGCGCCCTTGATGGATGCGTTGTCGTGTTCAGCAATAACGAGTACCGACATTTAGATCACCTTCGCTTCGTTCTTGAGTTTCTCGACCAGGGCGGCCACGTCGGCCACCTTGACGCCAGCGCCGCGCTTGGCGGGTTCGCTGACCTTCAGGGTCTTGAGGCGGGGCGCCACGTCCACGCCGAGGTCTTCGGGCTTGACGGTGTCCAACTGCTTCTTCTTGGCCTTCATGATGTTGGGCAAGGTGACGTAGCGGGGCTCGTTCAGGCGCAGGTCGGTGGTGATGACGGCGGGCAGGCTCAGGGCCAGGGTTTCCAGGCCGCCATCGATTTCGCGGGTCACATTGACCTTGTCGGCAGCCAGCTCTACCTTGCTGGCGTTGGTGGCTTGCGGCAGGTCGGCCAGGGCCGCCAGCATCTGGCCGGTCTGGTTGGCATCGTCGTCGATGGCCTGCTTGCCCAGGATCACGAGCTGGGGCTGTTCCTTGTCCACCAGGGCCTTGAGCAGCTTGGCAACGGCCAGGGGCTGCAGTTCGACGTCGGTCTCAACCAGGATGGCGCGGTCGGCGCCGATGGCCATGGCGGTGCGCAGGGTTTCCTGGCACTGGGCCACGCCGCAGGAGACTGCGATGACTTCGGTCACCAGGCCTTTTTCTTTCAGGCGCACGGCCTCTTCGACGGCGATTTCGTCAAAGGGGTTCATGCTCATCTTCACGTTGGCGATGTCCACACCCGTGTTGTCCGACTTGACGCGGACCTTCACGTTGTAGTCCACCACGCGCTTGACAGGGACCAAGACCTTCATTGCTGCGGCTCCTAGAGAGAGTTGGTTGAATTGACGTTTACGTAAACTGGAACATTCTATGCCGCACTGCAGCGAAAGTGCTACAGGACCGGGGCAGAGACTTCACGATCAAAAAAGAACGATCGTGCTTTTTGTAGATTATAGGCGAGTGCGCCGGGCGACTGTCCAGTGCTTGTTGTCGCCTGCGGCACCCGGCACCCGAGCTGCAGGCCGGACTCACTGTGCTGGCGCAGACGCAGGTGCCGCCGGAGCAGCGGGCGACATCGCCGCCGCCAGCCCCCCATCGACCTGCACATGCATGACCCGCTGGGGGTATGGGATTTCGATCTGATGGGCGCGCAAGGCGCTCAGGATGGCGCGGTTGATCTCAGAGCGCAGGCCCAATGCGCCGTTCTCGGGGTCGGCAATCCAAAAGCCCACCGTGAACTCCAGCCCGTCGGCGCCAAAAGCCGACAAAGCCACACTGGGCGCAGGATCGCGAAGCACCCGGCTGCTGGCCAGCGCCGCCTCGCCCAAGAGGCGGGTGACCAGGTCCACATCGCTTTCGTAGGCCACACTCACCACGGTGGACAGCCAGACGCGGGGATCGGCAAGCGACAGGTTTTCCACCCGCTGGGTGATCAGCATTTCATTGGGAACGATGGACTCGCGGCCCGTGGGAGAGCGCACCACGGTGTAGCGTGCATTGATGTTGGTGATGCGGCCCTCAAAGTTGTCTACGCGCACGTTGTCGCCAATGCGCATGCTGCGCTCGGCCAGGATGACAAAGCCGCTCACATAGTTGGACGCGAGCTTCTGCAGGCCAAAGCCAATGCCCACCCCCACCGCGCCGCCCAGCACCGACAAGGCCGTGAGGTCGATGCCCACAGCCGACAAAGCCATCATCAACCCCACAAACACCAGCAACGCGCGCACAGCGTTACTGACGGCCTTGCGCAGCGACAACTCGGCCCCGGTGGCCGAACGCAGCAGCCGGGACTCGATGGCCGCAGAAACCCACAACGCAATGAGCAGCACCGCACCTGCCGTCACGGCCCCTTCAATCATGGTGCGCACCGACAGCGTGGCCCCCCCCACCTTCCAGTGGATCTGGTCCAGCTCCTCCAGCACCAGCGGCAGGAGCCCCGTGACCCAGAGCACCATGCCCAGCCAAGCCATCCAGGAGATAGAGCGCTCGATGGGACGCACCCAGGCGGCGTCAGGGCAGGCCACCTGCAGCACCTTCACACCGATGCGTATCACGACCAGCGCCACCAGCACCGGTATCGCCAACTTGAAGGCCGCCAGAGCAACCCAGTGGTGCAGAACGGTGCGCGCCACATAGGCCAGGCCCAGCAGCAGCAGCGGAAACAGCGCGCCGTCCACAATCCGCACACCAAACAGGATGGAGCGCGGGTCGCCCCGTTGCAGCCCCCGCTGCAGCAGCGCCACCACCCCCCAGGCCAGAACCACGCAACCCGCCAAGGCCGCCAATTCCACCAGCACCGTGGGGTTCAAAAAAGCCTGTACCCACATGCCCACATCGGCCAGCATCGGTTTGTTCATTGCCATCGCTCGGGCCCTCAAAGCTTCCAGCCAGGCAGGCGCTTTTCAGCGAAAGCGCGTGCGCCCTCCTGCGCGGCCTCATCCATCATGTTGGTGGCCATGGCCTGGCCCGCCAACTGGTAGGCGGCATCCATGCCCAGCTCGCGCTGCTGGTAAACCAGCGCCTTGCCCATGGCCACAGCCACGCGGGGCTTTTGCACAATGGACTGCACCAGCTTCTCGACTTCGGCATCGAGGGCATCGAGTGGCACCACACGGTTAACCAGCCCCTGCGCCAGCGCAGTGCGGGCGTCGATGAAATCACCCGTCAGCAGCATCTCCATCGCCCGTTTGGCAGGCACATTGCGCACCAACGGCACGCTGGGCGTCGCACAGAAGAGGCCGTAGTGGATGCCGCTGGTGGCAAAGCTTGCCGTGTCGGCCGCCACAGCCAGGTCGCACTGCGCCACCAGCTGGCAACCGGCCGCCGTGGCCATGCCCTGCACGCGCGCGATCACGGGCACGCTGAGCTTGTGGAGAGTGAGCATCATCCGACTGCACTGGGCAAACAGCTGCTGGTAGTACTCCAGCTCCGGGTGAGCCGCCATTTCTTTGAGGTTGTGGCCCGCACAAAAGGCCTTCCCCGCCGCTGCCAGCACCACCACACGCACGGACTCGTCGCGACCGGCATTGTCCAGCGCCTGCTGAAGCGCTGCGAGCATCTCGCCGCCCAGTGCATTGAAGCGAGCGGGGTCGTTCAGGGTCAGGGTAACCACGCCGCGGGCATCGCGGGTGGTTGTCAGCACATCATCGAAGTTCTTTGTCGTCATAGTTTGCTCCTGTCAGCCATCTGCACGCCGACTGAAACTGGCACGGCTCGGGCGAGGGCCGCCGCGCAAGGGCCGCCCCGCCGCGCTGGCGGCGCCCCCCTTGCGCATCGCGCAGCGATGCAAGAGAAGGGGGAAGCGGCGAAGCCGCTCAGGGGTTTGGTCACAAATCCGCCAAGACCCGCAAGTGCGTCTCCACACTGCGCGCCAGCGGCCCCATGACGTAGCCGCCTTCCAGGCACGACACGATGCGTCCCTTGGCGTAGCGCCGCGCTACATCCTTCACGCGCTGGGTGATCCAGGCGTAGTCCTGCTCGGTCAGGCCCAACTGGCCCATATCGTCCTCGCGGTGGCCGTCAAAGCCTGCGCTCACAAAAATCATCTCGGGCTTGAAGGCTTCTAGCCGGGGCATCCACATCATCTCGATGATCTCCCGGATGTCCATACCCCGCGTATAGGCCGGCACCGGCACATTCACCATGTTGGGGGCTGGATCGTGGTCGCCGCTGTAGGGGTAGAACGGGTGCTGAAAAATGCTCACCATCAGCGCGCGAGGGTCGCCCGCAAGGATGTCCTCCGTGCCATTGCCATGGTGCACGTCAAAGTCCACCACCGCCACACGCTGCAGGTTGTAGCGCTGCAGCGCATATTTGGCCGCCACGGCCACGTTGTTGAAAAAGCAAAAACCCATGGCCTTGTCGCGGCAGGCGTGGTGACCGGGGGGGCGCACGCTGCAAAACGCGTTCTCGACCTCGCCCGCCATCACGGCGTCGGTGGCTGCAAGAGCGGCTCCGGCGGCGCGCAACGAGGCCTTCCAGGTATGGGCGTTGATGGAAGTGTCCGTGTCGATCTGCGCGTAGCTCGGGCCACCGGCCATCAGCTCTTCGTTGAGCCGGTCCGACAGGCCCCGCAGTGCCGCAATGTGCATGCGGCCATGGGCCAACTCGATGTCGGCCAGCGAGGCTTCGGGAGCCTCGTAGCGCTCCAGCGCATCGGCCACGCCGGTAATCAGCAAACGGTCTTCAATGGCATCCAGCCGTTCAGGGCATTCGGGATGCCCCGGACCCATCTCGTGCTTCCAACAATCCCGGTGGGTGAAATAGCCCGTCTTGCTCACAGTCAATCCCCGTGTCTCAATTTTTTAGGATAACGTCGCGCCATGAATGCACAGCACAAGATCAAATCGCTTCTGGATCAGCTTAACACGGTGATTGTGGGCAAACAGGCCCAGGTGCAGGACTGTGTGGCCTGCCTGCTGGCGGGAGGGCACCTGCTCATCGAGGACGTTCCGGGCGTGGGCAAGACCACGCTGGCGCACGCCCTGTCGCACACTTTCGGCCTGCAGTTTTCGCGTGTTCAGTTCACTGCAGACCTCATGCCCAGCGACCTGACGGGCGTTTCGGTGTACGAACGTGGCAAGGAGGCCTTCGTATTTCACCCCGGCCCGGTGTTCGCACAGGTGCTGCTGGCCGACGAAATCAACCGCGCCAGCCCCAAGACACAGAGCGCCCTGCTCGAAGCCATGGAGGAAAAACAAGTCTCCGTGGAAGGTGAGACCCGTGCCCTGCCCCACCCCTTCTTTGTGATCGCCACACAGAACCCGCACGACCAGCTGGGCACCTTCGCGCTGCCCGAGTCGCAACTCGACCGCTTTCTCATGCGCATCTCCATCGGCTACCCAGATCGCGCGGCCGAACGCCTGCTGCTGTCGGGTGCCGACCGGCGCGATATGGTGAGCAGCCTGCTGCCGCTGTTGTCCGGCGACGAACTGACTGAGCTGCAGCGCCAGGTGCAGGCCGTGCACACGGCCGAACCGCTGCTCAACTACGTGCAGGACCTGATCGCCGCTACGCGCTCGGGCCGCTGGTTCCTGCAAGGCCTGTCGCCCCGCGCAGGCATTGCCATGCTGCGCGCCGCCAAGGCGCAGGCCCTCATCAGCGGGCGCGACTATGTGGCACCCGACGACGTGCAGGCTGTGCTGCCCCAGACCACCGCCCACCGCCTGGTGCCCGTGGGTGACGCCGGGCGGGGCGCCGTGGAGCAAGTGCGCGCCATGGTCGATGCTGTGCCCCTGCCCTGAGCACACTGTGGCGACCCCCATGGCCCCGACCGCCCCCGCCCCCTGGCGCACAGCACTCGCCCGGCTGAGCCCGCTGGCGCCCTTTCGCAAGCGCTTCCAGAACTGGTGGCAGGCGCGCCTGCCGCTCAATGACACCCTGCTGCTCACCCAGCGCAACGTCTACATCCTGCCCACCAGTTCGGGCTGGATGCTGGCGCTCACGCTGGTCGTGCTGCTGGTGGCGTCCATCAACTACCAGCTCAACCTGGGCTACCTGCTCACTTTTTTGCTGGCGGGCAGTGCAGCGGCTGGCATGCACATCTGCCACGCCAACCTGCGGGGCCTCACGCTGCGCCTTTTGGCGCCCGAGCCCCACTTCATGGGCACGAGCGCAGCTTTTGAACTGCAACTATCCAGCGAACGCAGATCCCCGCGCTACGGCATTGCGCTGTCCGTGCATGGCGCGGACAAGGCCGAACACCAATGGGCCTGGACCGACGTGCCCGCCCAAGGGCAGGCCAGCGTGCAGGTGGCCTTCCGCCCCTCGCGCCGGGGCCTGCACCGTGTGCCCACTCTCATGGCTGAGACGCGGTTTCCGCTCGGCACCTTCCGGGTCTGGACCTACTGGCGCCCCGCCTCCGAGGTGCTGGTCTACCC
>NZ_QAIH01000165.1:5837-15706 GCF_003060895.1 Acidovorax sp. HMWF029 | reverse complement strand
CTACTGAGCCTCCCACCATCCGGTTCTTTTGCAAGAAGCCCCTTCGGGGGCTTTTTTCATTGCGCGCGGAGAACGTCGCCCTTGGGGAAAGGCGCGCAGCGCCTGTAGGGGCTACTCGTCTATTCGGCGTTTGCGCGGGCGCCCCGCCAGCACCCTGTCAAACACAGCATTTGGCAGCAGGCGCAGAAGCTTGGCCACCACCCCCATCTGCCAGGGGATGACCCGGTAGCTCACGCCCGCCGTGATGGCCCGGAAGGCGCGGTCGGCAAAATCCCCGGGCTGCATCAGGAACGGCATGCCGTAGCGGTTTTTCTGCGTGAGCGGTGTGTCGATGTAGCCGGGCGAAATGGTGACCACCCGCACACCGTGCGGGCGCATTTCGCCACGCAGGCTTTCGCAGTAGCTGATGACGGCCGCCTTGCTCGCGCAATATGCGCCATGCCCTGGCAGGCCCCGGATGCCAGCCACACTGCCGATGCCCACCAGCGTGCCGCTGCCGCGCTGGGCCATGCCATCCACAAAGGGCTGGAAGGTGGCGGCCATGCCGATGTTGTTGGTGGCAAAGGTGCGCGCCATCACATCGATGTCGCCGCGCACGGCGGTGTCCATGCCCACGCTGATGCCAGCGTTGGCGATAACCACATCTGGCACCCCCTGGCGCGCCAGGCAGGCCTGGCCTGCGGCCACGATGCTGTCGGTCACCGCCACGTCCGCACTATAAATTTCATAGCTATCAGCACTTACCCCTTGCGCGGAAGCCCATGTTTTGACCTCTTCTGTGCGGCGCGCGACCAGGGCCAGCCGGTAGCCTGCCTGGTGAAAGCGCAGGGCCAGCGCCTGACCGATGCCGCTGGACGCGCCGGTGATGAAAACAAGGGGTGTGGTCATGCAGGCTCCAGCAGGGGCAAGGATGGGGCAAGGAGATCGGGCTTACTTTTTGACGGCGCCCGGCTGGATCATGCCGCGCACACGCCCGCGCAATTGCAACACCTGGTCGAGGTTGTCGTACTCCATGCCGTCGGCTGTGAAGCGGTCATTGCCCCGTGTGAGCGTGACGGGCTGGTCGGACCGCACGCGCTCGGTGTTGGTGAAGGCATGCAAAAACTCGCCCCGGAACTCCAAGCGGGGCTGAGCGGGGGCTCCCGGCTTGGCGGGCAGGGGCTCGCGGGTGACGACGGCGTTGCCAAACAATTGCACCTCCGAGCCATCGGCGTTGCTCAGGGCGCGATCGGCCGTGGCCACCGTGAGTCGGCCGTCGGCGCCGACCGAGCGCATGCGGACCCGGTCGATCTCCAGCGTGTCCGTGTCGGGGTAGTGCCGCGCCTCCAGGCCCTGCACCTCGCTCTGCAGGCGGCCCGTGGCGTCAAAACTCTTCACCGAAAAATTCTTCATGAAGTAGTCGGGCTGGTGTCTGACGGGGCGGTCGATGGGGGGCAATTGCGGCATGGGGGCATTGCGCACCAGCCACCAGGTGCCCAGGGCCAGCAGCCCCATCAACAGCACGGGCAGGTAGATCGAGAGCTGCTCCCAGCCCTGGCGAATCACACGGATCATGCGGTGTAGTCCGCCAGCAGCGCCGCATAGCGGCCCGTGGCCACAAGCAGCAGATCGCACAGCTCACGCGCCGCACCATCGCCCCCGCGCGCCCGGGTGACGAAATGCGCGGCGTGGCGCACCTCGGTCTGGGCATTGGCAGGCGCACAGGCAAAGGCGCTGCGGCGCATCACGGGCAGGTCGGGCCAGTCGTCGCCCATGGCAGCGGCCTGGGCCCAGGTCAGGCCCAGCCGGGCCAGGATCTCCTCGGCCGCAGGGCGCTTGTCCTCGGTGCCGAACACCGCATGCTCCACGCCCAGGGCCTTGAGGCGCACGCGCAAGGGGGCAGAGTCACGCCCCGTGATCACGGCTGGCGTGATCCCCGCCTTTTGCAGCAGCTTGAGCCCATGCCCGTCCAGCGTGTTGAAGCGCTTGATCGTCTCACCCGCTTCGCTGAAGTACAGCCCGCCATCGGTGAGGACTCCGTCCACGTCAAAGAAGGCCACGCGCACGCTCTGGGCGCGCAGCAGCAGTTCGGGGTCAATCTGCAGGGCGGGAAAGGTTGCGTCAGAGGTCATCACACAGCGTTTGAACAGGCACGGCCAAAGCCAGTGCACCCATGGAACCGGCTTCGCCGGGCTGGGGGGTGCACCCTGCTTGGGGGGAAGGCGTAAAGCGACTCAGGGGTGTCATATGACTTTGGCTCGCATCAGGTCGCCGATGTGCACCACACCCACCAGCGCTCCCGCCGCATCTACCACCAGCACGCTGGTGATGGCGTGGGCTTCCATCATTTCGGCGGCATCCACGGCCAGCGCGCCGGGGGCAATGCGGCGCGGGTTGGGGTGCATGACCTGGGCAGCCGTGGCCGCACGCAGGTCGGCGCCAGCCTCGATGCGGCGGCGCAGGTCGCCGTCGGTGAAGATGCCCAGCACCTGCCCGGCGGCGTCCACGACGGCCGAGGCGCCCAGGCCCTTGGCGCTCATCTCGCGCATCAGGTCGCTGAACGAGGCATCATGCGCCACGCGCGGCACCTCGGTGCCGGAGCGCATCACGTCGCTGACATGGGTGAGCAGCTTGCGGCCCAGCGCACCGCCGGGGTGCGAACGGGCGAAGTCTTCGGGGCGGAAGCCCCGGGCGTCGAGCAGGGCCACGGCCAGCGCGTCGCCCATGGCCAGCTGGGCCGTGGTGCTGGCGGTGGGGGCCAGTTGCAAAGGGCAAGCCTCGCGTTCCACACCGCTATCGAGCACGATGTCCGCGTGTTTTGCCAGCGTGGACTGGGGTCGCCCCGTCATGGCGATCAAGGTGGCTCCAAGGCGCTTGATCACTGGCAGCAAGGTGGTGACCTCATCCACCTCGCCACTGTTGGACAGCGCCAGCACGATATCGATGGACTTGATCATGCCCAGGTCGCCGTGGCTGGCTTCAGCCGGGTGCACGAACATGGCGGGCGTGCCTGTGGAGGCAAGCGTGGCAGCGATCTTGCGCCCGACATGCCCGCTCTTGCCGATGCCCATCACCACCACCCGCCCGCGCACGGTGAGCATTGCTTGCACAGCCTGGGTAAACGACGTTCCGATACGGGACTTGAGGCCCAGGACAGCCGCAGCCTCGATGTCAAACGTCTCACGGGCCAGGCGCAGGGCCTGATCAGCATCAAAAGGGGGCAGTGCGGCAGGGGGGGCGGGAGTCATCCGGGGATTCTATCGACCGGGCATGCCAGGCAGGCCCGCCCGAAGCGATGTCCTCTGGCACGGACCGTGCATCGTCTGCACAAAAGCAATTGTCGGCACACAAGCCTCGGATAGCATCGAACCCATGTCTTCTCTTGCCCTCACCCTGCTTTACCTGCTGGCCGCGGTGCTGGGCGTCGTGGTCTGCCGCAGCCTCAAGCTGCCGCCCATGCTGGGCTACCTGGCCGCCGGGGTGCTCATCGGGCCCCATGCGCTGGCGCTGACGCAGAACTCCGATGGCGTGCGGCATCTGGGCGAGTTTGGCGTGGTGTTCCTGATGTTCGCCATCGGGCTGGAGTTCAGCCTGCCCAAGCTGCGCGCCATGCGACGCCAGGTGTTTGGCCTGGGGCTGATGCAGGTGGTGCTGACGATGGCGGTGGTCACAGGCGCCGCACTGGTGCTCTCCCACTGGGCGGGGGGGGTGTGGGACATGGGCTGGCAAACCGCGCTAGCGCTCTCAGGCGTGATGGCGATGAGCAGCACGGCCATTGTCGTCAAGCTGATGGCCGAGCGGGCCGAGCTGGAAAGCGAACACGGCCGCCGCGTGATGGGCATTCTGTTGTTCCAGGATCTGGCCGTGGTGCCGCTGCTGGTGTTGATCCCGGCCCTGAGTTCGTCGTCCGACCAGTTGCTGACCGCCCTGGGGTTGGCGCTGGTCAAGGCCACCGTGCTGGTGGGCATCCTGCTCACGGGTGGGCAGCGTTTCATGCGCTGGTGGCTCACGCTGGTGGCGCGGCGCAAAAGCGACGAGCTTTTCATGCTCAACCTGCTGCTGATCACGCTGGGTCTGGCCTGGCTGACCGAGCTGGCGGGGCTGAGCCTGGCGCTGGGCGCCTTCATTGCGGGCGTGCTGGTGTCAGAGACGGAGTACAAGCACCAGGTGGGCACGGACATCCGGCCCTTTCACGATGTGCTGCTGGGCCTGTTTTTCATCACCATCGGCATGATGCTGGACTGGAACACCCTGGTGGACCGCTGGGCCCTGGTGCTGGCGCTGCTGACAGTGCCGCTGGTGATCAAGCTCGGGATCATCCTGCTGCTGGCCCGCAGCATGGGCGCGACCACGGGTGTTTCGCTGCGCACCGGGCTCTACCTGGCCCAGGCGGGGGAGTTCGGTTTTGTGCTGCTGTCGCTCACGCAGACCCATGGGCTGGTGCAGCCGGCGCTGATGAACCCCATCCTGGCGGCCATGGTGCTGTCGATGCTGGCCACGCCCTTCCTCATCATGTACAGCAACCGCATCGTGATGAAGCTGGTGGCCAGCGACTGGCTGCAGCAATCGCTGCAGATGACGTCCATCGCGCGCAAATCCATCAACACCAGCAAACACGTGATCATCTGCGGCTATGGCCGTTGCGGCCAGAACCTGGCGCGCATGCTGGAGCATGAGGGCATCCCCTACATGGCGCTCGACCTGGACCCGGACCGTGTGCGCCAGGCCGCCGCTGCGGGCGACTCGGTGGTGTATGGCGACGCCACCCGCTTGCAGGCCCTGATGGCGGCCGGCCTGGTGCGTGCCAGCGCCGTGGCCGTGACCTACATCGACGTGCCTGCCGCGCTGAAGGTGCTGGCCAATACCCGATCCCACGCGCCGCAGGTGCCCGTGGTGGTGCGCACACAGGACGACGCGAATCTGGACAAGCTGCAGGCGGCCGGTGCCACCGAGGTGGTGCCCGAGGCCATCGAGGGCTCGCTCATGCTGGCCAGCCACGCGCTGGCGCTGGTGGGTGTGCCCATGCGCCGCGTGCTGCGCCTGGTGCAGGACCAGCGAGACGCGCGCTACAACCTGCTGCGCGGCTACTTCCACGGCGCTGACGACGACACGGTCAACGAGCGCGATCAGGAGCGCCTGTCCACCATCAACCTGCCGCCGGGCTCCACCGCGCTGGGCCTCAACCTGGGTCAGCTGGCCCTGCCCGCCATGGGCGTGCGCGTGGTGAACCTGCGGCGTAGCAACGGCCACATGAGCGCAGCAGTGGACGAGGCCCTGCTGGCCGAGGGCGACACGCTGGTGCTCTCCGGGCACCCAGCTGCGCTGGCGCTGGCGGAGGACAAGCTGCTCAGAGGATGACCCCCTGAGCGGCTGCGCCCCGGCACGGAGCACGCCGACTGCAAAGGCAGTGCCGAATTCTGACTAAAAATCGGCCTTTCCGCGCATCCACAAAGCTTTTATAGCTATATATTTTATAGCAATCAAAGCAAGCTGGCAGGCCCCGGCTGCCCGAACAGGTAACCCTGGAAGCGCTGGCAGCCGTTGCGCAGCAAAAACGCGCGCTGGCCTTCGTTCTCCACGCCTTCGGCCACCACGTCCAGGGCCAGGCTGTGGGCCAGGGTGATGATGGTGCAGGCGATGGTGGCGTCGTTGGGGTCGGTGAGCACATCACGCACAAAGCTCTGGTCGATCTTGAGCTGGTCGAGCGGCAGGCGCTTGAGGTAGCTCAGCGATGAGTAGCCCGTGCCGAAGTCGTCGAGCGAAAAGCCCACGCCCTGGGTGCGCAGCGCCTGCATCTTGAGGATGCTGTCCTCTACGTCGTGCAGCAGCAGGCTTTCGGTGAGTTCGAGCTTGAGCCGCCGCGCATCTGCGCCCGAGTCGCGCAGCACAGCCAGCACGTCCTGCACGAAGTCGGGCTGGCGAAACTCCTGCGCGCTCACGTTCACGGCCAGGGTCCAGCCGGCCTTGGCGGGCTCAGCCGCCCACAGCGCGAGCTGGTGGCAGGCCATGGCCAGCACCTGCCGCCCCAAGGTCAGGATGAGGCCCGTCTGCTCAGCCAGCGGGATGAAGTCGGCGGGCGGCACCATGCCGCGCTGCGGGTGGCTCCAGCGCACCAGGGCCTCGGCACCCAGCAGCTGCCCGGTTTCATCCACCACCGGCTGGTAGTGCAGCAGAAATTCGTTGCGTGCAATTCCTTGGCGGATATCCCCCTCCAAGGCCGAACGTGCCGTCGCAGCCGCCTGCATGGCGGGATCAAAAAAACACAGCGTGTTGCGCCCCTGGGCTTTGGCCTGGTACATGGCGAGGTCGGCGCGCTTGAGGAGCTCCTGCACGGGCTGCTGCCTGTCCTTGAACAGCGCGATGCCGAGGCTGGGCGTGCTGTGCATCTCGCAGCCCTCGACCCGGTAGGGTTGATTGAGCGCGGCCAGTATCTTCTGCGCAACCGTCTCGGATTCGGCGGCAGCTTCGACCTCTTCAGCGTTCAGAGCTTCGATCACCACCACAAATTCGTCGCCCCCCAGGCGCGCCACGGTGTCGGTGGCCCGCACGCAGGCGCTCACGCGGGCGCCCACCTGAACCAGCAGCCGATCACCCCATTCGTGGCCCAAGGTGTCGTTGATGCCCTTGAAGTTGTCCAGATCAAGGAACAGCAGCGCACCATGGCGGCCCTCGCGGGTGCAGTTGACCACCGCCCGCTCCAGCCGGTCCATCAGCAGGCGCCTGTTGGGCAGGCCGGTGAGTTCGTCATAAAAAGCCAGGCGCTGGATCTGGGCCTCGGCCAGCTTGCGCTCGGTGATGTCGCGCGCCACGCCCCGGTAGCCGGTGAACTGGCCCTCTGCATCGAAGATGGGCTCGCCGCTGATCGACACCCAGATGGGCTGGCCGTCATGGGTCCTCCGCTGCATCTCGAAGTCGTGAAACACCTGGTGCGCCTCCAACTGCGCACGATGGTCGCGCCACTGGCCTTCACCCACAAATGTTTCGGGCAGCTCCCAGCGCGTGAGGCCGTAATGCATTTCGTCGGGTACGCCGGTTTTCTGCTCTGCGTTGCCGTCCAGCCGCACAAAGCGGAACTGGGCGTCTTGCTCCCAATACCAGTCCGACGAGAGCTGCGTGAGGCTGCGCCAGCGCGCCTCACTCTGGCGCAGGGCCTCGAGGGTGCTGAGGTAATCCGTGACGTCGGTGAAGGTGCGCACCCGCCCGCCAGGCTCCAGCGCGCGGGTGCGCACCTCGATATAGCGGCCGCTGTGCGTGCGCCGCACATAGGAGTCGGGCATGGTCAGCTGCCCGCCGTGCGCCGCGTACTCCGAGGCCACGTAGTTGCGCGCCATGGGCTCGATGAGCTGGAACTGCGGGCCGAAGTCGCCCCGCTCGGTCTGAAAGCGCACCACATCCTCCACCTTGGGCTGGCTGGCCAGCAGATCCTCGGGCAGGTCGAGCAGCTCCAGGTAGCGCCGGTTGTAGACTCGGATGCGCCCCTCGGCATCCACATTGGTGATGCCCTGGGAGACGCTGGCCAGAGTGACCTCCAGCGCCCGGGTTTTTTCGCCCAGCAGGGCGCTGGTGCGCAGCAGTTCTGCATCAACCGCGCTGCGGGCCAGCTCGGCGCGGCGCGCGGTCTCCAACTGGCCCACGGTGTTGAGCAGGGGCTGCAGGAACAGCACATCTGCCTGCGAATAGCCCTCGCTGCGGTTGGCCAGGCCGACCATGGCCACCAGCTCGCCAGCGGCGTGGATGGGCAGGCCCAGGTAGGTGTGCAGCGCGGGATGGCCGAGCGGGGTGCCTGCGGCGCGCGGGTCAAAGCGCGCGTCGTTGCTGATCACGGGCTCACCAGACACCAGGGCCGCGCCCACCAGGGAGTGCAAGCTATCAAACACGATGCCCTCCTCTGCGTGCTGGGCATCCAGCACGCGAGAGGCAGCGTCCCAGCTGCTGTCAGTCATCGCGTGCACCCGCAGGAAGGGGTGCCCGTCCGGCGCACGCTGCACCTGGCCCAGCAGGCCAAAGGAGCTCTGGCTGAGCGACATCAGTTCCTCGAGCAAAGCCTCGAACACCGCCCGGGGCCCGGAGCTCGCGATGAACATACCCTGGGCGCGCGAAATAGCCTGCAACAGCCGGTGCTGGCGCGCCAGCATGGCTTCGGCAGCCAGCCGCGCACGGTCACTGGAACTGCGTTCGAGTACAGCTTCGATCTGCGCGGGCAGCGTGAGCAGGTAGTCCAGGGCGGGGTCCTGCACGGCAAAGTCGTCAAACCCATGCCGCATGGCCTGCGCCGCATGGGCTTCGGCCCCCGGGTGCACGATGATGATGGCGGGCACCCTGCCCAGCAGCTGCAGGAGATCAAAGGCGGTGCCGCCCAGGGTGCTCTGGGCTGCCAGCACGATGTCGGGGCGATGCTGCTGCAGGTATTCACGGGCCTGCACCAGCGACGCACGGACATCCACCTGCCAACCCGACCAGGGGTCTGCCAATGCGCCCGCCACCGCCTGGGCATGGGCGTGGTCGCCTTCGATCAGCAGGATGGAGATGGGCATGGGCCAATCTTCTGTGAGAGAGCTTGGCCTACAAGGCAGGCCGCGCCGAGGGTGTAACAGCAATGAAACATTATGGGGCTGGTGAAGGGGGCCGGCGCGAGCAAAGGCCCAAGAACCTGTTCTTGGGATCCTCTGCACGAATCAAGCGGCAAGTGAGCGCGGCGGATCGGGAGGGACTGCAAGGCGCAAAACGCAGCAGTAGCCGTCGCTATTGCGAGTATTTGCAACGCGGCAGACCGCCCGAGCCCGCTAATGCAGACGGCGCGCTGATGCGTGCAGAGGGTCCCTAAGGAGCAGGCTGCTGTTTACACTTCTGCACTTTGCGCGGAACGCCGTTGTGCGGCAGCACCATTGCGCACCGGCGCAGGCCTTCCCCGCATCCCTTGAACAGCCCCTTGCCCATGCAGCCACTCAGCGTCAACGACTACCTCCGCCAGCACATCCGTACCGTGCCCGACTGGCCCGCCGCGGGCGTGCAGTTCCGCGACATCACGCCGCTGCTGCAGGACCCCAAGGTGTTCCGCGTGCTCATCGACGCGTTTGTGCACCGCTACATGGACAAGGCCCTGCGCCCCGACGTCGTGGCCGGGCTGGATGCGCGTGGTTTCATCCTCGGCGCCGTGGTGGCCTATGAACTGAACGTCGGCTTCGTGCCCATCCGCAAGAAAGGCAAGCTGCCCTTCACGACGGTCGAAGAAACCTATGAGCTGGAGTACGGCAGCGCCACCGTGGAGCTGCACACCGACGCAGTGAAGGCAGGCGACCGCGTGCTGCTGATCGACGACCTCATTGCCACCGGCGGCACCATGATGGCTGGCCGACGGCTGCTGGAGAAGCTGGGCGCCACGGTGACCGAAGGCGCTGCCATCGTGGACCTGCCCGAGCTGGGCGGCTCGGAGCGCCTGCGCGCATCGGGTCTGCCGCTGTATACGCTGGTGGATTTTGCGGGGCACTGACGGACTGATTGACGCACCGGATGCGTGCCACGCCGCGCACCCGGACCTGCAGCGCCGTACAAAAAAAGAAGCCCTCCACATGGAGGGCTTCTCTTTGTGCAAGCCGCACCGGGCACTCAGCGCAACTCGCCGTACTGGGTGCTGCTCAGGTCGGGCGACGGGCTGTCTGCCCCGGGCATTTCGGTGTCTTCAAAACCGGTGGGCTGCGCCGGGGGCAGCAGGGGGCCTGACCGCACGGGCACGCCCGGCTTGGCAGCCGCTGCCGGGGCCGCCGTGGCGCCAGCGGCGTTGGCGAGGGCTCGCTTGAAGGCAGCCACTTCATCGGCCTCAATGGGTTCAAACCGGGGTGCGGGGCGCTGCTCGCCCACCGGCGCCGCCACGGGGGGCCGGGCCGGTGCCG
>NZ_QAIH01000165.1:4191-5745 GCF_003060895.1 Acidovorax sp. HMWF029 | reverse complement strand
TCGGAGTCGGAGTCGGAGTCGGAGCGGGGGCCGTGGGGAAGATGGGGTTTGCAGGCGCCAATACCGGGGCTGCAGCCACCGCCACGGGCGGCTTGCGCACCGGTGCCACGGCTACAGGCGCCGCCGACACAGGCAGTGCAGCCCCATGGGGAGCCACGCCCTTTTGCGGTATCCCCACGGCCACATGGTCGTTGATACGCCAGTACACGGCCGTCACCAGGATGTCGTAGCGGGTCTTGGCTGTCTGGGCGATCAGCGCCTCGATCTCGGACAGGCGCACCGTCTCGCCGCCATACTCGCGCGCCAAGTCCATCATCACCAGGAACTGCCGGCCGCGCTGGTCCAGCGACAGCACCTTGAACTTGTAGCTGGCCGACAGCACCCCGGCGCGCACCATGGCCTCACGCACCACGGTGTAGAGCAGCTCGCGGCGCTCCATGCGCTCGTTCTTGCGGTTGGCGGCGTGTTCGGGGGGTGGGGGCTCAATCAGGGGTTTGCCCATGCGACCAGGGTGGAGCGGCACGGTGGCGTCGGCATTCAACAGACCCGACGGTTCTGCGGCTGGCCGGGGCTTGGGGGGGGCAGGTTTACGGCTGAACCAGCTGAACAGGGACATGGCTTGCTTTCTTCGGATGGTGCCTGGACAAAATCCAAATCGAGTGTAACTTGCCGCCCCCCTCGCACAGCCCGGAACAGGCCGCCCCATCCCGGGTCTGCGGGGCGTCTGTCAGGTCGCCGCAACGCGGCGGCGGCGGTTACCCAGGCGCTTGGCCAGCACCGCACCAGCAGCCATCGCCAAACCCAGGGCAATGGCGGGCTGGCGGTTGGTGAGTTCGGTGAAACGGATGGCCGTGAGGCTCCAGAGCTTGCAAGGCGCGCTGGCCTGTACGGTAGCGCTGCGCGCGCGGTGCGAAAAGAACGCACCTTCACCCACCACCGACCCGGCGCCCACAATGGCCAGGCGCAGGCGTTCTTTTTCGTCCTGGTAGTGCACGCTCAGGCTGCCGCTCTCCACCAGATACAGGGTGCGGTCCGTGGCCCCCTGGCTGAAAAGCACCTGCCCGGCCGGCAGAACCACGGGCAGCAGATAAGACGAAAGCACCTCCCACTGTGCGGGAGAGAGCGGGTTGGTCATGCTGTCGTCTGCGGTGGCTTGCGCAATGGCGTCCAGCAAACCTTTGAGGTCAACCTTGATGGCAGCGGGGGTTGGGGCATTCATGATGCGTCGAAAGTACCGTTGTTACAGATCGGACACAAGCGCTGTTTACGTCCGTTTACAACATAAGCGACAAGCGGCGACGCGGGCGCCCTGGCCGGGCGCACCGCCTACTTGCCGATGCAGAAGCTGGAGAAGATCACGCCCAGCAGATCGTCGGAGCTGAATTCGCCGGTGATGGCGCTCAGGGCGTTTTGGGCCAGGCGCAGTTCCTCGGCCAGCAAATCGAGGGCCGGTCCCTGGGCCTGCAGCTGGTCGGCGGCCTCCTGCAGGTGGGCCGACACGGTGCGCAGTGCCTCGACATGGCGGGCCCGCGCAATGTAGATGCCTTCGGGGGC
>NZ_QAIH01000165.1:0-4161 GCF_003060895.1 Acidovorax sp. HMWF029 | reverse complement strand
CCCGCCACTTCCAGCAGAGTGCGCCGCAGCCCGTCCAGCCCCTCACCCGTGCGCGCAGACAGCCACACGCCTTGGCGGGTATCGGCTTGCCCAGGCCCTCCTGCGGCGGTGGCAGCGGCCGCCGCCGGGGCGCGGTCGAGTTTGTTCCAGACATCGATCACCGGAATGGTTTGAGGTAGTTTTTGGGCCAGTGCGCTGGCTATATCTGCCTCAGCAGCTATGTATTCAATAGCATCCTGGCGCGACAGGTCGTGCAGGAACAACACGGCATCGGCACCCGCAATCTCGTCCCAGGCGCGGGCGATGCCAATGCGCTCCACCTCGTCGTCACTGTCGCGCAGGCCGGCGGTGTCGATGATGTGCAGGGGTACCCCCTCGATCTGGATGGTCTGCTGCACCTTGTCGCGGGTGGTGCCTGCGATGGGGGTGACGATGGCCAGTTCGGCCCCCGCCAGCGCATTGAGCAGCGAACTCTTGCCCGCATTGGGCTGTCCGGCAATCACCACCTTGATGCCCTCGCGCAGCAAGGCGCCCTGGCGCGCCCGCTGCATCACCGAGACCAAGGTTTGCTGCAAGTTCGATAGCTGCCCGTGCGCATCTGCCTTGCGCAAGAAGTCGATTTCTTCCTCAGGAAAGTCCAGCGTGGCCTCGACCAGCATGCGCAGGTGGATGAGCGCATCGCGCAGGCCATGTATCTCGGCCGAGAACGCGCCCGTGAGCGAGCGGCTGGCGCTGCGCGCGGCCGCCTCGGTGCTCGCGTCGATCAGGTCGGCAATCGCCTCGGCCTGGGCCAGGTCGATTTTGTCGTTCAGGAAAGCCCGTTCGGTGAATTCGCCGGGCTGGGCCACGCGCAGGCCCGGCAGGCAGGGCTGGCCCGTGGCCGGGTCGGTGGCAGCCCCAGCCTCCAGGCAGCGCGCCAGCAACAGTTGCAGCACCACGGGGCCGCCGTGGGCTTGCAGCTCCAGCACATCTTCGCCGGTGTAGCTATGCGGGCCGGGGAAGTGCAGGGCCAGCCCCTGATCGATGGCCTGGCCCTGCGCATCCCGAAAGGGCAGGTAGGTGGCCTCGCGGGGCTTGAGCATACGCCCGCACAGTGCGTGCACCAGCGCATCCAGCCCTTTGCCCGACACCCGCACGATACCGACGGCACCACGCCCGGGGGCGGTGGCTATGGCAACGATGGGGTCGTGGTGGCGGGCAAGCATGGTGGCGACTGTACAGGGTGGAGGGGCAAGAAAAAGGCCGCTTGCGCGGCCTTTCGGGGGTGAGTTCGTGGATGTCAGCGTTGCCGCTGCGCCATCACTTGAACTTCGGCAAATTAAATTGCGGTGGCACGCCCATGCGGGTGTTGATGATCCACTGCTGTGCAATCGACAGGATGTTATTCGTCAGCCAGTACAGCACCAGGCCGGCGGGGAAGAAGAAGAACATCACGCTGAAGATCAGCGGCATGAACCACATCATCTTGGCCTGCAGTGGGTCTGGCGGCGCGGGGTTCAGGGCCGTCTGCAGCAGCGAGCTGAGCGTCATCAGCAGTGGCAGGATAAAGAACGGGTCGGGCGTGGACAGGTCATGGATCCAGCCGATCCAGGGCGCGTTGCGCATCTCGACGCTGGACAGCAGCACCCAGTACAGCGCAATGAACACGGGGATCTGGATCATGATGGGGAAGCAGCCGCCCATGGGGTTGACCTTTTCCTCGCGGTAGATGCGCATCATCTCCTGCTGCATCTGCTGCGGCTTGTCCTTCAGGCGCTCGCGCATCTCCATGATCTTGGGGTTGATGGCCTTCATCTTGGCCATGCTGGCGTAAGCCTTGGCGTTGAGCCAGTAGAACGCGATCTTGAGCAGCAGCACCAGGCCCACGATGGCCCAGCCCCAGTTGCCCAGAAGCTTGTGCAGCTGGTCCAGCAGCCAGTACAGCGGCTTGGACAGGATGGTGAGCCAGCCATAGTCCTTGACCAGTTCCAGGCCTGGGTACAGCTTTTCCATCATGGTTTCGACCTGCGGGCCGGCAAACAGACGCGCATCTACAGTCTTGCTCGTGCCTGGTTCGATGGCGCCCAGCGAGGTGAGCATGCCCACGGAATACAGGTTGGTATCCACCTTGCGGGTGAACAGCTCGCGCTGGGTGCCATCGGCCAGCAGCCAGGCGGTGGCGAAATAGTGTTGCACCATGGCCACATAGCCATTGGGTGAATCGCGGGGAATGTCGACCTTGCCGTTCTCGATGTCCTTGAACTCGACCTTCTGGTACTTCTTGGCATCCGTGTAGACGGCCGGACCGGTGAAGGTGGAATAGAACGACGACTCGCCCGGCGGCTTGTTGCCATCACGCACCAATTGCAGATACAGCTGGGGCGACACGGCGGCGCTGCCGGTGTTGACGACTTCGTGTTTGACAGCGATGTCATACGCACCGCGCCTGATGGTCCAGGTCTTGACCAGCTTCACTCCACCCTGGCTGGGCGATTCAAAACGAATGCTCAGCTCGTCCTGCCCATCCTTGAGTTCACGGGGTCCTGGCACGGCCGTCATCACGGTTTTGTGCGTGGGGAAGCCACCGCCAATCAGCCCGGTCTGCGCCACATAGACGCGCTGGGCGCTCTCGTCCAGCAGCAGGAAGTTGCGGTTTTTGTCGGCCATGTCGGCGTGCTGCAACAGCTCGGCATGGGTGAGCGTGCCGCCTTCGCTGTCGAAGGTGAGGCGGTACACGTCGGTCTTGACCTCAATGCGCTCCCGCGCAGCAGCGGGTGCAGTTGCCGGAGCTGGCTGACCCGGTACGGCCGAAGCGCCTTGGGCAGCAGCCGCAGCCACAGGCGCCGCAGACACGGGGACACTGGCCGCGCCCGTGGCACCGGACGCAGCCCCTGCAGCAGCAGGCGCGGTCACAGCCGGGGTGGTGGGGAAAAACGTGGCTTTGTTGCCGTTGTGCAGTTGCCACTTGTCCCACAGCAGAACCATGGAAAAGCCAAAAATCACCCACAGAATGGTGCGGCGAATGTCGTTCATGAAGACTTCTTTGGTGAGGGTGGTTGGGTGGTGGAGGATTGTTGCAGCCGCGAAAAAAGCCTCATGCCGCGCGGCAGTTCTCGGGGGACCGGATCATGCCCCCCATCACACCAGGGATGGCAGCGTACCAGCCTGCGCACCGTGAGATAGCTGCCCGCCGCTGCGCCATGCAATTCCAGAGCCTGCAGCGAATACGCCGAGCAAGTGGGCTCAAACCGGCAGGCCGAGCCCAGCCAGGGGCTCAGAAACAGCCGGTAGCCCTTGACCACGCCCATCAGCAGGCGCTTCATGATCATCATGGCGTCACCTCATGGGCAGGCACAGCCACCTGCGGTGCAGGAGCCGGAGCGGGCGCTACAGCCCCACCGGCCGCACGCCGGGTGGCATGGCCAAACAACTGCAGCAGCTCCGCACGCACGGCCTGCTTGAGATGGTCGGACGTGGCGCTCACAAACTGCTTGCGGTCAAACGCCGTGCGCAAGCGCACCACATGGGCCGCCTGCGGAAGGCGCGCTTCAAAGGCTGCGCCTACGGTGTAAATCTGCCGCTTGATGGTGTTGCGTGTCACGGCACGACGCGCCCAGCGCTTGGGCACCATCGCGCCCAGCCAGACATCCGGCACGACAAACAGGGCCTGCGGCCCTTGCGTTGGCGGCAAGGAACCGGGCCCTGTGGGTGCAGCACTGGCAGGGTTGGCAGCAGCGCTGCCAGCAGCATCCAGCACCAGACGGTGCAGCGCAAAATGCGCTGTGCGGGAGACTGTGCCCCCAGCCATGGTGGCCTGGAACTGCGGACGGGTTTTTAGCCGTTGCATGCAGGCACCCCGTTTGGAACCTGACGGTACAAACCGGAGGCAGGCGGGGAGCAGACCGTAGACCGGGCGGCCTTAGACGGCCAGGCGCTTGCGGCCCTTGGCGCGGCGTGCGTTGATGACGGCACGGCCGCCGCGGGTCTTCATGCGGACGAGGAAACCGTGGGTGCGCGCGCGGCGCGTCTTGGAGGGCTGGTAAGTACGTTTCATGGTGCTATTCCTTGAGGTTCAGTTCCGGACTGCTGCTCTTGAACCCCTGCCTTGTTCAGCTGAAAACCAGCCAAATGAAAGCAGAAATAACGGCGCGCCGGGTCAAATCACCCTGAACACATTCAGGG
>NZ_QAIH01000164.1 GCF_003060895.1 Acidovorax sp. HMWF029 | reverse complement strand
CCACCACCTCGCCCCATTCCACATCCCGCTGCCCCACCACGGCCACCTCGCGCACCTGGGGATGGAGCAGCAGCACCTCTTCCACCTCGCGCGGGTAGATGTTGCTGCCACCGGAGATGATCACGTCCTTGGACCGGTCCTTGAGTGTGAGAAAACCATCGGCATCGAGCGCGCCCATATCGCCGGTGTAGAGCCAGCCGCCCTGCAGGGTCTGCTCCGTGGCGGTGGGGTTGTTCCAGTAACCGGGCATCACGGTGTCGCCGCGCACCACCACCTCGCCGGTTTCGCCGGTGGGCACTGGCTGGCCTGTGGCATCGACCACGCGCACTTCCACCAGCGACTGCGCCACGCCGACGGACACCATGCGCTCGGCCCAGCGCGGGTGGTCGCGGTCGGCCAGCTGGGCGCGCTGCAGGGCGGTGATGGTCATGGGGCTTTCGCCCTGGCCGTAGATCTGAACAAAGCGGTTGCCCATCACGGCCAGGGCGTTGCGCAGGTCGTCGGCGTACATGGGGCCGCCCCCGTAGACGATGGTCTTGAAACCCGACACGTCGGCGCCCGTGGCGCGCACATGGTCCACAAGGCGGTGGACCATGGTGGGCGCGGCAAACAGCGTGAGCTGGCCCACCGATGCTGCCAGCTGCACCAGCTCGGCAGGCTCGAAGCCGCCCGACAGGGGCACCACATGCCGGCCGCCGCGCAGCACCTGGGCGTAGTTGTACAGGCCCGCGCCGTGCGACATGGGCGCGGCGTAGACCATGGCGTCGCTAGGCAGCACGTCGTCCACATCGGTGAAGTAGCAGGCCGTCATGGCCAGCAGGTTGCGGTGGGTCTGCATCACGCCCTTGGGGCGGCCGGTGGTGCCCGAGGTGTAGAACAGCGAGGCTAGGTCGTCCGGCGCGCGGTCGCACACGGGCATGGGGGCGTGCGACACGGCGGCCTGGTAGGCCTCGGAGCCCAGCACCAGCGTGTGGGCGGGGTCGGCACCGGCCTCTTGCGCAGCAGCAAACAAGGCCTCTGACACCAGCACCACACGCGCGCCCGAGTCGGCCAGCACATAGGCCAGCTCTTTGGCGTGCAGCTTGTAGTTGACGGGCACGGAGACGGCGCCCGCCCACAGAACAGCGTGCAGCGCCTCCAGGTATTCCGGTGCATTGGCGGCGTAGATGGCCACGCGGTCGCCGGGCAACACGCCATGGCGCTCGTGCAGGCAGGCGGCCAGCGCGGCGGTGCGGGCGCCCAGCGCCTGGTAGGTAAACAGCAGCTGGTCGCCCTGCAGCACGGCGGGCTGGTCGGGATAGAGCTGCACACTGCGGCGCAGCAGGTGGGCGATGTTCATGGTGTGCCCCTCGCCGGAGCGCGGTGGTCCGCCCCCATCCCTGTCGCTGCCTGCCGCATCCCGTGTCTCCTTCTTGGAACAAGGCAACCACTGTATGCAAACCCGGCAACGCCGCACAGTCGATCAACTACGCAAGGAGAAACCCGCATCGGCCCGAACGGCAGACGGAGCGCGATACAGAGGGTTACCAGATTCCGGCAATTCCCCACACGCCGTGGCGTTGAAAGCTTGCGGCCTAGACTGCATCTGAAACCCAGCCCCGCAGCCCTGTGCCGCCGTTGCGCACTCTGTGGAATCGCTCCTTCCATTTGGCCCCTGGCCCACACCGCATGAACTCCGAACAGCAAAAATCCATCCTCACCATTGCCTTGCTGGCCGCCTTTGCGGACGGCACCAAGGACGATGCCGAGCGCGAGGAAATCCGCCGCATCGCCCAGTCGCTGGCGGGCGACAGCGGCATGGCCGACCTGCCGCGCATCTACCAGGATGTGCTGCTCAAGCGTACCAGCGTGCAGGCCGCCACCACTGCGCTGGACGACCCGGCCCACCGCCAACTGGCATACGAAATGGCCGTGTGCGTGTGTGATGTGGATGGGCGGCAGACGGCGGCGGAAGCGCAGTTTCTGGCCACGCTCAAGGCCGCACTGCAGCTGGGTGCGCAACAGACAGCGGCGTTTGAGCACGATGCCGATGCGCTGGTGGATGTGGTGGAAAAATCCGCCCCCTCGGCCACGCCCTGGGGGGCTGCGGGCGCTGCAGCCTATGCCGCCACTGCACCAGCCCCTGTAGACACCCCGCGCGCTCCCTCAGCCACCACCGGAGCCAGCCCAGCCGATGCCGAGCTGGACAAGTCCATCCTCAACTACGCGCTGCTCAACGGCGCGCTGGAGCTGCTGCCCCAGTCCTGGGCGTCCATGGCCATCATCCCGCTGCAAGTGAAGATGGTGTACGGCATTGGCAAGGCGCACGGGGTGGAGCTGGACCAGGGCCACATCAAGGAGTTCATTGCCGCGGCCGGGGTGGGCATGACATCGCAGTACCTGGAACAGTTTGGCCGCAAGCTGCTGGGCGGCCTGCTGGGCAAGGCGGCGGGACGCACGATTGGCGGGTTGGGCAGTGCGGCCACGGGCATGGCGTTTTCGTTTGCCACCACCTATGCACTGGGCCAGGTGGCCAAGCGCTACTACGCCGGGGGCCGCGTGATGAGCACGGCCATGCTGCGCGACACCTTCCAGAACCTGCTGGGGCCCGCCAAGCAGATGCAGTCGCAGTACCTGCCGCAGATCCAGCAGAAGGCCGCCACGCTGGACGCAGCCAAGGTCATGGCCATGGTGCGGGGCGGCTGAGCAGGGCAGTGCGCGCAGCCTCTATACTATATTTTTAATAGCAAACAACCTTTACCAGATGCGCGGAGACGGCCTGTTTTTTCAATAGTTTCCCGCTAAATCGGGCGACATACTCCAGGGCCAGGTCCCCACCGCCCTGCGCCGGGCAGCCCCTGGAACCGGGGCCCTGTGCGGCGGCGCTACAACAGCGCGGTTCGTTGTAGCAAACCGGGTGGCGCGCGCGGCGCCACATGACAGAATCGGCCCATGCTCGACCACACGGACCCTGTCGCCTCCATCATCCCGGCCATGTCGCTCGACTCCCCGTCCGACAACGCCATGACCGCGCTGTCCCGCCTGGCGCTGGGGCCCGTCAACACCGACTATTACCTGGCCGTCTTCGAGCGTTTTGACAGCACCGGCCGCACAACCACCACCTGGAACTGGGCCGCCTGCCTGGCCACGCTGAACTGGATGGTGTTCCGCCAACTTTGGGGCGCAGCCCTGGTGTATGTGGCGGCAGCCGAAGGGCTGGCCCTGATCGTGTTTGGCATTGGCCGGTCTTTTCTGAACTGGCCACCGGGTGTGGAGCTGGGCGTGCTGGGCGCGTTTGCGGTGCTGGCCTTTGCGGTGCCGGGGCTGTATGGCAACGCCATTTTGTACGCCGACATCCGCAAGCGCATCGCCCGCGCGCTGGCCGCCTCGCGCACCGTGCCCGAGGCCTGTGCGCTGCTGGAGAAGCAGGCCAGCTCCCGCAAACGCCTGCAGATGGTGGTGCTGGCCAACGTCGTGCTGGGCGTGGCCGCTCTGATCGCCTACCTGGCCTGGTCCCCCTCAGACACCAAGCCCCTGGCGCTGGAGCCCGCCGTGACCGTGGC
>NZ_QAIH01000163.1:6218-7853 GCF_003060895.1 Acidovorax sp. HMWF029 | reverse complement strand
AGGTAGTCCAACGCGTCAGCGCGGTCGCGATACCGCGCTGCGATCTGTTGGAACGGTGGACCCACGTAGTAACGCTCCACGCCGTGGCAGCGCAAGCAATCAGATGCTTTGACCAGACGAAGCCCTGGGGATCCGGACGGCGGTGGTGCAGAGCCGCCGTTCCCGCCCGGCCCTGAGGCCCCCTGGGCAGCCTTCGGCAGATCAGCACCCGGCTGAAGCATGCGCCAGCCCAGGTTGAGCATGCCAAAAACCACCAGCGCACTGGATGCTCCCAGCACCCATTTCAGCCAGCGGGGCCGGGGCGTCGGGCTCTCATCGTCGCGGTGCACGCTTTGGCGTCTGAGAGAGGGAGGTATGAATCAACGGCAGCTCAATGGCGGAAGTCAATGGCGGAAGTGGCGCACGCCGCTGAACACCATGGCCACGCCGCGCTCGTTGGCGGCGTCAATGACTTCGTTGTCGCGCATCGAGCCGCCGGGCTGGATCACGCAGGTGGCGCCTGCATCGACCACCACATCGAGGCCGTCGCGGAAGGGGAAGAAGGCATCGCTGGCCACCACGGTACCTGCCAGCGACAGGTTGGCGTGACTGGCCTTGATGCTGGCGATGCGGGCCGAGTCGAGGCGGCTCATCTGGCCCGCGCCCACGCCCATGGTCATGCCGCCCTTGCAGAAGACGATGGCATTGCTCTTGACGTACTTGGCCACCTTCCAGGCGAACAGCAGGTCCTCCATTTCCTCCAGCGTGGGCTGCTTCTTGGTGACCACCTTGAGGTCGATGAGCGAGAGCTCGTGGTTGTCTGCCGTCTGCAGCAGCAGGCCCGAGCCGATGCGCTTGGTGTCCATGGCGTTGCGGCCACGGCTCCAGTGCGTGGTGCCGCCGTGGGCGGGCAGCGCGATCTTGAGCAGGCGCACGTTGGCCTTGGCCTTGAAGATTTCCAGTGCTTCAGCAGTGAAGTCGGGGGCCATCAGCACTTCCACAAACTGCTTGCTGACCTGGGCGGCAGCGGCACCGTCCACCGTGCGGTTGAAAGCGATGATGCCGCCGAAGGCACTGGTGGGGTCGGTCTGGAAAGCCTTGCTGTAGCTGTCCAGCGCATCCAGGCCTACGGCCACGCCGCAGGGGTTGGCGTGCTTGACGATGACGCAGGCCGCAGCGTCAAAGCTCTTGACGCATTCCCACGCAGCATCGGCGTCGGCGATGTTGTTATATGAAAGTTCTTTGCCTTGCAACTGCACACCGGTGACCAGCGAGCCAGACGCCGGGTGCAGATCGCGGTACAGCGCGGCTTGCTGGTGGCTGTTTTCGCCGTAGCGCAGGTCTTGCACCTTGATAAAAGCGCCGTTGCTTTGGCCGGGGAACTGGCTGCGCTCGGGCACGTAGGATTCCGACAGTTTCTCTTCTTCAAACGTGACGGACGAGAGGTAGTCGCTGATGGCACCGTCGTATTGCGCGATGCGGTTGAAAGCAGCCACCGAGAGGGCAAAGCGCAGTTTGTCACTCAGCTTTCCATTCGCCTTCAGCTCGGCCAGCACGGCTTCGTACTGGTCGGCGGCGGTGATCACGCCCACGTCTTTCCAGTTCTTGGCGGCACTGCGCACCATGGCGGGGCCGCCGATGTCGATGTTCTCGATG
>NZ_QAIH01000163.1:0-6208 GCF_003060895.1 Acidovorax sp. HMWF029 | reverse complement strand
GCGTGCAGCCGGCCTTGGCCACGGTGGCTTCAAAGGGGTAGAGGTTGACCACCAGCAGGTCGATGGTGTCGATGCCATGTTCCTGGAGAGCGGCCATGTGTTCGGGCAGCTCGCGGCGCGCCAGCAGGCCGCCGTGCACCTTGGGGTGCAGCGTCTTCACGCGGCCGTCGAGCATCTCGGGGAACTGTGTGACTTCGGCCACTTCGGTCACGGGCAGCCCCTTGTCGGCCAGCAGCTTGGCGGTGCCGCCGGTGGACAAGAGCTTGATGCCCAGCGCGTGCAGCGCTTGTGCGAATTCGACGATGCCGGTCTTGTCGGAGACGGAGAGGAGTGCGTTCATGGCAGTGGAGGTGGGGAGGTTTTGAATAAAAAAGGACCCTTGCGCCTGTCCATCAAGGGTTTGTTGCTATATATTTTATAGCAAACCAGGCGACGGCGTCAGAGCAGCTTGTGCTCGACCAGCTTCTTGCGCAAGGTGTTGCGGTTCAGGCCCAGCCATTCGGCCGCGCGGGACTGGTTGTTGTCAGCATGGGTCATCACCACTTCCAGCAGCGGTTTCTCGACCACACGCACCAGCATGTCGTACATGCCGTCGGGCGTCTCGCCGCCCAGATCGCGAAAGTAGCCCTGCAGGCTCTCGCGCACGCATTCTTCTATGTGTTTCTTGCTCATGCAGCCAATCCCTCTTGTTCTTCTGGTTCTGCGTCCACGTCAGTGGCGGCGGGCAGCCGGTCCATGTGCTGCCCGAGGGCATCCAGGTAGTCAGCCACAGCCTGCCATTGCGCAGTGCAGTCTTCGATCGTGTTGATGTGCGCCCGCAAGGCCTCGCCGCCCGGCAGCGCGCGCAGATACCACGCAATGTGCTTGCGCGCACTGCGCACCCCGGTCAGTTCGCCGTACAGGCTGTAGTGGTCATGCAGATGGTCCAGCAGCAGTCGGCGCACCTCGGCCACCAGCGGCGGCGCCAGGTGCTCGCCCGTGGCCAGAAAGTGCCCGATCTCTCGGAAGATCCAGGGCCGCCCCTGGGCGGCGCGGCCGACCATGATCGCATCGGCGCCGGTGGCAGCCAGCACATCGCGCGCCTTTTCGGGCGAGGTGATGTCGCCATTGGCCACCACAGGCACCTTCACCGCCGCCTTGACGGCCGCGATGGTGTCGTACTCCGCATGGCCCTTGTAACCCTGCTCGCGCGTGCGCCCGTGCACCGTGAGCATCTGGATGCCCACAGCCTCGAACTGGCGCGCGAGTTGCACGGCATTCTTGTGCTCCTGGCACCAGCCGGTGCGCATCTTCAGCGTGACGGGCACGTTGAATGGCGCACAGGCCTCGACCACGGCTGCAGCAATCTCCACGGCCAGGGCCTCGTTCTGCATCAGGGCGGAGCCCGCCCACTTGTTGCACACCTTCTTGGCCGGGCAGCCCATGTTGATGTCGATGATCTGCGCACCGCGTTCTACGTTGTAGACCGCGGCCTCGGCCATCATCGGCGCATCGGTGCCGGCGATCTGCACGGCAATGGGCCCCGGCTCCCCTTCATGGTTGGCCCGGCGCGAGGTCTTGAGGCTGTTCCACAAGTCCTTGCGCGAAGTCACCATCTCGCTGACCGCATACCCCGCGCCCAGTGCCTTGCACAACTGGCGAAATGGCCGGTCGGTAACGCCCGCCATGGGGGCGACGAACAACCGGTTCGCCAAAGGAATGTGGCCGATGTGCATGGGAGGGGACGGGAGGAGGCGACAGCGAATGCTGAAAAAGGAGGCAGGATTGTACCTGCTCAAAATTTCAGCAAATGAAATACTCCAGCAAAGCTGGCTATCCCCTCACAAGACTCCATTGGCGATGCCCCAAACGCTTCGACGGGCCCAGAAAGCAGCGCCACCGGCCGGCTCGGGCATGGCCTCGCCATGGCGCTGCGCAAATGCAATCTGGCAGCAGCATGTGGCGAAGATGCTGCGTCACTCCTGTCGCGGAGCCCACGGGCGGTTGGGCTGCACCTTGCCCCCCCTTCACCCGCAGCCATATCTTGGTGGCGCGGACCGCTGCAGCACAGTACCCTGGTTCCCGACGCCTCCATCGCCCAAGGCCTGCGCCCTACACTCTCCCCCATGGAAATCTGGATGCACCAGCTGCTGGAATGGCTGGCCCTGCCGCAATTTGGCCTGAGCACGGTCTTTGTGGTGTCGTTCGTGTCGGCCACGCTGCTGCCCATGGGCTCGGAGCCCGCCGTGTTTGGCCTCGTGAAGCTCAACCCCGAGCTATTCTGGCCCGCCATTGTGGTGGCTACGGTAGGCAACACCCTGGGTGGCTGCTTGAGCTGGTGGATGGGCCTGGGCGCACACCGGGCCGTGGACAGGGCACGCGGCAATGCCACGGAGCTGAGGGCGCTGAACTGGCTCAAGCGTTTTGGTCCCCGCGCCTGCCTGCTGAGCTGGCTACCGGTGGTGGGCGACCCGCTGTGCGCCGTGGCAGGCTGGCTCAAGCTGCCCTTCTGGCCCTGCCTGGCCTACATGGCGGTAGGCAAGTTCATGCGCTACCTGCTCATGACAACTGCACTGCTGTACTTGATGCCGGGGCATGTGGGGGCGTAGGGCTGCGGGGACACCAGGCCGGGCTACAAAAATGCGTGGCCACTGTGTTCTGAGACTAGGGAATCGCCCTTGGCGATGGGCTCCTCCACCACTACTTGGTTGCGGCCACCCTCCTTGGCCATGTACATCGCCGTGTCTGCGCGCGAGAAAAACTCCAGCACTGACTCGCCCAGCACGTACTGGGTCACGCCAATCGACACCGTCACGCGGCCCTTGAGCAGGCCGCTCCAGGCATGCGTTTCCACCTGGGCGCGGATCCGCTCGCAGGTATTGAGTGCGGGCAACAGCGAGGTTGCTGGGAAGATCAGCAAAAACTCCTCACCTCCATAACGCCCGAACAGGTCTCCCCCCCGCACGCCCTGCTGCGCAATGCGTGCGAAGGTGCGCAGCACCTCGTCCCCGCCCAGGTGGCCCAGCTCGTCGTTGATGTGCTTGAAGTGGTCGATGTCGAGCACGGCCAGGCACAGCGAGATGCCACTTTCGTCAGCCAGCTGCTTCTGCTCCTCCAACGCCGCCAGGATATAGCGGCGGTTGAAGCAGCCCAGCAACACGTCACGCTGTGCGTCCTCCTGGATGTTCTTGATCTTGCGGCTGGCCCGATGCAGGCTGCGGTACAAGTGCTGTACCCGGCCCATGAGCACGATGAACGCGGGCACCGACACCGCCAGCGCCAACAGATGCAGCAGCTCCAGGCGCAGCAGCGCGGCATTGTGCTTCTGGTTGTGGTGCAGCCCGATCACCGCCGCATAGGCCACCAGCACCACGACCGTAAGCGCCAGCAGCGTGCGGCGGGGCACCGTAAAAATGCCATACGCCACTGCCACAAACATGAAGGGGGCAAACAGGATCTGCGTGACGGGGGCCAGATAGAAGACCACCAGCATGCCGCCAATCGCAGTGGACACAATGGCCAGTTGCAGGTGCCGCAGCCGGATCTTCTGCTGCACTTTGGAGCGGAGCACAGCCCAGAAGGCCACAAAACCCACCACCACCATCGCCGCCAGCACCGCCAGGGCCTCGCCCGCAACCATGCCCAGGGCATAAAAGCCCACCAGGGCCAGTGCGTAGAGGCTGATCAGGCCCCCAACCGCCCACCATTTCTTGCGCTCATGCCAGTCCCCCCGGGGCCCCAGGCCGTCCACTGCACGGCGCCCAGGCCGCACGGCGGTGGAGGCCGCAGACGACGAGTCGTCGAACTCCAGCACGGCGTCCGTCAGGGGGAAGGCGTCCGTCGCCGAGAACAGGTTTTTGCGTGCAAAGAACATGCGGGGGCAGGCACAGGCCTGGGTTTGTTCGGAAAACAGGGGGCCGAATGGCAAAGGGCCCAGGCACGGATGCGCAGCGCTGTGCAGACAATCCCTCGGAACCGCGCGCGATCTTACGTGGAACTGACACAAACAATCTGCACGTTTTCCAGTAGCACCACCGCCCGCCCTGCACCGTTCAGGTCGGCACCGCCCGCTGGCGCATCCACCAGCCTTCCAGGCTGTAGACCACCAGTGCCGCCCAGATCAGCGCAAAACCCACCAGCCGCGCGGGCTCGAAGGCTTCGTGAAAAATCCAGACCCCCAAAGCGAACTGCAGGCTGGGTGAGATGTACTGCAGGATGCCCAGCGTGGACATCGGGATCAGACGCGCGCCCGCAGCGAACAACAACAGGGGCACGGCCGTCATGGGGCCCGCCAGCACCAGCCAGCCAATGGTGGCGGTGTCGCCTTGTACGAGGGCGCCCTGCCCCTGCCAGGCCCACCACCCCAGCACGGCGGCAGCCACCGGCGCAAGCATCAAGGTTTCCAGCGCCAAACCTTCGAGCGCGCCCTGCACCGCCACCTTGCGCAGCAGGCCATAAAAGCCAAAGCTCAGCGCCAGCACCAGCGCGATCCAGGGCAGTCGCCCGGCTTGCAGCGTGAGCCAGAGCACACCTGCAGCCGCCACGGCCACGGCCAGCCACTGGCCGGGGCGGGGGCGCTCATGCAAAAACACAAAACCCAGCGCCACGTTCACCAGGGGCAGGATGAAGTAACCCAGGCTGGCATCGACCACATGCTGGTTCTGCACGGCCCACACATAGGTCAACCAGTTGCCCGACAACAGCACGGCCGACAATGCAAAGGCCCCCAGCACGCGGGGCTGACGCACCACGGCAGCCATCCAGGTCCAGTGCCTGCGCACAGCCAGCAGCCCCAGCACAACCACCAGCGACCACAGCGTGCGGTGCATCACGACCTCCAACGATGGCACTTCCGCCACCTGCCGGAAGTACAAGGGAAACAGGCCCCAGGCAACGTAGGCGAGCGCGGCGTAGAGAATTCCGGTGTTCATGGGCAAACCCGCTGGAAAGTGGAAAGAAAGACGAAGAGAGGGACGAAAAAAATCCCTGCCAGCCAAGCAGCCGGACAGGGACGGGGCCGTGGACCCATTCGCAGGTCCGCAGGCAGGTCAGGGGCGGGTCACACGTTGAACAAGAAGTTCAACACATCGCCGTCCTTGACCACGTATTCCTTGCCTTCCGCGCGCATCTTGCCCGCATCCTTGGCTCCCTGCTCGCCCTTGAGGTGGATGTAGTCATCGAAGGCGATGGTCTGGGCGCGGATGAAGCCGCGCTCGAAGTCGCCGTGGATCACACCGGCCGCCTGGGGCGCCGTGTCGCCCACATGGATGGTCCAGGCGCGCACTTCTTTCACGCCCGCCGTGAAGTAGGTCTGCAGGCCCAGAAGCTTGAAGCCAGCGCGGATCAGGCGATTAAGGCCGGGCTCTTCCAGACCCAGCTCCTGCAGGAACATGTCGCGGTCCTCGTCTTCCATCTCGGCCATTTCGGCTTCGATCTTGGCGCAGATAGCCACCACCGGCGCGCCCTGGGCTTCGGCATAGGCCTTGAGCTTGTCCAGCAACGGGTTGTTCTCGAAACCGTCCTCGGCCACGTTGCCCACGAACATGGCGGGCTTGGCCGTGATCAGGCAGAACTGCTTGAGCAAAGGCGCATCTTCCTTGCTCACGGCAATCGTGCGCGCGGGTTTGCCCTGGTCCAGCGCGGCCTGGATGGGGGTGAGCAGCGCAACGATCTTGGCGGCCTCCTTGTCGTTGCCGGACTTGGCCGCCTTGCTGTAGCGATTGAGCGCCTTCTCGACCGTGGCCAGGTCGGCCAGACACAGCTCGGTCTGGATGACTTCGATGTCCGCAATAGGGTCCACGCGGCCCGCCACGTGAATCACGTTGGGGTCTTCAAAGCAACGCACCACGTTCACGATGGCATCGGTTTCACGGATGTGCGCCAGGAACTGGTTGCCCAGGCCTTCGCCCTTGGACGCGCCCGCCACCAGACCGGCAATGTCCACAAACTCGACGATGGCAGGCACGATGCGCTCGGGGGAGATGATCTGGGCCAGCTGCTGCAGGCGTGGGTCGGGCACTTCCACCACGCCGGTATTGGGCTCGATGGTGCAGAAGGGATAGTTTTCGGCGGCAATGCCGGCCTTGGTCAGCGCGTTGAAGAGGGTGGACTTGCCGACGTTGGGCAGGCCCACGATGCCGCATTGGAGGCTCATGGCAGGGCTTTCTGGAATTCGGAGACAAACCGCCGATTTTACGGGGCTGCCAGCCCCCTTCCATCGCCCCCCTTC
>NZ_QAIH01000162.1:7726-19735 GCF_003060895.1 Acidovorax sp. HMWF029 | reverse complement strand
CGACAGGCCCTGTCGCAATCGTTCAATACCGACGTGCTGCTGCGTTGCAGCATGCGGGGCATGAACCCGTCCACCACCACTGCTTCTGCGTCCTCCCCCGCTCTGCACCCCACGCCTGCTGTACCCGGCGGCCCGCGCAGCCGCTGGTGGGGCCTGCCACTGCTGCGGGCCATGCGGGCTGACTACCTGGGTTTTGTCACCCGGCTGCAGCGCGAGCATGGCGACCTCACCCGCATGCGCTTAGGCTACGAGGACGCCTGGGATCTGATGCACCCCGACCTGGTGCGCGAGGCGCTCATCACCCATGCCGACCAGCTCATCCGCTGGGAGCGTGGCATCGCGGTGTTTGAAGAAGTGTTTGGCCAGAGCGTGCTGGTGACCGAAGGGGCCACCTGGCAGCGCCAGCGCCGCATGCTCATGCCCGCCTTCAGCCCCAAGCGGGTGGCAGGCTACGCGCAGCTGATGACCGATGCCGCCCGCCGCGCGCTAGACGCTGCCGTGCCCCCGGGCCAGCCCGGCGCCCAGGTGGCGGTGGATGCGCTCTGGACCGATGTGGCCATGGACGTGATCCTGCGCACGCTGTTCAGCACCTCAGCCCAAGCCGATGCGCGCGAAGCCGCCTGGGCCACGCAGACGCTGGGGGCCACGGCCTACGAGGAGATGTTCATGCCCTTCACGCTGCCCGACTGGCTGCCCCTGCCGGGCAAGGCGGCCAAGCGGCGCGCGATCCGGTCGTTGAAGGGGCTGGTCTGGCGCCACATCCATGCCCGCCAGGCCGAAGTGGCCGCACCCGGTGCCCCTGCGCGCTCGGACCTGCTGCACATGCTGCTGGCCCTGCGCGACGAGCAAACCGGCGAGGCCTTGTCGGCGCAGGAGGTGTTTGACCAGTGCATCGTCAGCTTCCAGGCCGGGCACGAAACCAGCGCCACCACGCTGCTGTGGTGGACCCTGCTCATGGCCCAGCACCCCGAGGCCGCGCAGCGCGCCCAGGCCGAGGTCGATGCCGTGCTGCAGGGCGGCACGCCCGGCCCCGAGCATCTTGCACAGCTGCCCTGGTTGGGCGCCACGCTCAAAGAAGCGCTGCGCCTGTACCCCCCGATTGCCGCGCTGATGAGCCGCCGCACCACCGCGCCCATCACGCTGGGCGGCGTGCCGGTGCCCCGGGGCGCCATGCTGCGCATCACCCCCTGGGTGCTGCACCGCGATGCACGCTGGTTTGCCGAGCCGGACCGTTTTGCGCCCGAGAGGTTTATGGACGGCGCGCCATCCATCCCCCGGGGCGCGTGGATCCCGTTCGGCCTGGGGCCGCGGGTGTGCATTGGCCAGCACTTTGCGATGCTGGAGATGACGCTGCTGGCGGCGATGCTGTTGCAGCGGTACACGGTGCGGGCGCCGAAGGGGGGCGCTGTGGGTGCGCCCCGGTTGCAGGTGACGCTGCGGCCGGACGGAGCGTCAGCGCTGTGGCTAGAGCGAAGGGGATAGACGCTTCAGGTCACGGGAACTTGCATCCCAGCTCGCTCCAGACCCCTTTACGGGCGGGCGCGTCGGTGATTTCTTAACAACCGATAAATGGCGACATAGGCACACCATTGCAGAAAACAAAGAGCAATCCACAACAGTTGTTTGAAGACAACGAAGGCGGTGAAATCTTGGCCAAAAAGAGCTTTCGCGGCCAGAGCTGCGAGAAACCAGGAAGGGAGATTCAGTGTTGCCAGTACAGCCTCGACATGGTCCGGGACGCTACAACACGCTGAAATTGCAATCCCACCATACGCGACTCCGATGCTCCAGGCGCTAAAGACCACGACCAACGTGATATTCGCGCCAATCAGCCACCGCTCGGTCTGCGTGAGTTTCATCACGGCAGTTCCGCGCCGCCCATGCGCGCTAGGATCGTCCGCGTACGCCCCGCCAGGTACGCAGACCCGGGCGTTCTCTCAAACCGCTTGGGCGCGGGCAGCATCACGGCCAGGCGGGCGGCCTCGGCCGTGCCGAGCTTGCTGGCGCTCTTGCGGAAGTAGTGTTGGGCGGCCGCCTCGGCACCGAACACGCCTTCGCCCCATTCCACGTTGTTGAGGTAGATCTCCAGGATGCGCTGTTTGCTCAGCAACTGCTCCAGGGCCAGGGTCAGCACGAACTCCTGCCCCTTGCGCAGCAGCGTGCGTTCGCCCGACAGCAGCAGGTTCTTGGCCAGCTGCTGGGTGATGGTGGAGCCGCCCCGGATCTTGGGCGCACGCACCGGGCGCTCGGGGGCGCGGGCCTGCGCCTTGCTTGCCTGGGCCTCGGCCTTGGCGTTGCGCTCCCAGGCTTTTTCGATGGCGTTCCAGTCCACGCCATCGTGGTTCACAAAACCATCGTCTTCCGAGGCGATCACGGCGCGCTTGAGGTGGTCGGAGATGTCGGCATAGGGCACCCATTGCTGTCGCCAGGGCACATGGCCTTTGCTGGCGAGCAGCGCCCAGGCTTCGGAGCGCTGGAAGGTGGTGGACTCGGGGCTGATGGCCGCCATGGCGGCAATGCGCAGCACAAAGAACAGCTGCAGCGCCACGAAGGCGATCACCAGCAGTCCCAGCCAGCGCAGCACGGCTCTCATCGGTACGTCCCCGGGGCTCAGGCGGTGGTGGATTGCTGCATTTCGCGCAGCACCTGGGCCGAAGGCGGGCGCACACCGCGCCACAGCAAGAAGGCCTCGGCGGCCTGCTCCACCAGCATGCCCAGGCCGTCGCGGGGCACTGCGCCGTGCTGGCGCGCCCAGTCGAGGAAGCCTTGCGCTGCGGGGCCGTACATCATGTCGTAGGCCAGAGCGCCCGGGCGCAGCACGGTGGCGGGCACGGGCACCCCGGCACCGGCCAGGCTGCTGGCTGTGGCGTTGATGATTACATCAAAATTGGCCGTTACCGCGCGTGGTTCTAGCGCTGTTAGCTCTGCTTTTTGTAGCAACGCGAGGGCGCTGTGGGACTGCACCAGCGCCTGGGCCTTGGCCAGGGTGCGGTTGGCCACGGTGATGTGGCGGGCGCCGGCCAGCAGCAGCGGGCCCAGCACGCCCGCAGCGGCGCCGCCTGCCCCCACCAGCAGCACATCGCGGCCGGCCAGCGGCACGCCCGCGTTGCGGGTGATGTCGGCCACCAGGCCCAGGCCGTCGGTGTTGTCGGCGTAGATGCTGCCGTCAGTGCGGAAGGTGAGGGTGTTGGCGGCGCCTGCCAGCTGAACGCGCTCGCTGCATTCGGTGGCCAGGCCGGGCACCTCGGTCTTGAACGGCACGGTCACGTTGCAGCCGCGCCCGCCCTGGGCGGCAAAGTCGCGCACGCCCTGCGAAAAACCGTCCATGGGCACCAGGCGGCGTTCGTAGGTGATGGGCTCACCCGTCAGTTCGGCAAAGCGGGCGTGGATGGCGGGCGAGCGGCTGTGCGCCACGGGGTTGCCCATCACGCAGTACAGGTCGGTGGTTTGGCTCATGACAAAAGCTTGTGCGGGTGGCCCCGTGCGGGGCCGCGTCGGGAACTACCGGACGGTGGTTTCGAGGGTCTGATCGCGGGTGAACTTGAAGCGCGCCACCATGGCGATCTGGTCGGCCTTCTTGCGCATGTCGGGGCCAAACGCGCCAAAGGGGCCGGCTGCGCGGGCGATCGCTTGGGCGCGCCGGTCCAGCGTGGGGTTGCCCGAGCCCTGCACGATTTCGGTGTCGAGCACGCGGCCGTCGTGGTTGACAGTGACGATCATGGTCAGCTCGCCATACAGCTTGCGCCCGCCCTGCTCGGGGAAGTTCTCCGTGCCCTTGTCTTCCACCTTGCGGCGCAGGCTGTCGTAGTAGATGGCATAGGCCTCTTCGCGCGTGGCGGGGCTGATGTAGCGCTTTTTGGGGCGCGAGTTCTCTTCGTTGATGCGCTTTTCGATCTCGGCCAGCAGCTTGACGAGCTGGCGGCGCTTTTCCTGTTCATTCGCCTGGTCGGCACTCAGGCTTGGCTTGCGCGGGTCGGGCTCGGGCATGGTGGCCAGCTGCTTGCGCAGCTGGGCCAGCAGTTGCGCCTGCTGCTCCTGCATCGCGTCCATCTTGCGCTGCGCTTCTTCGTAGTCATCACCCACGGCTGTGAGCGCGGTGTAGGGCAGGGGGCTGGTGGCGCGGCCCTTCTCGGCATCGCCGCCTCCCGCCAGGCTGGCCTGGGCAATCGCCTGGGCCTTGTCGGGGCGCTCGTTGGACTTGGCGTTGACCAGGATGACTTCGAGCGGCGTGTCCTGGAACACGCGGTTGAAGCCCTCGGGGTCGATGAAACGCACAGAGATAAGTGCGGCGTGCAAGGCCAGCGAGAAACCCAGCGCGAGCTGCAGCGTGCTGACGGTGCGGAGGAAGGCGGGGAGTTTCATCGCCGGCAATTATCAGGGGGGCAGGATCAGGGTGCGGGTGAGGCAGTTGCGGCTTCGGCAGGTGCCTCGTTCACATCCACGGCAATGGCAATCGGTCCGGCCACGGTATCGTCGTCCTCGGCATCGTCCACCGGGCCGTCGTCGCTGGCGTCTGCGGGGTCGTCCAGGCGCTCGATCACGGTGCCATGGATGTCCAGCGTGATCTCATCCACTTCGCCCAGCTTGACCTTGAGGCGCGCGCCGCGCGGCAGGTTCTGCGCGCCCAGCACCGGGAAGACCAGCGGAATGTCGTCGGCCCGCACCAAAAAGCTGCCGCCGGGGCCTTCCTTGAAGACGGTGGCGTTCAGCTCGGTGATGCCGTTTTGCTCCACGTATTTCAGCGTCCAGAAACGCTCCATGCCCGCCTGGTAGCCGTTGTAGGCGCTGTAGGCGCCGTCAAAGCTGCTGATGATGGAGAACAGGTCGGCATCCTTGGGTTTGAAGGGGGCGGCCAGTGCGGCAGTCTTGCCATGGCGCGCGCAGGCAATGATCTGCCACTGGTTCACCAGGTCGGTGTAGCGGCGCAGGGGCGAGGTGGCCCACGAATACGCTTTGACGCCGATGCCCGCATGCGGCAGCGCCTTGGTGCCCATGCGCACCTTCACGCCTGGCGCCATGCTGGCCTGGCTGCGGTAGATGCCGGGCACGCCCAGCTCGGCCATCCAGCTGCCCCAGGTGCTGTTGGCCACGATCATGGCCTCGGCCACGATCAAATCGAGCGGCGCGCCGCGCTGGCGCACGCTGATCTGCACCTGCTCGTCGCCCGTGGGCTCGGCACCGTTGTTGCCGACGAGCCGGAAGTTGTAGTCCGGTCGGTTGAAGTTTTCGGGCTTGCCGCGCACCACCTCGCGGCGGGCTTTCAGATCTTTGGCCAGTCGGTATAGAAATGATAGCTGCCCACGCAGGTCAGACAGGCGGCGGGGGTCATTTTGATGCTCAAAACCCGGGTTGGTGAGCCAGTCTTCGGTCACCACCGTGTCGAGCTGGTCGTGGCGCAGGTTGGCGGCCACGTGCACGCGCTCGAGCTTGGTCTCGGAGCTTTTGAATTCCAGCGTGGCTTCGTCGATGGTCACGTACAGCGACACGGCAGGGTTGGCGCGGCCCTCGTCCAGCGTGTAGGTCTGCACCACATCGTCGGGCAGCATGGTGATCTTGTAGCCCGGCATGTACACGGTGGACAGGCGAGCGCGGCCGAGCTGGTCAATCGCGCTGCCGGGCTGGATGGCCAGGCCCGGGGCTGCGATGTGGATGCCCAGCACCACGGTGCCGGTGCCCAGGCCCTGGACGGACAGCGCGTCGTCGATTTCGGTGGTCTGCGAGTCGTCGATGGAGTAGGCCTGCGCGGTGGACAGGGGTAGCTCGTCCGCAATGACCGGCGCCGTGACGGCTGGAAAGCCCGTGCCCTTGGGGAAGTTCTCGAACAAAAAGCGCTTCCAGTGGAACTGGTAGCTGGAATCGATGGCGCCTGCTTTTTGCAGCAGGTCGAGCGGTGCGGTGTGCGTGGCGCGGCTGGCATCGACCACGGCCTTGTACTCGGGCGCGTTCTTGTCGGGCTTGAACAGGATCTTGTAGAGCTGCTCGCGGATGGGCTGCGGGCATTCGCCCCGGCCCAGTTGCGCGGCCCATTCGTCGATCTGCGCCAGGATGGCCTTTTTCTTTTCGATGGCGGCCAGCGCCTGCTGCAGGATCTCGGCCGAGGCCTTCTTGAATCGGCCCTTGCCCGCGCGGCGGAAGTAATGCGGCGCGTCGTACAGACGGAACAGCGCGCCAGCCTGCTGGGCCAGGGTGGCGTTGGCTGAAAAGTAGTCGCGAGCCAGGTCGGCAAAGCCGAACTCGTCTTCTGGGGCGAATTCCCAGGCCAGGTCCAGCTCGATGCTCTCGGCCACGGCCTGGGCCTGGGCGATGAGTTCCGCCGGGGCGGGTTTTTCGAACTTCAGGAGGATGTGGGCGGCTTTGACCTTGACCCGTTTTCCCGAATCCAGCTCGACTTGGGCGGATGTGTCGGCTTCCGACAGGATACGGCCGGCGAGAAATTTGCCAGCTTCTTCAAACAGTGCATGCATGGCGGGGATTGTCCCATGGGCGGCGCCGGGCGCCCGGATGCGGGGCGCGCTAGGAGTCTGCGCGGCAGAAGGAGCATCGGCTGCAACGTGCGATAAACCGGTCTCGCGCGGTACTACCTCCTGCGCCCAGGGGGCCACCCTGGGCTTGTCGGTAGCACCACGCGATCCTCGGTTTTCGCGCGTTTCGCTTGGATGCCTTCTGCCGCGCAGACTCCTAGCCACCCCCTATGATGCGCACCACCTCGCCGGCATCGCCCCAGCGCTGAACCCATTCTGAGTGAGCCCCATGCTTTTTGATGCTGTTGCCGCACCGCTGTTTCTGGTGGCTTTGACGCTGCCTTTCGTGTTTGGCTACACAGAAGCCCCGATTTTCAATTTTTGGCCTGTGGTGGCCTCGTGGGCGTGCGGTTTGGTGCTTGTGGTGCTGATGGGTGTCCGTTCGTGGCACGCGCTTACCTGTGTGGGTAGAGGCGCAGCCCGAGCGGATACGCGCACCTTCACGGCGTTGCTCCTGGCGCTCGGGCTGGTGCTTGCGGGTGTGCTGGGCGGCGGTATCGGGCTCGCGCAGTTTTTTGGTGGGGATCTGGGGTACTCGCCTTGGGTACATGCTTCCACGCCGGGCCAGGCGATTGGCAACCTGCGCCAACGCAACCAGCAGGCTTCGTTGTTGAGCCTGGGGGTGTGGGCCTTGTTGTGGCTGGTGGTCCAGATTCAGGCGCAGCTCGAAGGTGGTCGCCAAGCCAGAGCGGCACCAAGCGCCCTGCTCGGCGGGGGACGCGCCTGGCCCTCCTGGCTGGTGGGGCTGCTGCTGGCCTGGGGCCTGGCCCTGCTGGCCATAGCCAGTGCAGCCACGGCATCGCGCACAGGCGCCTTGCAGTGGCTGCTGGTGGTATGCATGCTGGTGGTGTGGGGCCGCCGTGGGGGCCGCGTGGCGCTGGTGCTGTCGCTGGTGGGGGTGCTGATGTACACAGCGGCGGCCTGGCTGCTGCCGCGCCTGTTGCTGGAGTGGACAGGCTTCAGTACAGATGGCCTCTTTACACGCATCCTCGGCGACGAGCAGGGCTGCAACAGCCGCCGTGTCCTGTGGGCGAATGTGCTGCATCTGATCGCACAAAAACCTTGGCTGGGCTGGGGTTGGGGGGAGCTGGACTACGCGCACTACATCACCTTGTTCCCCGGTGAGCGGTTCTGTGTGCTGCTGGACAACGCCCATAACCTGCCTTTGCAGCTGGCCGTGGAGCTGGGAGTGCCCGTGGCCTTGCTGGTGTGCGCCTTGGTGGTGGCCTGGGTCATACATGCACGGCCCTGGGCTGAAACCGATCCTGTGCGTCAACTGGCCTGGGGTGTTCTGGCCATTGTGGGTGTGCACAGCATGTTGGAGTTTCCGCTCTGGTACGGGCCTTTCCAGGTGGTCTCGGCGTTGGCCGTAGCCTTGTTGCTGTGGCCCCTGTCTGCGCCTGTCTGGGCCTTCTCTCGTACCACCAAGTTGGCAGCCATGCTGGTGGTGGCGGGCGCCGCCGGTCTGGGCACGTTGGTGCTGTGGGAGCACTACCGGGTCGGCTTGCTTTACAAGCCTGTGGCGCAGCGGCCTGCCGCCTACCAGGAGGACACCATGGCCAAGGTGTCCGACACCCTGTTTTTCTCGGACCAGGTGGATTTCGCGTTGTTGTCCACCATCGGGCTCACGCGCGAGACAGCACCACAGATCAACCTGCTGGCGCGGGAGCTGCTGCATTTTTCGCCCGAGCCCCGCGTCATCCAGGCGCTGATCGAGAGCGCCGTGCTGCTGGGCAAAGACGATGAGGCCGCGTTCCACATGAAGCGTTACCGCATTGCTTACCCGGCGGAGTACGAGCGCTGGAAGGGGCCTGGGGCTGCCAGGGCATCGGGGGCGTTGAAGGCGCCCTGACGCGGTTCCGCTGTTCCCCGGATTGGGCGGTGGATGGGGTTCAGGCCAGATTCAAAAACTCCACCACCTGCGCAAGGTAGTCGGCAAAGTTGCCCAGCGCATGGTCACCACCCTCTTGCACGATCTGCTTGGCCTTGGGGTAGCGCCCCGTCATTTCGTGCCAGTCGAGTACTTCGTCGCCCTTTGCAATGATGGCCAACTCCGGACCAGCCGGTGGGCGGCCACGCATGTCCAGCGCCTGCAGTTCGGCGATGTACTCGGGCAGAAAGAAGAAGCGATCTTCGGGGTTCTGCCAGGTGGTCTGCTCGCCGATGTAGCGGGCCAGGTCGCGGGCCGGGTCCACGGCGGGGTTGAGCATCACGCTCGGGCAGCCCGTTTGCTGGGCCACCCAGCTGGCATAGAACCCGCCCAGCGACGACCCCACCACAGCCATGGCCGCGCGCGGCCAGGCGGCAATGCCTTCTGTCACCAGCTCCATGGCCGTCTGTGGCGAGGGCGGCAACTGCGGGCACCAGAAGGTGACTGCCGGGTGGTGCCCGGCCACATACGCAGCCATCTGGCGGGCCTTGGCCGACAGGGGCGAGGAGCGGAAACCGTGCAGGTACAAGAGGTGCGTGGTGGGCATCGGGAGATAAAAAAGCAGGAAAAACGCAGGGCAGGGGAATCACTGCTCCAGACAGGGCGGCGCAGGCATAAGATGGGTGGTGTCAAATCGTAACCACGGGGCGCCATGCAGCGCGGCGCCTTGATTCGCCCCCCGCACCATGCCCGATTTTGCACCGCTCTCCACCACCCGACGTTGGGCGCTCGGATCAGGCGACAAGCCTGCTGCCACGCTGGGCCGGTTCGAGCTGAAAAAGCAGCTGGGCCGTGGCGCCCAGGCCACGGTGTGGCTGGCGGTGGACCCGCGCCTGCAGCGCGAGGTGGCCATCAAGCTCATGCGCCCCTTGCAGGACCAGGACCCGTCTGTGCTTGAGCAGTGGCTGCGCGAGGCCCGTCACGTGGGGCGCCTGGCCCATCCGTACATCGTGCCGGTGTTCGAGGCCGATGTGCAGGGCCTGCAGCCCTACATCGTGTTCGAGTATGTGCCTGGCCGCACGCTGGCCGAACACCTGGCCCAGCAGGGGCGGTGCACGCCGCACGATGCCGTGGCGCTGATGGTGGATGTGCTGGACGGTCTGCAGGCGGCCCACCAGGCGGGCATCGTGCACCGCGACCTCAAGCCCTCCAACATCATGGTCGATGCCCAGCGCCACGCGCGGGTGATGGACTTTGGCATGGCTGCCGCCATGCAGACCGCGACCGACGCGCAACTGGCCAGTGGAACCCCTGCCTACATGGCCCCGGAGGCCGCCGCAGGCGAAGCGCCCACACCGGCCATGGACGTCTACTCTGCCGCGCTCGTGCTGGTCGAGCTGCTCTCGGGCAAGCCGCTGATCCACCAGAAGGACAGCTGGCAAGCGCTGTACCGCCTGGCGAATGAAGAACTGGCCCTGCCCGACGACCTGGGGCCTGGAGTGGATGACGGGCTGCGCGCCGTTCTGCAGCGCGGCATGGCGCGGGACCCCGGCCAGCGCTACGCCTCGGCGGCAGAGTTTCGGGATGCGCTGCGTGCATGGGCCGCCCCGGCCAGTGCCCCCACGGCGGCGAACAATGCCACGCTGGACTTTTTACTGCGGCGCATGCGGCACAAGAGCGATTTTCCGGCGCTGTCGGATTCGGTGGCTCGCATCCAGCGCGTGGCCAATTCGGAAGACGACAGCATCAGCGACCTCACGCACGAGATCCTCAAGGATGTGGCGCTGACCAACAAGTTGCTGCGCCTTGTCAACAGCGTGCACTACGCCCACGCCAGCCGTGGCACGATCAGCACCGTTTCGCGTGCGGTGAGCCTGGTGGGCTTCAATGCGGTGCGCAACATGGCGCTCAGCCTGGTACTGCTGGACCACATGCAGGACAGGCAGCACGCCAGCCAGATGCGCGAGGAATTCCTGCGCGCCATGATGGCTGGCACGGTCGCGGCCGAGCTGTGCGGGGCCGGCCAGGCGGCGGAAGGGGCCTTCATCGGAGCCATGTTCCAGAACCTGGGGCGCATGCTGTGCGAGTTCTACTTTCCTGAAGAAGCGCGCCAGGTGCGCAGCCTGGTGGCATCGGGGCGCATGGAGGGCGGCGAGGAGTCGGCCTCCCAGCAGGTTCTTGGGCTGGGATTCGAAGATCTGGGCGTGGGCGTGGCCCGTGTCTGGGGTCTGCCCGAGAGCCTGCAGCGCTGCATGCGCAAGCCGCTGGGCTCGCCCACGCAGCGCCCGCCCGAGCAGGGCGCTGAGCGCATGCGCTGGGCGGCCCTGGCCGCCAACGAGGTGGCCGGCACGCTGCTGTTGGGTGACCCTGCCCAGACGGAGGCTCACCTGGACCAGGTCGGGACGCGGTACGCGCGCACCTTGTCCCTGTCGGCCGAATCCATCGCCGAGGCCACCTTGCGTGCGCGGCACAAGCTGGTGGCTTTGGCCGAGGCACTGGACTTGCGGGTGGCTCCTGACACCCCCGCCGCCAGGCTGCTGCGGCTGCCGCATCCCGCTGGCACCCAGCCAGTGGCCGAGGATGCCCTGGGCTCCCACGAACTGCGCGCCAGCGAAACCCAGCCCCTGCCTGCCGTGCTCGAATCGCAGGCGGGCGGTGCGGTGTCGGTGGCGCAGGTCAACGAAGTGCTGGCGGCGGGCATCCAGGACATCACCAACGCCATGGTTGAGAGCTTTCAGCTCAACGATGTGCTGCGCATGATCCTGGAGACCATGTTCCGGGCGTTGGGCTTTCGCCGCATGGTGTTTTGCCTGCGTGAGGCCAAGACGGATGTGCTCACGGGCCGTTTTGGCCTCGGTGAGGGCAGCGAGGCCGCCGTGCGTGCCATGAAGGTGCCGCTCAAGGACCAGGGCGACCTGTTTGCCGCAGTGTGCCTGCGCGGCGCCGACACCCTGATCAACGACGCCACTGAGCCGCGCATGCAGGCGCGCCTGCCGCAGTGGTACCGCACGGGGCTCAACGCCCCATCTTTCCTGTTGCTTCCACTTCAGATCAAGGGTCGGCCTTTTGCCCTGATCTATGCCGACCAGTCGGCCGTCGGCGGCATTGTCGTTGGTGACAAGGCCCTGGGCCTGCTGCGCACCCTTCGTAATCAGGCGGTGATGGCCTTCCGGCAGGCGGGGTAGCGGCGCGGCTGGCTTGCGCCTTGTGGCCCGCGCCGCCCGATAATCAGGGGATGGCCGTCGTATTTGAAAAGCCCACGCTCTCCCAGCGCCTTGTTCCCCTGTTCAGAGGGTTCGATCTTCCGCTCATTGTGTTGGTGGCCCTGCTGACCTGCGCAGGCCTGACGGCCATGTACTCCTCGGGCTTTGACCACGGCACCCGTTTTGTCGACCACGGGCGCAACATGCTGATCGCGGGCGCTATTCTTTTTGTAGTTTCCCAGGTGCCGCCGCAAAAGATCATGGCCTGCGCCGTGCCGCTGTACGCGGCGGGCGTGGCGCTGCTGGTGGCCGTAGCGCTGTTCGGCATCACCAAGAAGGGGGCAACGCGCTGGATCAATGTGGGCATCGTCATCCAGCCCAGCGAAATCCTCAAGATTGCCATGCCCCTGATGCT
>NZ_QAIH01000162.1:0-7716 GCF_003060895.1 Acidovorax sp. HMWF029 | reverse complement strand
GGTGGTTCCAGAAGCGCGAGGGCGCGCTGCGCCCGCTGGATTTTGTGGCGGCGGGTGCGTTGCTGGCCGTGCCGGTGGGCCTGATCATGAAGCAGCCCGATCTGGGAACCTCGCTGCTGGTGCTGGCGGCGGGTCTGTCGGTGATTTTCTTTGCTGGCCTGTCCTGGAAGCTGGTGCTGCCGCCGGTGGTCATCGGTGGCGTGGGCATCTTCACCCTGGTGCTGTTGGGCGACCAGCTCTGCGCTGAAGGGGTGCGCTGGGTGCTGCTGCACGACTACCAGCAGCAGCGCGTCTGCACGCTGCTGGACCCCACCCGCGACCCGCTGGGCAAGGGCTTCCACATCATCCAGGGCATGATCGCCATCGGGTCGGGGGGCGTGTGGGGCAAAGGCTTCATGGCTGGCACGCAGACCCACCTGGAGTTCATCCCCGAGCGCACCACCGACTTCATCTTCGCCGCCTATTCCGAAGAGTTTGGCCTCGCGGGCAACCTGTTCCTGATCGTGTGCTTCCTGCTCCTGGTCTGGCGCGGCCTGGCGATTGCCGTGGGCGCCACCAGCCTGTTCGGACGTCTGATGGCAGGGGCCGTGTCGATGATCTTTTTCACCTATGCCTTTGTGAACATGGGCATGGTCAGCGGCATCCTCCCCGTGGTGGGAGTGCCATTGCCCTTCATCAGCTATGGCGGCACGGCCATGGTCACGCTGGGGCTGGCGCTGGGCATCCTTATGTCGGTGGCGCGTGCGCAGAAGCAGGACACCAAGGATCCCCGGGCGGCGATATAGGGCTTGTAGGCAGCAGGGGTTTGTGCGGCGTTGCGCGCGCCAGGCCTTCCGGTTACAAAGCGGCTGCCAACCGTGTTTTGGCAACCTCTGGAGGTACTCTCATGGCGTCGAAGTTCGAGCTGAAGAAGTCCAAGAACGACAAATTTGTGTTCAACCTCCTGGCGGGCAACGGGCAGGTCATCCTCACCAGCGAGATGTACGACTCCAAGGCCAGCGCGCTCAACGGCATCGAGTCCGTCAAGAAGAACGCGCCCAACGATGGCCGGTATGGCCGACTTTGTGCCAAAAACGGCTCCCCTTACTTCACGCTCAAGGCGGCCAACGGCCAGGTGATCGGGCAAAGCCAGATGTACTCGGGAGAAAAAGCGCGCGACGCGGGCATCGAGTCCGTCCAGCAGAACGCGCCCGGCGCCGCAACCAGCGACCTGACCGCGGCGGGCTGACGGGCTGGAGGGCTGGAGGGCTGGAGCTTGAGTTCGGGCGCTGCCGCCCGTGCCCCTGTGCCCGTGCGGACATGGCAGGGCGCCTAAAATGCCCCGATGACTTTCCGCACACCCACTGCCGCCCCCCAGCGCGCGGCAACCAGCCAGCGTATCGATGTTGCCCGTGAACTGCTGCTGACCCCCTTCGGCCTCGACGAAAGCCACTTGGCCCGCGCCCTGGCCGAGATTCGCGCCCATCAGGTGGACGATGCCGATCTGTACTTCCAGTACACGCGCAGTGAAGGCTGGAGCCTGGAGGAAGGCATCGTCAAGACAGGCTCCTTCAGCATCGACCAGGGCGTGGGTGTGCGTGCCGTGAGCGGCGAGAAGACGGCCTTTGCCTACTCCGACGACATCTCCGAGGCGTCGCTGCTGGACGCGGCCCGTACTGTGCGGTCAATTTCGGCCTCTGCGCGCGCTGGTAAAGTAAAGATTGCTCCTAAAAAAGTAGCATTGAGCCGCAGCCTCTACCCGGGCGTGGACCCGATCGCTTCCCTCGACAGCACAGCCAAGGTCGCGCTGCTGGAGCGGCTGGAACAGCGCGCCCGCGCCAAGGATCCGCGCGTGGCCCAGGTCATGGCCGGCCTGGCCAGCGAATACGACGTTGTGCTGGTGGCCCGTGCCGATGGCACCCTGGCAGCCGACGTGCGTCCGCTGGTGCGCCTGTCGGTCACGGTGATCGCCGAGCAGAACGGCCGCCGCGAAATGGGCTCGGCCGGCGGCGGCGGGCGTTTTGGCCTGGCCTATTTCGACGACGAGCAGATGGGCAAGTATGTGGACGAAGCCGTGAACGCCGCCCTGGTCAACCTCGAATCGCGCCCCGCACCGGCGGGCGAGATGACGGTGGTGCTGGGTTCGGGCTGGCCCGGCATCCTGCTGCACGAGGCCGTGGGCCACGGCCTGGAAGGCGACTTCAACCGCAAGGGCTCCAGCGCCTTCAGCGGACGGATCGGCCAGCGCGTGGCCGCCAAGGGCGTGACGGTGCTGGACGACGGCACCATCGCCGACCGCCGGGGCTCCCTCAATGTGGACGACGAAGGCCATGCCAGCCAGCGCAACGTGCTGATTGAGGACGGTATCTTGAAAGGCTACATCCAGGACAGCCTCAACGCGCGCCTGATGGGCGTGGCGCCCACCGGCAATGGCCGCCGCGAGAGCTACGCCCACATCCCCATGCCACGCATGACCAACACCTATATGCTGGGTGGCGACAAGGATCCTCAGGAAATCATCGCCAGCATCAAGAAGGGCCTGTACGCCAGCAACTTTGGGGGCGGTCAGGTGGACATCACTTCGGGCAAGTTTGTGTTCTCTGCCAGTGAGGCCTACTGGGTCGAAAACGGCAAGATCCAGTACCCCGTCAAAGGCGCCACCATCGTGGGCAGCGGCCCCGAATCGCTCAAAAAGGTCACCATGATCGGCAATGACATGCGCCTTGATAGCGGTGTGGGCACCTGCGGCAAGGAAGGCCAGAGCGTGCCCGTGGGTGTCGGCCAGCCTACGCTGCGCATCGAGGGATTGACGGTCGGCGGCACAGCCTGATGCCTGGTGCGGGGGGCGCCCAGGTGTTGCGCGCTCCCACCACCTTTGTTTTGCGGAAGGTGTAAAGCGCAAGGCAGGTCCGCGTGCAGCGCAAAATGGGAACCACCATGCCTGCCACGCGCCCCAGCCAACTGCTGACACTCCAGTCGTTTGGAGACATCAGCCGGTTTTTGCGCGAAGGCGTGGCCGACGAAGACTCACGCCAGTTGCGCGATAGCCTGGGGGCGCTGTCGATGCAGATCGACGAAGCGGTTCGCGCCCGGCGCACTAGCACCGACACGACCGAGATCACGCGGCGCGTCGTGGCGCTGTCGCACTGTGCGCGAGAGCATCAGTTGTTCCTGACGGGCCTGGGCTCCGCTTGGCATGCGCTCTATGAGTTTGGTGCCTATCAGCGGGCGCTGCGAGATTTGCGCAATGCCATTGCCGACTGGCAGCAGATGCTGGAGCGCCGCAGTACCCGCGAAAGCGCGAGTTTTGACCATTTCGAGCTGCTGGCATGGCGCACGCTGGGCGAGGCGCTCTTGCTGGTGGATATGTACGAGCACCAGAGCGATCCCCCTAGCGATCTCCAGGATGCACCGCCGCGCAAGGCGTCTGTACTGCAGCGCATGTATGCCTGGTTGCGCCGCCTGCGCAGCTGAACAAAGCCTGGGCATTGGACCTGAATTGGATTGTTTGTCGTGCAGCCGCAACAGTCTGGGGTTGCTGCACCGCCGCACACCTGTGCTACATTGGTTGCCATGCAAGTTCGCAGCGCGTTTTATTTTTGGTTTTTTATCTCGGTCCCCGGCGGATGAGAGGAAAACGCGCAAGCAAACACAACCTCCCCATACCAACCGCCGACGCTGCAAAGCCCGGCGGTTTTTTGTTTTTCTGCCCCCCGTTTTCTTTTTTCTTCATTCACCACTACTTCTACTCCACGAGGAAGCATCCATGACGGTCTCCAACACCCCCACCAGCGATGCCTGGTACCGCAGCGTCGAGAAAACCAGCCAGACCGACGACGAACGTATCAAGGACATCACCGTGTTGCCTCCTCCCGAGCATCTGATCCGCTTCTTCCCCATCGGCGGCACGCCGGTGGAGACGCTGATCACCCAGACCCGCAAAAACATCCACAACATCATGGGCGGCAAGGATGATCGTTTGCTGGTCATCATCGGCCCCTGCTCTATCCACGACCCGGCTGCTGCTGTTGAATACGCCCGCCGCCTGATGGCGGTGCGCACTCAGTACGCTGACACGCTGGAAATCGTGATGCGTGTGTACTTCGAAAAGCCACGCACCACCGTGGGCTGGAAGGGCCTCATCAACGACCCCTACCTGGACGAGAGCTACCGCATCGACGAAGGCCTGCGCATTGCGCGCCAGCTGCTGATCGAGATCAATCGCCTGGGCATGCCCGCAGGCAGCGAGTTCCTCGACGTGATTTCGCCCCAGTACATCGGCGACCTCATCAGCTGGGGCGCGATTGGTGCGCGCACCACGGAAAGCCAGGTGCACCGCGAGCTGGCCTCGGGCATCTCGGCGCCTATCGGTTTCAAGAATGGCACGGACGGCAACATCCGCATTGCCACCGACGCCATCCAGTCGGCCAGCCGGGGCCACCACTTCCTGTCGGTGCACAAGAACGGCCAGGTCGCCATCGTCAACACCAAGGGCAACAAGGACTGCCACGTTATTCTGCGCGGCGGCAAGACGCCCAACTACGACGCTGCGAGTGTGGCCGCTGCCTGCAAGGACCTCGAAGCCGCCAAGCTGCCCGCCACGCTGATGGTGGACTGCAGCCATGCCAACAGCAGCAAGCAGCATGAAAAGCAGCTTGAAGTGGCGCGTGACGTTGCGGCGCAACTGGCGGGGGGCTCGCGCAGTGTGTTCGGTCTCATGATCGAAAGCCATCTCACCGCCGGGGCCCAGAAATTCACGCCAGGCAAGGACGATGCGGGCAAGCTGGAGTACGGCAAAAGCATTACCGACGCCTGCCTGGGCTGGGACGATTCACTGCAGGCGCTGGCAGAGCTGTCTGACGCCGTGAAGGCCCGCCGCGCACGTTGAGTTTCTGCGCCGCGACGGGCTCTAAGATCGTAAACACGTTCTAAACTGAGGCCTGTGAACACTGCGCATCCCGCGCAGTCCCGTGCCTTCACAGGCCTTTGGGGTGGGTCTTTGGAATATGCCCGTGGATTTCAGAAGAAAGGCGAGTCACCATGCATAGCGAAGTGTCGGTCAAGCTGACCGGGGATCAAGAGTTCCGTTTTGACCTGGAGGGCGCCGAGCCCATGGGCCACGAGGCGGGTCGGCGCTGGCTGGATGAGCAATTCACCTCGCTGGACTGCGAGCCATTGCGCGCCAGCGGCAAGGTGCTGCTGGCCGACAAGGTGCTCACCGTCGCCCGTGCAGCGGGGGCTGTGCTGATGCAAGACCCCGCCTGGTCGCGCGACTTCGCACGTGCTGCCAGCGCTGCGCTGGCCAAGCCCATCGTGCGGGTGGATGTGCCTGGCATGGCGGTCACGTTCTAATCTGCTTTTTATTGAGAAAAAAGACGGTTTGCGCGCGTTGGATAAGCGCAAGCAGCTATTGATTTTGTAGTGCTTGCAGCAATTTGGCGTGTATGCCTCCAAACCCGCCATTGCTCATGCACACCACGTGATCCCCTGGCCGGGCGGATTGCACCACCTGGGCCACCAGGGTGTCTATGTCGGCTGCGGTTTGCGCACGCTGTCCCTGGCCCACACCCAAAGGGGCCAGAGCCTGGGTTGCATCCCAGTCCAGCCCTGCCGTGTGGCAGAACGCCAGATCGGCGGGCTCCAGGGCCCAGGGCAGCTGGCTCTTCATGGAGCCCAGTTTCATGGTGTTGCTGCGGGGCTCGAATACGGCCAGGATCCGTGCACTGCTACCCAGGCTGCGACGCAGGCCATCCAAAGTGGTGCGTAGCGCCGTCGGGTGATGTGCAAAGTCGTCGTACACGGCCACTCCGCCCACCGTGCCGCGCAGTTCCATGCGCCGTTTGACGTTCTGGAACGAGGCGAGGGCACTGGCGGCTTCCTGGGGGGGCACTCCGACATGGTGGGCTGCGGCGATGGCAGCCAGTGCATTGAGCTGGTTGTGCACGCCGGTGAGCGACCATTCCACCCGGGCTACGGGGCGGCCCTGGTGCATGACATCAAATGCCTGGGGGTTGCCTACGGCGTAGAAGTCGCTCACGGCCGCACCGAAGTTGGTCACTTCGCTCCAGCACCCGGCGTGCAGCACCCGAGTGAGACTCTCTTCCAGTCCGTTTACCACCACGCGGCCTGAGGGGGGCACTGTGCGTACAAGATGGTGGAATTGGCGCTCAATGGCGGCCAGGTTGTCAAAGATGTCGGCGTGGTCGAATTCGAGGTTGTTGAGCACGGCGGTGCGGGGCCGGTAGTGCACGAACTTGCTGCGCTTGTCGAAGAAGGCGGTGTCGTATTCGTCCGCTTCAATCACAAACAGGGGCGCTGTGCCCAGCGGAGTGGGGGTTGGCGCTGGGCGTTGTGCTGCCCCCAGCCGGGCGGATAGGCCGAAGTTCAGTGGCACGCCACCAATCAAAAAGCCGGGCTGCTGGCCTGCACTTTCCAGGATCCAGGCCAGCATCGAGGTCGTGGTGGTTTTGCCATGGGTGCCCGCCACTGCCAGCACATGGCGCCCTTGCAGCACATGTTCGGCCAGCCACTGGGGGCCACTTGTGTAGGGCAGGCCGGCGTCCAGGATGGCTTCCATTAGTGGGAACTTTGGGGTGCCGTCGGGCAGTCGGACGCGGCTGACCACGTTGCCGATCACAAAAACATCGGGCTGAAGCGCCATCTGGTCCGCGCCAAAACCCTCGATCAGGTCGATGCCCAATGCCCGGAGCTGGTCGCTCATGGGAGGGTAGACCCCGGCATCGCAACCGGTCACCCGGTGCCCTGCCTCGCGGGCCAGCGCTGCAAGGCCTCCCATGAATGTGCCGCAGATCCCTAGTATGTGTATGTGCATGGGCGCTGATTCTAAAGCCGCCGCGAGGGGTGGGTTTTTGGTGAAAAATGCCTTTCTGCGCGCATTCCATATGCTTTATTTGCTATTAAAAATGTAGCATTCTGGATTCTTCCGCGCCAAGAGTGTCCGCAGGCGTCGTGCGGGTGCGGGTCCGCACCCATGGATCGCGCGCACAATGCGGGCTCCTCCGCTGTCTTCCACTTTCATGCATACACCTTTGAGCGAAGAAATCGCCCACACCACGGCGCGCCTGGTGGTCGAGGAAGGGCTTGAATGGGGGCCCGCCAAGCGCCGGGCCCTGCGCCAGATGGGGCTGCCTGCCCGGACCCCATTGCCCGACAACGATTTGGTGGAAGCGGCGGTGCGGGAGTACATCGAGATCTTTTGTGCTGACACGCAGCCGCGCGAGTTGCGGGCGCTGCGCCAGCTGGCGCTGGTCTGGATGGAACGCATGGCGGCGTTTCGTCCGCATCTGGCAGGGGCCGTCTGGCACGGCACTGCCACGCGCCTGTCGGATATTTACTTGCAGTTGTTTTGCGATGACCCCAAATCTGCGGAGATCGCGCTGATCGATCACCATGTGGACTACGAGCCCCGCACGGTGACGGGTTTTCATGGCGAATCGGTCGAGGCCCTGAGTCTGGGCAGCAAGTCGCCGGAACTCAATGAGATGATCGGGGTGCATCTGCTGATTTACGACCTTGATGACCTGCGGGGTGCCCTGAAGCCCGATGCCAAAGGCAGGACCCCGCGTGGTGACATGACGGCCGTGCGCCGCCTGCTCCAGGAAACCAGTGCCCCATGACGAAGATGACCCCCTCTGATTTGCCTGAATCCGCGTCTGCGCAACCTGCCGTGCTGCCGCAGGCTTCCTCGCCCACCCGACGTCGCCTCCTGTATGCCGG